>DAOUAS010000244.1:0-11424 GCA_034433295.1 Anaerolineales bacterium | reverse complement strand
ATCGTGTTATCGATAACTCTTTGGTTTGCTAAGGGCAGACTCTTTTGTTTCGTTTGCGTTTTGTGTGGTTACAATCCACTCTTCGCTTAAGTCCTTCCATGTTGGGTTCATCGAATCGATCAGGGCGATTTTCTTTGACCGCAGCCAGCCCTTGATTTGTTTTTCACGCGCAATCGCGGCATGGATATCGGAGCCTGCTTCGTAATAGACGAGAAATTGAATGTTGTACTTGCTGGTGAAGCCCGCAATGAGTTTGTTTTTATGTTCATACACGCGGCGCATCAGGTTGTTGGTGACGCCAGTATATAGAGTGCGTGATTTATTTGTCATGATGTAAACGTAAATTCTTTGCTCATAAAAACTTTCCATGTGTCGCCCTGAGGGAGCGCGCTCTCCGCGACCGAAGGGTCTCTACGTATCGGGGCAGGGGTTCTTCGCCGCTGGGTCTCGGTACGCCCCGCAAAGAACGCGGGGCTACTCGACCATCAGCGGCTCAGAACGACATCAAGATTCCACAATCCTTATCTCTTCATCCGTCAAACCATACAACTCATAAACCAACCTGTCGATCTGCCCATCTGTTGACTCGATCTGACGTTCGAGACGTTCCTTTTCGTGCGGACTTTGCGCGGACGCGAGGCTCTTGTGCAGCGCCAGCATGGACTCGACCAGCGAGACCATTTTGTCGTGTGCGGCTTTTTCGGCGGGGTCGGAGAAGTTGATGGCGCGGATGGGGAGTTGAGATAAAAATTGACGATTCGCAGAAAACCAACCGCCACGAAATGGCGCACTGATATAAGGGAAATACCATCTGAGTAATTTTGAATTCAACAAACCGAGTAAATAAATTAATTCATGTTTTTCAAACTCAGTTTTCAATGTCAAACCACCCACGTCTACATTATCAAGAAAATGATTAGCATGAATGTCGTAAGCGGAATACAACCTGTCAACCAATCTTGGAACACATAACTTTCTAGTGGACTGGCGTGTCATATTTTTCAGGTAAATATATCCATACCAGCGTGCCCCTTTCATTTTTCCATTTTCTCGTTCTTCAAGTCTCTTTTTGTTTGCAATTAAATAATCAGCGGTTTTTGGAAAGCGCTTTTGTATTTGGCTAAACTCCACCAAACTTGCTTTTTCATTTTCAATTTCGTATGGAAATAATACATATTGTCTTTCAGGCAAATCGGTATATCGAACAACATCAGTCCCGCTTACTATCGGAAACAGCAAACCCTTTTCAAGCGTCCATTCAGTGTCTAGCGCTTTTGACTTTAATCGCAATGTATTTGCTTTTTCTTCGATCAAATCCATAATAAAAACATCATCTGCGCTTGTCTGCAATCCTACAAAAATATCAGCAACATCTCCCAACTTCACAGGCATTCGGCTTAATTTCTCGAATAATCCCGCGCCCTTGCCAACGGTGAAATTCCACTCCGCCGAAGTGAGGTTTGCGGCGTTGATTGCGCCAGAGACTTCCGAAGTCTCCGAGACTTCGGAAGTCTGGACATTGCGCCAATTTCCAAGATCACTGACTTTCGTAAACTCGAATTCGTCATGCCCTTGTTTGTCCAAAAACAGCAGGCAGGTGTAGGTTGTCGCGCCTTCAAAAACCTGCTGGTCGCCAAAGTGAACAACCTTCGAGATGTGTCTGCCCTGCGCGATCAAGTCTCGCACAGGTTCGCCATATTGCGCGTTGAAGAATTTGTGCGGCAGGATGAATCCCAGCCTGCCTTTTTCATTGAGCAGGCTCAAAGCCTTTTCGATGAAGACCACGTAAATGTCATAATTCCCCTTGCTCGCGGCTTTGTATTTCCGCTTGAAGTATTCCACCTGTTCCGCCGCCCATTCCTGCATGGCTTGAATACGGATGTACGGCGGATTGCCGACCACAACATCAAACCCCCTCCCAACCTCCCCCAAATTCCGCACTTCGGAATTTGGGGGAGGTGTCACGGAGTGACGGTGGGGGTCAAACACTTCGGGGAACTCGCGCTTCCAGTCAAACGGATTGATGCGCTGGCGTTCGTCATCGTCCACGATCAACTTGCCTTCGAAGTAGTCCTCCCCCACCAGCGAGTTGCCGCATTTGATGTTGTTCCCCAAGTCGGGCAGGATGCGCTCCATGCCGAGTTCCATTTGTCCGCTAGCGTTTTCCAACACCTTCAACAGCAGCGAGAGCTTGGTCACTTCCACGGCTTGCGGGTCGATGTCCACGCCGTAGACGTTGTTGAGCAGGATTTCCTTTTTCTTTGCAGTGGTCAGGCGGTAACTCACCCCCACCCGCCCTCCCCCATTTTCCTGCGGAAAATGGGGGAGGTATCCCGCAGGGACGGAGGGGGTAATTGCCTTGCTCTTCACCCATTTTTCGGGATCGTTTTCTGTAAACCAGTTCAGATGCCAGTCCAGCAGGTACTCGAACACGCCGAGCAGGAAAGTCCCTGACCCGCAGGCGGGGTCTACGATCTTGAGTTTCGCCGCCTCTTTGGGCGTCAGTCCGCGCAGCAGTTTGCCGAGCGTATTCGCCACAATGTAGGTCACGATGAAGGTCGGCGTATAGAACACGCCGCCCGCCTTGCGCACTTCGGGCTTTTCATCCACCTTTGCCTGGTGGGCGGGCGTCAGGCGAATCACCTTGCCGAGGAAACGCTCATACACCTGTCCCAAAATATCGGAGGGGATGTAGAGAAAGGCGTAGGGGCTTTTGGGGTAATACAGATTCGAGATGATGTCCCTCAAGACTTTATCGTCGATGTCGAGACCCTGGGTCAGGTCATCGGGACGGCTGATGGATTCCTTCTCGTGTTTGAAGTGAAACAAGCCGGAGTTGTATTTGGTGTCCGCCTGCTGGAATAAATGGCAGAGTTCTGAGTAGACCCCCACCCTGCCCTCCCCCAAATCCGACGAACCCCAGTCGGATTTGGGGGAGGTGTCTCCGCCGAAGGCGGGACGGAGGGGGTGGGTGACAAGGTCAAGCAACTGGTTTTCAGGCTCGATGCCGCGCTCCTCGCAGATCCGCAAAAAGATAATACGGTCGATGGTCATCTGCACGGCATAGTTCAAACCCGGCACGTCGATATTGGGGTTCCGCAGGGCAATATTCTTCGCCAGCAGTTCGCGCCAGCGTTCGATCTCCTGCAAAAAGGCATCGTCCACATCGGCGGTGCCCTTCCTGCCCTTCACGCCTTCGGTGAACTTATCCAGCGATCCCTTGCGGATGGCTTCGGGTGAAAAGAGCGCGACGATCTCGTCCCATTTTTCGACGTAATCTTTGTAGTGGATCAACGAAATCCGCCCCGCCGAAACCTTGTCATTGTGATTGGGCTTCACGCGGCAATCGTAGACCGCGAAATGCTCGAAGTCGGTCAGGATGTTGACCGGCAGTTTGGCGCTCCACCCGTAACGTTTCAACTGGAAGGCGGGAATCGGGTTGCTCTCGATTTTGACCGAAGGCTTCTTGGCTTCCACCAGAAAATCGAATTTGTCCGTCCCCGTCCTAAAAGCGTAATCCGCCTTCTTCTGCTGACCGTCGATCTCCACCGAAAGTTCGTGCGCCACTTCCTTGCGGCGCTCGTCGTAGCCTTTGGCATTGGTCACGTCCCAGCCCAACGCCTCGAAGAACGGGTCCAAAAATTGACGGCGCAATTCCGTCTCATTCTTGTGGGTGCGGTATTCGTTCAGGTTTTGTTCGAACGTCTCGACCAGTTTACAGAGGGATTCGGGCGCGGTCATGCCTGAATTTTATCCTGTTTCCCTAAAAAACAGCCCTCCCATCCAATTGGGAGGGCTGCAACGATGATTAATGTCACTCAGGGTGACGCTACGAGGAGAAAGAAACTAATCGTCGCCCTTGCCCTTGGCAGCGGCAGCCATCTCGGCTTCGATGCGGCGGAGTTCGGCTTCGTCAGCGGCCTTGGGCCCTGTGAAGTGCGTCTTGGCGTAACCAAACCAATAAATCACAAGGATGATCGCAAAGAGCAGCATGGTCCACAGCACCAGTTCATTGGGTGGAAGGATGAACAAGATACAGATAAAGACCGTGTAGATCAATGCAATCACATTTAGAATTGGTCCAAATGCGCCAAGATTCCAAGGGGCATTTTCCTTGGTGGTATATATACCCTTCTTCATCAGCTTGTTGCGCAGGTTAAGGAAAATCGGAATATTGTATGCGACATAGAGCGTGATAACAGAAATGGATGTCACAACATAATAAGCGGCGGAATACACGGTCACCAAAACCGCCAAAACGCTGGTAATCAGAATCGATTTAACCGGCGTGCGCAATTTGGGGTGAATTTCACGGAAAGCGTCGGAGAAGGGCATGCCGTCATCGCGGGCGAATGCGAAGAACATGCGGCTCATGCTGGTCACGGTCGCGAGACCGCACAGCCACATGCCGCCGAAGACGATGATCGCCACGACATTTGCCAGGAATGTGTTCAAGCTTGCGTAGGCAATGTACAAAACCGGGTATGGGTCGTTGGCAGTGGCTGCAATATCCGGAATGGCAAAGGTGAATGCCATCAGGACAATGTAACCCACAACAGAGGAAACCGCCACAGAAAGGAAGACTCCCCAGGCGCTATTCAAACGGGCAAGAACGGTCTCTTCGGCCACGTGAGCAGAGGCGTCATAGCCGGTGTAGGTCCACTGGGCCTGTAGGAAGCCAAGCACAAACACAAAACCAAGAGGCGCCATCTTATATATATCGACCATGCCGGGGAAAATGGCAAAGAACGGTGATTTCATCACTGCGTTGCCAAACACCAGGGCTGGGCCTGTAGTGCCATCTGCAAATGTTGCCGAGGACGCATCCAATGGATTGACTGTGTTGACCGCTTGCATCACAAACGACCAGGGCTGGTGAATCTTGCCGAAGAAGGTCATCAGAATGGCAATGATCAACACGCCGCCGATGTGCCAGTACACGCTGAAGTCGTTTAATTTGGCAGTCAGTTTGATGCCGAAGATGTTGATCAACACCTGCGGAATCATCACGATGATCATGATGAAGATATAGAAGCCCCAACTGCTCAGCGTCCAGCCGAAAAGCCCGCCAAGCGCAGGGGCATTCGGATCGAGGCCGAACATTCGGGTGACCAAACCGACTCCATAAATGGCGACTGCAATATCGATGCCGGCGGTAATGGTGACCTGCCCGACCATGTTCAGCCATGCTGTCACCCAGCCAAAGCCCACATTGCCAAGTTTCGAGGCCCAAAAGTACAGGCCTCCGGCTGTGGGATAGGAGGATGCAATTTCGGCCATGGAAGCAGCGATACATAAGGTGAAGATACTGACCACAGGCCAGCCGACCGTGTTGATGATGGGCCCGGCGAATTTGAGACCATAACCAAATAGCAGCATCGCGCCGGTCAAAATGGAGATGATGGAAAATGAGATGGCGAAATTCGAAAAACCGCCCATCTCGCGGAACAGCTGCTGGGCATAACCCAGTTTGTGAAGCTCCTTCATATCCTGCTGAATTTGGTCTTCACGGGATAATTGTTCTTTCTTGCTCATACGTCAATACTCCTTGTGAAATGGTTTTTGAACGATCCGATGAACAGAAAGCTAGAAAGAAACATATGGATACGCGGTTCGCCTCCTTCTTCCCCGCCCCTTCGGGGAATTTTCGGTTTTCTTATTCACAGCACTGCGATACGAATAAAAAAAGTCCACAGTATCGAGACGCCGTCAACAGACAGAGGACTTGGCAGGTTGGTTGGACTAATTACACGCACGGCAAACGCACAGTGTATGCGCGTTTTGCCAGCGGCAGGCAGTCCCGTCACAACAACAACGGTCACCGCGCGCTGAAATCAGTCAACCCGACGGTATTTATCTTTAAGGCGTAGGCGCTAAACGGAATCTGGCGAACTTATCAAACCCCCCCATGTCATGGAACATTTGCTGGACGCAACCTGATCTCACATCCTGCCGGGTAATTTCGTCGCGGGGCATTTTTTCTCTTTTGCTCATTCGTCGGTACTCCTTGTCAAATGGTTTGAACGATACGATGAACAGAAAACGAAAAGCGAAAACCGGTCTAATATGCGATGGGACTCCCTTTTTCCCCTTCCCTCAACTTTTCTAGGAGTCATGGGAGTATGCAACTTTATGGTGTTTTTTGAAGTTTTGCAGCCAAAAACTTGTAGCATTATGACACAAAATTGCCCTTGCGTGAATAGAAAATATGTTCTAAAATATAAATCATGGACTCAGCCGAGACTCTCAAACTCCTGGCTTCTCAAATGACTTTCGAGGCGGATGACGAACCTTCGCCTTCCGCCGCCGCCCCGGCCTGTTTCAGTCCGAGGGAGCGGGACCAGTCCTTTGTCCATCCTGCCCAACTCCCCAACGGGCAACGTATCATGCTGCTCAAAACCCTTCTCTCTTCGGTTTGTGAGCGGGATTGCTTCTACTGCCCCTTCCGCGCCGGGCGCGACTTTCGGCGCGCAACCTTCAAACCGGATGAGTTTGCAAGCCTTTTTGCAAAACTGTCGGCAATGAAAATGGCCGAGGGCATGTTCCTCAGTTCCGGGCTGGCGGGCGGCGGTGCGCGAACGCAGGATAAACTCATCGCCACCGCTGAAATCCTGCGCGGGAAATATCAATATCGCGGATACATCCATTTGAAGATCATGCCGGGCGCGGAAAAGGATCAGGTGTATCGTGCCATGCAGCTCGCGGACCGCGTTTCCATCAACCTGGAAGCGCCAAACACCGAGCGGCTTGCCAGGCTTGCTCCGCACAAAATGTTCTTCGAGGAACTGCTGGAACCGTTGAAATGGGTGGAGGAATTCCGCAGCAACGTTCCTGCTTATAAATTTTGGAAGGGACACGCTCCTTCGACTGTCACTCAATTTGTTGCAGGCGGCTCCGATGAAAGCGACCTCGAACTACTCACCGCCACTGCGTGGCTGAACAAAAATGTGAGATTGAAACGCGCCTACTTTTCCGCCTTCAGCCCAATTCCTGATACGCCGTTCGAGAATAAGCCTCCCACGAATCCGCTGCGTGAGCATCGTCTATATCAGGCTTCGTTTTTATTGCGCGATTATGGTTTCGATCTCGAAGACCTGCCCTTTACCCGCGAAAGCAACCTGCCGCTTCACACCGATCCCAAACAAGCCTGGGCGCAGATGAATTTACGGGAACAGCCTGTCGAAATCAACAAGGCGGACAGGCGCGACCTGATTCGCGTGCCGGGGATTGGACCAAAAGGGGCAGACGCAATCCTGCGCGCGCGAAAGACGAATCGTTTGCGGGACCCTTCCGTGTTGAGGAGACTTAGCGTTGCTGCCGAACGCGCCGCTCCATATTTGTTGTTCGATGGACGCCGCGCTCCCGCGCAACTCGAATTGATTCCGCGATAGCGTGATTTTTGCCCGCATATCAACACACATCGTCATTGATGTGTGTTTTTGTGCAATCTTAAAATATCCATATATTTTAAGATAAAACCATTGTCATATGTTTCATTGTTGCTATACTAATCAATATTGTTTATTGTAGATATACAAGGAGAAGACAATGGTCTCGACAATGGAAACACTCGTCATAAGAACGGAAAATAAATTCCGAACCCTTATCACGAAACACACTTATAAAAAGGGCGAAGCGATCTGTTCCATTCCCAGCGAAAATGTTCTGGAAAAGCCCAATCGCTTCACCGTGCAGATTGCGAAAGACAAACACACGCATGTCGGCAAGCTGGCAGCATTGAATCACTCATGCGACCCCAATGTGATCCTCGATACGGAGCGCATGTTGATGGTCGCCCGCCGCGACATCGAAAAAGGCGAGGAACTTTCGTTCTTCTATCCATCCACGGAATGGGAGATGCAAGCCCCGTTCATCTGTCTATGCGGAGCCGCCAACTGCATTCATGTGGTTGCCGGCGCGCGCTTCCTGCCACTCTCCACGCTGGAGATGCACTATCTCAGCCCGCACATCCGCGAGATGATGATCGAACTGCTCAACAACACCGAACTGCATTTGAAGAAATTGCAGGAAGCATAAAAGAACAAAAAACCTCCGAAGCCTTCAGGACTTCGGAGGTTTGCGTTTACAACTTGCGATGTAACGCCAAAAGTGTGTACGCCCCCGCCCAGGGCTTTCCGAGGCGGTGGTTATCTGACACGACGACATTGCCGAGTTTCGAGGCGATCTGTGGCATGAGCATGGCAATGGAAGCCCAGTCATCATTCAGCACAGCTGACTTCATTTTCTCGGCGGTTTGCCCCGCCCACATCCATTCCATGCGGAATTTATCCGCCTTGACCCAGTAATCGCGTTTTTCCCAGGCGGCGACGGAGGCGTCGATCCCCTCTGAAATGGACTGTAACGCCAGCGCGATGAATGCCGCCATGTCCTTGGCTTCAGGGGTCACTTCGGACATTTTCGCCATTCCACGCATACACAACACAATGGACTTGATCAATCGGGTTCGTTCTTTTCCAACAGAATCGGGGTTGATGACACGGCTCAAGAGGGATGCTCCAGAATTGGGATTAAGTACGCAAGAGCGGCATTATACCCAGCAATCGAAAATCGTCAACTCAAAACGTGTCATAAATCGAAAAATCACAGTATAATTTCGCCCGCCCAACGCGCGGGGATGTGTTGGAATTGGCAGACAAGCATGACTTAGGAAAGCCGTTATACTGTTTTTCGCTTCATGGCTATATGTGGAATTATACGAACGCCCTACCGTCACAGGTAGGGCGTTTTTTATTCTGTCAAAACTGGCATTTTTGCCGAGTCATTCGCCTATAATCCGCGCCCCATGTAAGGCACATGCAACAGGCTTGCCGCCTTGCGCTTCGCTTCTTCGGGTCGGCGGTCATATCGGGCGGTAGTGGTTACGCTTGAATGCCCTGCCATTTTTGAAACGGTTGTAATATCCGCGCCCGCGTCAAGCAGGTCACTTACAAACGTCCGCCGCATGTCATGGGGTGAAAAAGACTTGACGCCCGCTTCGGTTGCCCGCTTTGCCAGCATTTTATAAACGGTCTTCGGCGTCATGTTCTTGTAATTCACAATACGCCCCGACTTATTGACAGCCACAAACAACGCGCCAGGGTCAGCACCGCGAACAGTCAGCCAGTCAGCCAGGGCGCAAGCCGCCCCGCCTGTCAGCCAGGCGATTCGTTCTTTGTTGCCCTTGCCACGCACCACAAGCCGCCCCGATTCCGTGTCATAGTCAGCCAGGTCAAGCGTTACAACTTCTTCACGCCGCAAGCCACAAGAGTACATAAGCCCGATAATTGCCGCGTCCCTTGCGCCCGCGTTCGTTGTGTCGGCTTCACAGTCTGCCATAAGCGCGGTTATTTCGCCTTGTGTCAATTCGCGCCCCGCTGGTAATGTGTCATTCTTGACGCCCTTCACACTTGCGGCTTTGTGGAAGTCTTCGGCGGACATTTGCCCCGATTGCCAAGCCGACTTCAAAACACCACGCACAGCCGCAAGAAGTTTATTTACAGTTGCGGGTTTGTAAACTTCGGTCAGTTTGGCGCGAATGGCGGTCACATGCTGAAAGCGTAAGTCATGCCAGGCAAATGTCAGCGCGTCCGCATTCTCTGAAAGCAAGCCAGCGCAAAGGTTCAATGCTTGCCGCATGGTTCGCCGTCCCGATTCGCTATTCAGCGAAGTCAAATAAATTGCCGCCGCGTTTTGGTCAAGGCGGGCAAGGTCTTTTTTGTTGGTCACAGTTATTTTGTTCACGGTTTATTTTTCCTTATGGGTAATTTGTTATTGTCTTTGGGTTCTTTGTTATAGATATAACTTTCTTCGCTTCGACGGTTTCAACGGTTCGCATTCCGCGAGTAAAAACATATCGCGCCGCGTGTGTCGTTGTTGCTGGTTCTTTGTGATAGTCATCCGCATATATCCATTCCCAACCGTTTACAAGTTCAAGCATATATTCATTCATGGTCTTTTTGTCCTTTCAGTTGTTTACTTTGAAATATCGTTCAAGTGTGGATTCTTTTTCTTGTGGGACTGGAATAACATACACATAAGCCAGCCCTGAAACGGCTTTCGATAAACGCATAAGCGCGGCTTCGTCATCCTGTGTTTTTGACGTTGACCTTGTTGCAATAACTTTGCCTTTCGAGATAACCGCGTAGGTCGTGCAATTGTCTTTGACAAACGTTTCAAGAATTGCAGGGCGTTTCCTTCGCCCTATCAAAACGCTTTGCTTGTATTTTCGTCTTCGGTTCATGCCGTTTGCCCTTTCGTTCTTTGGTCTTTAGAAGATACATTCTCGCACCCAATAACAGGGTAAAAAATAGGGCGTAGCCAATAAAAAGCCACGCCCTAAGCCACAGGAAGCCCGTAGAGACTCGCCACATGCCCCGCCTGTGTGTTTTATCGTCCGAATACAAAACGGACTCATTTTCAGGCATTTTCAAATTGCCGACTTTCAAAAGCGCGGTCGGGTCGGCGTTCGTTTCGTTGCGGTTGCCAGTTGTCACGGGCGTTCAAAATTTCGGTCAAGGCTTCTTCGTCACTTTCAACGCGCCGATGGAAGCCACGCGCCCGCCCTCTTGCATAGCGTTTACCTTTGGCGGTTAGTTGAATATCCAAGTCAACTTCATCCCCGTCAATGAAAACAAAAACGCGGTACATGGGACGGGTAAATATAAGTGTTTCGCTCATACCGTCACCGCCTTTCGTGCTTTGCGCTCCCTGTATGCCTTTTGCTTGCACGCTCCCGAACAGTACCGCCCATGTAATGCGCCTTCAAACTGTACGCCACAGCGGGCGCATGTCCGAAGGTCTTTTGACGTTTGGGCATTCCCGTATCGCTTGCGCTCCCTGTATGCTTTGCTTTCGCAAGAGCGCGAACAGTACCGCGCAAGTAAAGAGCCGTCAAACAACTTGCCACAGCGGGCGCATGTTCGCGCCGTCACCTTTACGGCTTCGGCGCTTCGGGAAAAGACGGGTCAGCGGTCGGGGTCGGGTCGGCTTTCGCTTCGGTCGGCTTCGGTTCGTTGACAACAGCGGGCGAAGACGTCACGCTTTCAAACGTCCGCCCCTTGCCAGCCGCCGCATTGAAAAGCCCTTGCCACAACGCGCCGATATTGAACGGTTGTGCCTTTGGCTTTTCTGCCAGGATAGGCATATAGACGGGCGCGGTAACTTCTTCGGCTTTGCCGTCAAGCAGGGTCGGTATTTTGCCCGTGCCAAGTTGCGCCATATACCGCGCTTGCGTGTTTCGCATCCAGTCCGCCGCCATTGTCGGGGCAAGTTGCGCCGCTAGTTGGTCAGCGTTCTTTGAAATTTGTTTCAATGTGGCGGTTTCAACTTTGTCGAAGGCTTCTTCTTCGGCTTGCTCCCTCAGTTGGTCGGGGTCGGTCATGTGATGGGCAACGGTCGCCGCGATATTCAGCGCGATAATACCCG
>DAOUAS010000243.1:0-62827 GCA_034433295.1 Anaerolineales bacterium | reverse complement strand
TCCCCGCTGACCTTCATCCAGGTCTTCTTCATCACCAGCGCATCTTCTTCCATGACGGGGCTTTCACACAGGATGCGCCCACCGCAACCAAATTGGTTCAAGGCTTTGAACAGGGACTTCATGTCCAGGTCCGCTTCGGCAAGTTTGAGATGATTCTTCTCACCTTTGGGTCCATACTCGATACCGGAGAGATGGATATGCAAACGCTTGAGGTCCTTATCACCGAGTTCGCGGCCGTAAATTTCCAACAGCCGTGACCACTCGTCATAGGTATTCATCGTGCCGTCACCGGGACGGGCATGCAGATGGGCAAAGTCAAGGCAGGGCAGTACCATGTCCATTGCCTTGCTCATTGCAACGGCGTCTTCAAACGAACCGAGCATGGCAGATTTGCCCATCGTCTCCGGGCGGAGAGTCACTGTATCGCCGTTCTTTTTGAGTTCGTCCACACAGTCTTTCAACCGTGGAATGGCAACCTTTAAAACCTCAAGCGGGTCATTCGCAAAGTACGAGCCAGGATGGAAGATGACATCTGTCGCTCCCGCCAGAAAACCGTAATGCGCCGCGTCCATCAGGCGCTTGCGGGATTTTGGCCATTCCTCGTCGGTGGCGTTCAGGTTGATGAAATACGGCGCATGGACGCTCAACGCTACATCCTGCTCCCTGCCCGCGGACTTGATCAGGGCGCAGGTCGCCTCGGTCACACGCACCGACTGCACCCAGCCCAGTTCCATCGCATCCAACCCGATGGATTTGCTGAATTCAATTGCGCCCACTGATCCGCCCGGTCTCTTGGGTGTACCCATGGGGGAACCGACTGTTCCGAATTTGAAAGAGAGGGTCATGTATGCTCCAAAAGAATGTACAGGAATTTGTCCAACACAGATTCAGTTTATCACGAAAGTTATGAGCCGCACTTCGCGCTGCAAATCAAAAAGGATGGCAGACCGCAAAGCCAGCCATCCTTTTTGAATCAAAGGGTATTTTGCATGGCAAACTTATTTTTCAGGGACGCCTGCGTCAATCCATTGCTTGACGATGTCCAATTCCTCTTCGGTGAAATTGAGGTAATGTTTCTCGCTTTGAATTTTCACCAGCAAACTGTTGGCGGAATCGTTCGGGGCGATCACCGCCCCATTCGTTCCGCCCTTCATCAAGTCCGCATAGGTTGTGACATTTAATCCGCCGGAAGCGGACTTGCCATGACAGGCTCCGCATTTAGATTGGAAGAGTGCGCCGATATTTGAATCATATGCGGGCGGGCTGGATAAACTTGCAACTTCAGCCGAGGGCGGAGTGGGGATTTGATCCTTCAATATCTCCCGCAATGCGGGGGCATCGAACCCGGCATAGGTAAATACACTCCCGTGACAGGCGCTGTTCGAGCAGAAAGACGTATCGCTTGTTCCACCTGCGTCTTCGGTGGTATGGCATTGGGCACAGGTTTGATCCAGGGAACTGTTGTGCAGGCTGATCCAGTTGGGATTGAGATGCGAATCAGGCTCGATCCCGCCGCTGTTGATCTCGATGGTGGTCACCAAATCCTTTGCATCGGAAACCACAGGGATGGAGTGGCACAAGTTGCACTCCAGGCGCACGGCTTCATCCTTGTCGTTCAGATGTTTGCCGTCGTGACAGCGGAAACACCCTGGAGAGTCGACATGTCCAAGGTTATTCGGATGCGTCTTCCAGTCAACCTTTTGGTCGAGGAAAATTGTACGGTCATAAATGGACTGGACCTCGACAATGGCGGACTGGATCTTTTCTGTGTTCTGGCTGTAATAGTCGGGAAAATCCCGCTTATATGCTTCCTCGAGCGCAGCAATGACCTTTACGGCATCATCGCGGGTTGCATATTGTGTCGACAAAACGCTCACGGCAAGATGACGAATGGAGGGAATCGCCGGGTCGATCACACCGCGCGACATGGCATCCTCAACGGAATCCTCCGGGTTCATAAACTCATGTGTTACGCGGTTATGGCAGGTGGTGCAATCCATTTGTTTAAGCTGGCTTTCATCCACAGAGGAAGGGTCGAAACCGGCTTCGACATCCGTGTACTCGGTGAATGAATCGTCGTCCGTGTAAACCCGCACATAGGGGATATCCTGGTTCAGTTCATCGGTTGAATAGTACAGGACCTTGTTGGTGATGTGCCAGTGGATCCCGAAGCCAAGTCCTTCGCGTTTGTCGCCGCCGCCGGTCTTCACAACCAAATACAGGTTCGAAGCCGTGTTTGCCTGGTCGTTCGCAAAACGTTTGATCTGTTGCAGGCTGTCGTTGGTAAAGGTCTCCGGGCGATGGCATTTTTCACAGGTGTCGCGGGCAGGTCGTAATGCCTTGGCGCGGATTGGGTATTCATACAGCGAAAAAACCGTGTAGTAAATTTCATGCAACGCCTGTGATTTGCGCGAGAATTGGTCAAAAAAGGAAGCGCGTCCGATGTGGCATTCTTCACAGGTGACATTGGCATGAGGGGAATTCAAGTGGGTCACACCCTGGGGCGGCATGGTATGGCAGGTTGTTCCGCAGAACTCGGAGGAGTTCGTATATTCCCAGGTATAGGTTCCGCCAGCCAAAGCCATCAGAAGGACCACGCTCAAAATGACCAACGGAGGGATTATTTTCCACCGAGGCGAGCCGGCCGGTGGAAGAAAAAAGTTTCGAAGCAATTCTTTTTTGAACATCAAAATCTCCTCAGGGCTTTGGCGATTTTCTGTGCGTGATACAAAAAAGGTAGCGGGCACAAAATGTCCGCCACCTTTTTTACTGGAATACTGAACTTACGGGCAAGCGTTTTTGGGATGCTACTTCAAAGATTCGAAGGCGGCGTCGAGCAGGGCATTGACGTAGACTGGGTTGTGGACGCCTTTGCTTGCGTCTTCTTCAATCACTTCATAGTTCCAAAGAGCGGTCGCAGTGGCTTCATCCCATGTTCCCGGAACCACTGCGCCTTCGGCATCAAGCAGACCCTTGGCGGTCAAGGCGGCCTTGAGTTCGGCGATTCTCTCTTCGGTCTTGGTCACAGCGCCGTTGATGTCAAGGCTCTTGGCATCTGCATGGCAGGCAACACAGGCGGAAACCTGCGGTTTAAAGGTATGATCCTGCCCTTCACCCATGTGACAGGCAGCGCAGGTGTTCTCCACCATGGAGTAGTGTGCACCGGGTTTGCCTTCAACACCAAAACCGCCGGAGCCCATCAGAACATCGCCCTGGACGCTCAAGTGAGGATTGAAACGCGGGCTGGTGGAAGTGTATTTGGTCGCATCGGCCTTATCAACAAAACTCGCAATATAGCGACGTGCCTGGTGGCAGTTGGCGCACAGGTTGCCCTCGCCGCCATCAAAGGTCAAGCCACTCACAACAAAAGTGACCGGGGCATCGGTCTCGAGCGCCCAGTCGGCGCCGGTGAAGGTGACATGAACCTGGTGACAGGTGCGGCAGTCCTGATGGGTGGGAGATGCATTGGTAGACTCGACTTGAGTAAAGTTTTTGCCTTCGGCAATCATGGTGCTGAAAGCAGAACCATCATGACAGCCAGCACAGTCTGCGCGCTCACCCGCATAGGCCAGGCCGGAGCCCGTACCATGCACGGATGTTGACCAATCCGCTTTCTTTCCGGTAATGATGGCAGTGTCGTTATGGCATTCGGTGCAGGTCAAATCAGCGGTCGATGCGGCGGGACCGGCAGGACCCGCAGGACCGGCGGGACCGGCAGGACCAGCGGGACCGGGGGCGCCAGCGCAAGCCGTCAATACAAAGGCTGCCACAGTCAGGGCAGCAACGAGCAATAGTGCTTTTTTAAGTGACATTTTTACATTCTCCTATAGCAGTTTTATGTAACATCAATGTTAAAACCATTATTGTATATGTTCAGTGACACCTCCATGCAGATTTTTACACACGCTTATTTTCATAATATAACCTGAAGCGCACCTCCTCATTAGGTTTTAAGACAATATGGATATTTTTGTCCAAATTGCTCTTATCCCATATTTTAACGCAGAATAGGATTAAATAAAAGTTAATTTTCTGGAATTATCGGGCGACTTATGTCACAAATTTAGGCGGAAATTAAATCCACAATCCCGGTGCATAAAAAGCCGCTTGCCTCTTGTCATCAAATGTATTGTGTTAGAATACTTTTAAATTGTAATTACCATGAGGACTCACATGTCTACCCCATATAAATCTGCAAAATCAACCCCATTACATCCAAAACGGCGCGGCGTCATTATTGGCGCGTCCACCGGCATGGGCGCTGTCTTGGCCCGCAAACTGGCAGTGGAAGGTTATACCGTTGCCCTGATTGCTCCTCAAAAGGACAAGCTCGAAGTACTTTGCGAGGAAATCAATTCCGCAGGAAAGGAAGTCCGCGCTTTTCCGTATGGGCATGACGTGACAAATTATCACGAAGTCCCTGCCCTGCTGCGCAAAATCGTTGCGGACCTGGGCGGGCTTGACCTGCTGGTGTACATGGCCGGTGTGAACTATCCTCCGGGACTGGAAAACTACAACTTTGAAGACGACCGCAAAATGGTTGAAGTCAACCTGATCGGCGCGATGGCCTGGCTCAGCCCGGTGGCGGAAATGTTCCAAAGCACCAAGGCGGGACAAATCGTTGGGATTTCTTCCGTGGCCGGAGATCGCGGACGAATTGGCAACCCAGGTTACAACACCTCCAAGGCAGGGTTGTCCTGTTATCTAGAGGCACTCCGCAACCGGCTGACCCGCCACGGCGTCAATGTGATAACCGTCAAACCCGGCTTCGTCAAAACTGAAATGCTCAAGGCTGCGCAAGGCAACACTCCGTTTGCAATCACGCCCGAACAGGCCGTCGAAGATATTTACAAAGCCATGCGCAAACGCAAACAGGTAATTTACACCGCCCCCATCTGGCGCTGGATCATGCTTGTCATACAACATATACCTTCAGCGATCTTCCGCCGAATGTCATTCTAACCAATTGAAACCCCGTAAGTTTTCCATCTTCGAGGATGACTAAATCCACTGGGTTTACATAGAAAAGTATAAAATGCAGAAAAAATTCGCACAACTCGAAAACTTTGGGCATTCGATGAATGCCCCATCTTATCTCATCAAGCCTGAAACCACCGATGAAATCATCGCGGCCTTCCAATTGGCCAAAAAGGAGGGGCTTCTCATCAATTCGCGCGGGGCGGGACGCAGTTATAACGACGCCGCGTTGATTGGCGGCGGGATCATACTCGATATGCAAGGGATGAACGTCATCACCGCTTGGGATCCAGCAACCGGACTCATCACCGCCCAGCCCGGCGTCACGCTCGAACAGGTCTGGCACAAGACACTCCCCGACGGTTGGTGGCCTCCCGTCGTCTCTGGCACGATGACAACCACCCTGGGCGGCTGCCTCGCTGCAAACATTCACGGCAAGAACAATTTCAGAATGGGACCCATCGGCGAACACGTGGTCGAATTCACAGCCGTTCTGCCGACAGGCGCGGAAGTTAACTGCTCGCCCAGGAAAAATGGTGACCTGTTTTATGCCATGATCAGCGGGCTTGGAATGCTGGGCATATTCACCTCGATCACCTTGCAGATGAAACACGTTGAATCCGGGCTTCTGGAGGTTCACGCCTGGCCCGCGCACGACTTGCATGAGCACCTTTCCCTCCTGCTCGACAATGCGCCGAGTTATGATTACATCGTCGGATGGCTGGATTCAACTCACGGCGGAAAGGGACTCGGCCGCGGGCAAATCCATGCCGCCAATTATTTGCACGGCAACGAGGGCCCGAACCTGCAGGAGACCATGAAGTTGAGCAATCAAATCCTGCCGCCGCGCATCTTTGGCGTATTCCCCAAATCCATCCTGTACCTTTTCATGAAACCGTTTGCGAACAATTTTGGCTGGTCACTGGTCAACATTGCCAAGTACGTTGCTTCGCTTCCCCGGCATACGTTCCGTCAGTCTCATGCGGCGTTCCATTTTCTGCTCGATTACGTTCCGAACTGGGAACTTTCGTATGGACGCGGCGGCATGATCCAGTATCAATCCTTCGTGCCCAAGGAAACCGCGGAAGACGCCTGGCGCGAGATGTTGATCATGTCTCTGAAGCGTGGCGTCCCCTCTTACTTGGGCGTGACCAAGCGCCACCGCCCCGATAAATTCCTGCTCACCCATGCTGTGGACGGATTCTCTCTCGCGCTGGACTTCAAAGTCACCGACGGGAACCGGTCAAAACTTGGCGAAATGCTCCAGGATTTCGACAAGATCGTTCTCGATGCGGGCGGCAGGTTCTATTTTGCAAAGAATAGCGAGACCACAGCCGAAACCACCCGTAAATTCTACGGTGAGGAAACCATAGAAAAATTCAAGAAACTCAAGAAACGCTGTGACCCGAACGGTCTGCTGGAATCAGACCTGTATCGAAGAATTTTCGAGTAAGCCCGGAGTTGTTGCGCCAACGCCTTCACCGACCAGACATCGACATTCGCAACGGCGCCGAACCGTTTCCCAATTGCCCATAAAAACGAACTCACCCGCGAGACTTTGGTTTCGGGGTGAGTTATGTTTTAGTTGGCAAATAATCGGAAGGTTGAATATTTGCCTGTAAACGTGTGCCCCCACGGGAATTCGAATCCCGGTTTAAGCCTTGAGAGGGCTTCGTCCTGGGCCGCTAGACGATGGGGGCGTGATTTGTATCGAGCCTGTCGAAACAGGCGGGGTGCATTGTATCACCGGTATTTTCAACCGTCAACAAAATCGACCGGATTTATCATGGGTTCGACACTATCGAACCCGGCGTTTCCACTCCTCCTTCAACTGCAGTTCGCGCGGACTGGCGCCGGAATCAAGCGCGAGGAAGTCGGTCAGCAGACGGTTGAACTGGTTCGGGTTGTCTATCATGGGGAAATGCCCCGTGCCTTCCAGATTGATCTGGTGCATGTGGTTTGGCAGGGAGTCCGTCCGCTCCTGGGAAGGCATGACTATGCCAGGATCATTGGAGCCATAAACAAACAGGCACGGAACCCCCAGCCCGCGAATCTCGAAGAAAAGGTTTGCGTTTGCCTGGAGTCCCGCCATCGACGCGGTGATTGCCTGCATATCCGCCTTGGACGCATCTGAAAGGGCTGCCGCGGCTTCAGGGCTGCGCCCCGCCAGCCAATCCACCAGATCGGGCATATCGCCGTTTCGCATGCGCGGATTAACCGATGCATAATCAAAAGGCCAGTTGATCGCCATTATGCGATCCACGCTTTGGGGCCATTGCTTGAGGTAGGCAAGCCCCACAAGCGCGCCCAGGTTATGCCCCACCAGGGCAACCTTGCCGATTCCCATCTCTTCGAGGAACCGCCTCACAAGGTCTGCCTGACGATCCAGCGAATAGCGCAACGGATCACGCATGGAATCGCCAAAACCGAAGAGGTCGAGCGCATAGGCGCGGAACGATGTGGATGCGACCTGCATGGCGTTGATCCAATACCGCCATGAGCCGACCCAGCCGTGCAGGAAGATAATGGGACGCCCCCGTCCCAGAGCTTCGTAATGCACCATCGAACCATCAAGAATGATTGCGCTCATCAGTCGAAGTTATTTTCCAAATTTTGCCAGAATGGATTTCACGCGTTCCACAAGTTGGTCTGGGGCGAAGGGTTTCAAAAGATAATCCTCCGCTCCAGCATCCATTCCGGTCTGTATTTCGGCGTCCTGTCCCTTGGCGGAAAGGAACACCACGGGAATATCCTTCAGCGCCACATCGGACTTCATGGCGCGGCAGGCATCATAACCGGTCATTTTCGGCATACGCACATCCATGATGATGATATCCGGCACGATTCTGGACGCCTGCTGAAGCGCCTCCTCGCCATTGGATGCGGCGGTAACTTCATGCCCCGCGAAACGCAGGGTAAAGGCAACAAGTTCTCGAATATCGGGTTCGTCTTCTGCGATCAAAATTCTTGCCATTCAAACTCCATTATTTAGATAGCGGCAGGGTAAAGGAAAAAGTGCTTCCCTCGCCGGGAATCCCTGTGCTGGTCATCCAGATGCGGCCCTTGTGCATTTCGACCAGTTGCCGAACGATGGGCAATCCCAATCCTGTGCCAGGGGTGGCAAGCACGAGTGGATGTTCGCCGCGGAAGAAACGCTCGAAAACCCGGGGCTGGTCTTCGGGTAGGATGCCCACGCCGTTATCCTGAACGTCCACCTGCATTTCACCGTTCTGCTGATGGATGCTGATGCGGATGGTGCCATTGTCCGGCGTATAGTTGTAGGCGTTATCCACCAGGTTGCCCATAACCTGCCTGATGCGTTCCCCGTCCCCAATGACCGGGGCAGCCTTTTGAGGCGCATCGAGGGAAAGCGCCATGGGCTTGTTTTCCTGCTGAGACCGGCGCAAGGTCTCGGCTATCACCTCTTCGGCGATCTCGCGCAGGTTGACGGATTGCGGGGTGAGGGTCACGCGCCCGGCTTCGATACGGGAAATATCCAGCAGGTCATTGACAAGGATGTTGAGGCGGTCGATGTTGTTGCTGACAATCTCCAGGAAGTGCAGTTGATTCTCGGCCAGAGCACCGGCGGCGCCCATGGTCAGAATATCCACATAACCTTTGATGGCGGTCATGGGCGTTCGCAATTCATGGCTGACTGTGGCCACGAATTCCGATTTGAGGCGGTCCACTTCCACCTCGCGCGTCACATCGCGGAAGATGGATACGGTGCCGAGAAAGTCGTTTTGCAGGATCACAGGCGCAAGGTGAACCTGCGCAATGCGTTCGTTCTCCAGTTCGAGTTGCTCGGCGTAGGTATCGCCGGGCTGATGTGAGGCCGGGTCTTCGGACCAGTGCCGGATGGTTTCCATCCAGGTGATGGCGGATTTTCCGAACAAACCTCCAAACTGTTCGAGGGAATTCCCGATGAGTTTGGATGCCTCGATGGAAAGGATGTGTTCGGTGGATGAGTTGACGAAGGTGATTTGGTTGTCGGTGCCAGTGACAAGCACGCCATCGGCCACGGCTTCGAGAATGGCTTGTGAACGGCTCGCATCCTCCTGTTCCTTGCGCAGCATGACGCCGAGACGTTCCGCCTGGTCGCGGATCAATTCGTAGAGGTGGGCATTATTGATCGCCACAGCCACCTGGCTTCCTATGGCTCTTACCAGGTTGAGCATTTCGATGCTGAACGAGTTTGCTTCGCGCTGGAAGACCATCAGAACACCAATCACGTCCTCACCAACCTGCATGGGAACGACAATGGCGCTGCGGTGGTCCTGCCCGGACCTTGTACTTCGCACCCAGCGCGGGTCCTGGTGAAGGTCGTGGGCAAGAACGGACTCTCGATGCTGAACGACCCACCCGGCGAGTCCTTCGCCAACCCGCAGGGTGAAGGAACGTCCGCTGGGCTCGCTCCGGTCTGTGAGGTAGCCATATCCCGCGCGGTAGTGTAAAAGATTATCCTCAGCCTGCAGAAGCATAATCGTGCCCTGTTCCGCGCCGACAGCCTCATTAAGCAGCGATAATGTGCGGTTGAGTGCGCGGTCTAGGTCGAGGCTCGAAGAAACCTCGGTGATAATACGCAGGAGGGTTTCCGTATTCTGTTGTTCCCGTTGAAGTTGCGCGGTGCGTTCCACAACGCGGATTTCAAGCTGGGAGGCCAGGTTTTGCGTTTCAGCAAACAGGCGTCCATTTTGGATGGCAACAATCGCTTGATTTGCCAGGGTACCGAGGATTTGCATATCCTCTTCGGTATAAACCCCGGGCTGGTAACTCTGGACGGAGAGCATGCCCAAAGTCCTGCCGCCGAGAATCATGGGAACCGCCACGACAGATTGGGTTTGCCAGTCTTCCTCGCCTGCCTGCACGAACGGTAGTTCGTTGGCCTGTTGGAGCGAGGTTGTGAGAATGGGTTTGCCGCTTTGTATGATCTGACTGCTCAATCCTTCGCCGAGGGGAATGCTTTCGGCTGGGTACCGTTTTCCGCGGTCGAACAGATAAACAGCATCGACTTCATTTCGCTCGGCGGCAAGCAGGGTTATGACAAATGCATCCGAGGGCATCAGGCGTTCCGCCGCCCGATGCACTGCAACATAGACATCTTCCGGGTTGAGAGCGCTGATCTGGGAACTGGTTTCATTAAGAATGGCAAAACGTTCGGCGGTTCGAATGGAGGATTGGAAGAGGCGCGCATTTTCGAGGGCAACTGTCGCCTGGCTGGTAATGGTGCGGGCGATTTCCAGTTCATTCAGTCCAAAGCGATTTTCTCCTGACATCTGCATAAAGACAAGGGCGGCCAGGTTTTGCCCGCTGACAAGGGGCATAATGAGCAGGGCTGTTGCGTTTTCACCAATCAGTTCCATCAGCGGAGCAAGGTCGGGTTCGTTGCGGACGTCGTCGGTGTTGAAGATGCTCTGCGACTCGCGCAGGCGATGGAAAATGGGGCTGTCGGGCAGGAGACGGGGAAGTTTGGCGCGTGTTCGGGGCGCGCAGATTTTCCAATAGGCCCGCCCGCGCTCGAATGTCACAATGGAAACCCGTTGGGCGCCGAGTCCTTTGAGCAGTTCGGTCGCGGTCAGGTTGAGAATTTGGTCGGAGTCCAACAAGCCGGTCAGCGCGGAAGCAAAACGGTTCAACGTGGCAAGGCGCTGCGAACGCTGATCCAGTTCCGTTGCGCGGCTGACACTGTCTTCATACAGGCGGGCGTTATCCAGTGAAACCGCCGATTGACTGCCAAATGTCAGCGCCACCTGAATTTGTTCGCGGGTGTAATAGTTTGCCTGCCACTTTTCGACCGCCAGCACGCCCGTCAACTCACCCTTGGATATCATTGGAATTCCAAGCCATGAAAGGCGTGGATTCTCCACCGGCGGAAAGCGCGGGTCTTCACGCACATCGTGAACGAAAATGGGCTGTCCGGTTTGAGCCATTTCCTTGAAGAGGGCGCTATCTTGCACATAGACAGATAATCCCAGCCGCCGGTCGGCGTCTTCGAATCCGCGGGCCGAGGACACAGAAAGGCGGTCTTTCTCTCGCAGCCAGAGTGTGGCCGTGTCGTAGTGCAGAATGGGAACCAATTGATCGAGCAGCGAACCAATCAACTGGTCGCTGCTCAGGCTGGAGGTGAGGGATGCCGCGGCGTTATTCAATGCATGTAATTGAGCGGCGCGTTCCTGGGTGGTTTGCACGAGACGGACATTGTCCAGCGAGAGGGCAATCTGCTGGGAAAGCGAAAGAAGCAGGACTTCGTCCTCCATTAAAAATGCGCCCGTTGCATTGAAGTTATCCAGAACGAGCAATCCCAGGGTTTGCTCGGCAGTGTTGATGGGGACCAACAGGCTGGAAACCGGTAAACGGCCGCCGGTTGCCTGACGGTAAATAGCAAGGTTTTCGGCGCTCAAATTGTAATCGCGCACAAAATTGACCTCGTCCACCCGGCGCGCTGTTTTGTTCAAAAAAACCGTGCCGGGAAGCGCTTCGCCGGGGCGGTATCTGATTTCCATCATGCTGGTATTGTCGGCATATCCCGAAGCCGCGCGCGGGGTGAGCATTTCGGTCTGCGCATCCCAAACCAGGGCCACGCCTGCATGGGCATGTTGAAGCACCCGGCGGGAACTGTCGAGCAGGGATTTTAGGATGGCGTCGGGGTCCATTCCCGATAATTGGCGGCTGAAATCGAGCAGGAGGTTTACTTCATCGAGCCGGCGGCGAGTCTGACTAAGCAGGGAAATGTTTTGCAGAATCAAGGACGCCTGTTGTGAAATCTGCAGGTAGACCTTATAGTCCTCTTCTGTAAAGGAGGGCATCGCCTCGGGGCTGATGGCCAGCATGGCCGCAGCCGTTTTACTTTCCACATGCACCGGCAGACAGATCACACTTTTGGCGCGCAGGGAGGTGAGAAGGGTGGCGTCGTGCCATTCCTCGTTTTCATCAAGATTGGAAATCAGGATCGGCTCACCGCTTTGCAGGCATGCACGCAAGGGGTTGCGTTGTCCGAAGAGCGAGTCCACGTTTGTGGAGCGGGGCAGGCTTCCCAGCACATGCAAAAGGCGCGGACCGTCAGCCGTGTTTTCCGCCACAAGCGCAATGGACATTCCCAATTGGGTGAGGGTTTCACGCCCAAGCGCAAAAAGGGCGGAGGAAGCGTCCAACTGACGGCTGACGGATTTGGTAATGGCCAATCCTGCGCGCACGCGCTGGGCGCGTTGATCCAGGTTATGCAGGGAGATGGTTTGCTCCAGATCCTTATGAAGCAGGATTGGCAGGTTGTTTTGGGTGCTGTCGATCAACTTCTGCTGGCGCTGCAAGCCTGAAGTGAGGGCGTCGATGCGGGAACGCAACTCGCCCTGGCGCAGGGTATTGTTGACCAATAATGCGGCCTGGGATGCAAACACCTCCACTGTTTCGATGGTGGTCCTGTCGGGGCGCAATCCGTTCGATGGGTTGTCGAGGCTGATCAACCCCACGATCTGTCCTTCCGAATTTTCGAGCGGAACCAGCAATGTGTCATTTACATTCCAGACATTCGGGTTTTGGCTCTGGCGTTCGGAAGCGTCGATTCCGGCAGAAGAAACATCGGCTTCGCCATTCGGGTATTGGTCGTTTGGAATGAAATAGGAGTGGCTGACCTTGAATTCAGGACTCATGAGTTGGGAAAGACTCTGGAGCGACTGCTTGCGGGATTGCAATTCGTTCAGGGCTTCCTGCGGAATGCCAATTCCGGTAATACGCCGCAAGAGTCCGCTATCCGTTTCGACCATGCTTATCAATACCACAAGAAAAGGCGTGGAATCGCGAATTCCACGCGCAATCACCTGCAAGGCTTGATCGAGCGGCTGATCGTGTCCAAGATCGTAACTTACATCGGACAGCCGGACCAGGGTGTCTGCGCGGCGCCGCATCAGGTCGGCGCGTTTTCTCTCCGCCTGATACCGCTGGGCATTGTTCAGGGCAATGCCGGCCTGAGCCGATAGCGTTTGCATTAATTCCGATTTTTCGGGTGTGAAGAAACCGGGCTGGCCGGAATGAAGGCTGATCAAACCAATGGCATGGGATTGAAATTTAAGCGGCAGAAGAAGCGCTGAACGCGCCCTATCGTGAAGCAACGAAGCGTCGGAATTCTCGACGATACGCGCCTCCCGGTTTTTCAGTACCTCACGCTCAAGGGTCGATAATTCGCCGGAATTCGCGCAGCCTATGAAAAGTTCGCTCTTGGTCTCCTCGAGGTTGCGGTCATGGTCGAGCAGAAGCACGGAGCCGCAATCGGATTGGGTGATACGCAGGCTTTCCTCATGGATGGTTTTCAGCAGGTGACTGAGGTCAAGGGTGGTGTTCAACTCTCGGTTGAATCGCGCAACTGCGGAGAGTTCATCAACCCGGCGGCGCAATGAATCGTCTGTTTGCAAAATCAAATCAGCTGATTCCACGGCGGCGGCCAATTGTCCGGCGGCGGTTCCAACCACTTGAAGGTCGTATGAATTGAAATGATCGGTCTCGACGCTTCCCAACATCAACTCGCCGACACTGCGGTCACGCACAATCAGCGGAACGATGATAATCGATTCAATTCGAAACACGGATGCAAACGGGCGGTATATCGAAAGCGCGTTTCTGTCGGTGCTGAGGCGCCCCGAAAGGAAGGGTTTCCGGTTTCCCGAAACCGTGTAACGAAAATTGGGGTCGTTCATGAATATCTGGTTGAAGGACGCATCGATCTCATCGGAAACTCCGTATATGGATTCGCGGCACAGACGCAGTTCACCGCGCATTTCATCCATCAGGAAGATGGCCCCCACGTCGGACTGGGAAAGACTGGCAAGTTCCTGCACGGAATACTTCAGAATTTCTTCGAGCCTCGCCGAGGAACCCGCAAGACTGGCAATGCGGCGGAGCGCGTCGGAGCGTTGCGCGCGTGCGCGCGCCTGCTGAACAAGCAGGATGTTTTCTATAATTGCGGCCGCCTGACTTGCCACAATATTCATCAACCGCATCTCTTCCGGGGTGAAGGAAGAGGGTCCGTGTTTGTGATGTCCCACTTGCAAGAACCCTAGCATGTGTCCCGACGAAAGCAGGGGGGTAAGCGCAATATCGCGCAGGCTGGCCGCCATCGCAATATTCGAAAGCCCGAGTTTTTGCCAGTTTTCGTCGGTGGACGCATTCAAAGTTATCAGGGGCTGCTGGCTTGCAATCACCTGTTCGGCAAGGCTGTTTTCAGCGACAACAGCGCGATACATTTGAACGAAGTGGGGCGGCAATCCGCGAAAAGGCACCTTTCCTTCGAGAATGCGTTTTTCCTCATCGTAAAGGAGAAAACCTGTAATTTCCATCTCGAAGAGGGGGGAAATGCTTTCCACAAGCCTGGAAAATAGGTCTTTTACATCACGAATGTTTCCCAATGCCTGATTGAGTGTGGCCAAACCCGCAAGTTCGGACGCGCGTTTTTGCTCGTCTTCATAAAGTCTGGCATTACGAATGGCAACCGCCGCCTGACCCGAAACCAGCAGTAGCAACTCGAGGTCATGTTGTCCAAATACGCCGTCGCCGGTTTGAGCCGCTTCCAGCGTGGCAACGAATTCCCCGCCAGCCATCAATGGAATGCCGAGATAGGACCGAATTGGGAGCATTTCGCCGTTCACAATATACTCGGAGTGGGAACGGGCATCCGCCGCCAGGAACGGAGCTCGATTCGACACCAATTGTCGGGTGAAATCACCGAATTGGGAGTTTGCAGCGCGCGCCACGGCAGGTTTTCCCAAATCCGATTGCTGGAAACGATACGAGGCTTGCAAAAGGTTTTCGGCGTTCCACAAATTCACTTCGAGCAGGTCCGCTGAAACCAGACGGCTTACATTCTCCAAAATGGATTTTATCGTTGTTTGGAGGTCCAGGTTTGCGGCGATATTCCGGCTGAACTCTGTGATAATTCCCAATATTTCCGCGGATGCATTGTTGCCGCTTTCCAGGGAAGTGGAGAATTCCTTTCCGCGCAACGCGAGCAGAATCATCGGATACGCGCCTGGAACCTCGAAGGATGAAATTTCCACCAGCCTGCCGTTAATGGACACTCTTTTGTAGCCAGGGTTGACGCATAAATCCAGAAAATCATCCACTGGTCGCACGCGCCGCGCGAGCCTTTCAAGATCGTACGGGTCGTCTTCGCTCAAGCCAAAGTACGTGCGCGCCAGCGCGTTGACATATTCCACACGCCCCCCTGACTGGAGAATGACCACCGCATCCTCCGTTTTCGAGGACTCTGAAAATAGAAAGGGTTGAAGATCAGGCGGGGTAACTGGCGTGTGTGGCGGGAAAAAGCGCAAAACCACCCAGACCAGTACCACAAATACCAGTCCGGCGATGAACAGGCCGATACCCAACCCAGATAACATTAATACTCACCTCATCAGGAGGCAGAAGCGGAAGATACTGTATCCTGCCGCCGGGCTTCGGCCGCCAGTTCCGTAATTTCACGAATATCGGCAAAGGATTGCAGGCTGGGAGAAACCAATCCAGCCGAAAAGTACATAAAACCCACTTTTTCCATGCCGCCTTCGGGTCTTGGCGCCTGGATGAATCCCTGCTGGCGGTCTATAAAGTTGTAGTGGCTTTGCACTTCATTTGCAAAACGGTCCTTGAGTTTCTGGCGGATGGCCGTGGCCGCCTCGTTGGTGGTAATGATGATGAAATTGTCCCCGCCTGCGTGACCGATAAAATCGCTGCTGGTTCCCAATTCGTCAACCACTTCACCGATCATCATTGCGGCAAAGCGGACGACGTCGTCGCCGGCTACAAAACCATAGACATCCTTGAATGCCTCAAAATTGTTGATGCGCATGTCGAGCAGCGCCCAGTTCTTCTCGCGGATGATGCGGCGCAATTGTTCCTCGATCAAGCGTCCGGCGGGCAAACCGGAACGCGGATCCGTGAGACTTTCACGCTCGGAACGACGAATGGCGCCTTGCACACGCAGTTTCAACTCTTCGATATCGAAGGGCTTGGTGATGTAATCGTCCGCGCCCAATTCCAATCCCTGTAATTTGTCGCTGCGCTCGTCCTTTTGAGTCAGGAATATCACGGGAATATGGCTGGTGCGGGTGCTCGTCCGCAGGGTGCGGCAGACCTCATAACCGTCGATATCCGGCAGCATAATATCCAACACGATCAGGTGCGGCAGGACCTGCTTGGTTTTGTCCAGAGCATCGCGTCCGCGATTAGCTACATCCACGTCATATTGCAGACTGGAGAAGTAGATTTTGAGCATGTTTGCGATATCGACATCATCTTCCACTACCAAAAGCCGGGCATTTCCCATGTGAGCCTCCTCTAAGCGTGTCGCAAGCCTTTGCGGGCATTCCTGCGAACAGCTTCGATCTGTTCATATGTTACTTCGCGCTCGAACGAGCGAAAACCGCTCATGCGAAAACCGTGTCGTTCTGCAATTGCGGTAATATTCTTCACACGTTCCAACGTTATATCCTTGCCAACAGTGTAATCTTCAAAGCGGCCTTCCAGCGCCAGCGCAATCGTTTCAGCCATGCAGGCATACGCCTTTCCTTCGGGGAAGCCGAAATTGAAATGAAAATTCACGGGGCCTGGCACGTCCACCATGCCGCCGTCAATGACTAATATATCATCTCTCACCGCCGCCACCATTGCAGAAACATCACGAGGGCGGGCCACATCGCAGACGACACTCCCCGGCTGCAAATGTTCCGGTTGAATTACATCGTGGATGGAACTTGTCACAGTCAGGATCAACTGCGCCTCCCGCAGGATATCCATCTTCGTGCTGACAACAAGTTCACCCCGCGCCTGCCGTTCAAGCCTGTTCCGCAGGGTTTCAAGCTTTTTCTCGTCCCGGGCGACGAGCAAAACCCGGGCCGCCTCGCCAGCCAGCAGTTCGGCGCACACATGACCAATCGCGCCAGTCGCGCCGACGACAGCAACCGTCGCATTCTCGATTTCTATATCCATCACGAGCGCCGCATCCCGAATGGCCTGCACAGCCATGGCTACAGTGAGTGAATCGCCAGTGGTGACGGGAATGTCCAGCGCCTTCGCAATCGTCAGTCCGGCATCGCCCACCACGGAGGTGAAAGCGCCGAGTCCGAGGATGTCTGCGCCGAGCTTTTCGGCCATGCGGCCGGTTTGAATAATTTTACGATAGACCGTACGCTCAGGCAACTCCATCATGCGGCGCGGCGTGTATGGACATGCAATGAACCAGCCTTTGATGACCTTGCCCGTAGCCTGTGAGATAATCCCTTCGATCTCCGAAATGTAAACGGGCGGGAAGAAGGTGGAGAAAAAATCTATCTGCCTTTCGCTGAGCACACGTCCCAAAAAAGGAAACTTGCGGCTGACATCTCGCTTGGGGTCGATGGGGTGGATGATGAATGCGAAACTGTCCATTTGGTTACCAGGATTCCGACACACCTTTCGATTGCGTATGATAGAGTATCTGGTGCAATTCCGAAGACTTAAGATGATGATGGTCGCTGTCTTCAAAAGAGACGTCGCGGTCGATAATACGTCTTTCCTTCGACGCCGCCAGCACCACATCCGACTCGATGGTACGCGCCGGATAGACAATCATACCCGCTCCAATGCGGCAGTTATGTCCCACGCAGCCGCCCAGCACCGGGCGGTTCGAAAGACCAAGTTTGCCGTTGCCATCGCGGGCGCGGATGGGCGCGGGGATCAGGTTGTAGTCGGTCCATGTGGAACCTGCGCCGATAAAGGTTCTCTTTCCGATCACGCACATTTGCAGGCATGTATTTTGCGCAACCATGCTGCCTTCCATGACGGTGGTCATGAACAGGGAGGCGCGGAAGGGCAGGAAGGTGCCGTCTCCCACCACCGAAAGCATCACCTGGCAACCCTGCGAAACATTGACGTTGTTCCCAATAATCGAATTATCGATGACCGCCCCCGCGTTGATGGTCACATTATCCCCGATGGTTGTCGGCCCTTTAATGATGGCGCTTGGGTCAATGACACAGTTTTTGCCGACCTTCACAACTTCCGAACACTCCAACACCTGTCGTCCTTCATAAATGGCCCTGCCGATGATATTAAGTTTGAAGGCAAGATTTTCATTCCCTTTTCTTTCGTAACGCGCGCCGCGCGCAAACAGTCCAAACACCACATCGGCGATAAAGATGTGCGGCCAACTGTCAATGGCCATCATGGCGCGCAGGGGGACCTGAAAAACGAGATCGCCGCTTTTATCGGCCATATAGGTCGGCACGTGGTAATAGCCGATCTCTTTTGCCTGCATGTCAATAACCAGCGGTTCCGCTCCGGCAACGGGTCCATTGGGGTAATACCAAAGATCGGCGAGATATAAACTTCCGGCGGGTGTGTAAGATGTTGAAAGCGGGAGGGCATGTTCCCGAAAAGCCGGGTCTTCCGCGCGGAAAGCGGCACGCACCGGCCTTTTGCCTTTTATGGCCTTTTCCATGAAAGCCTGGATGTACGGTTCATCGAAAAACAGGTTGTCACGATAAACAATGGCCGGTTCGCGCACAGGCTTTAGCGGCTCGCCTTTCTTTACCTCCAACTCATGCGTTACATACGGGGCAAGCAATTCACGCTGATGCAGCCAGAGCGGCGCATTTTGAATACGCAATTCGCGAGCCGGCTCGCAAAACGGCATGATCGGGTTCTGCGCATGCAGGATGATCTTCAGCATAATGCGCGATTATAAATCAAAGTGCGAGATAAAAACCGCATCCAACAAAACTGCAAAATCCCCCTGCCTGTCATATCGGGGTCCGGTCAATGACGATGATGCAGGACTGGTCGCCCCGGGCAACGCAGGCCGTTTCCTCCACGCTAAAAATCTTTCCACCGCTCAACCAGTACAACGATTCCTGAAGCAATCCAACCGCCAGATGGCACACCGGCTCTTTGGCCTTTCTCTCCCAGCACAAGGGACAACGCTCGATGCGCCAAAAAATCCTGTTTTCCATCTCCTCCACATGAACAATTTGGTCCGTGTGTTTATTGAAAAGATCGGCAAAGACTTTGGCTCCAAGGTTCAATTTCATCGAAAGGGGAAGCAAGCGGAAAGTCATTTCGGTCAGCCCAAGCATGGAGCCGTATTCCTTCAATCCATATTTGAAACAAGCCCGTCCGATACGCAACGCCATACCTCGGCCGCCGTGAGGACCGTATGCCAGTTCCAATGCGTTTTGCAATCCTGCGATCATTTCGAAGGAAATGGGCTGACCCAATTCCGCCGCCGATAAATATTTTGGAAGTTCCGGGGAAATCCCAGGCAGGTTCTCCACCCCGCTTTGCCCCATTATCTCCTCCATGCCGCGCAGCATGATTCTTCCCATTTTCGGGGGATAATAAAACGGATGGACACTCATGACGGGGGGATGGGCTGGTCAAGAAAGGCTTTCAGCGTCTGGCTGAAAATGGTCGGCTCCTCCAACATGGGGAAGTGTCCCGATGTGGGAAAACGCTCGATGGACGCCGCAGGCACGCCATCCTGCAACGGCTTCCATTGCATGGGGTGAACAATCACATCCTTGTCGCCATACATCCCCATGGTCGGAACCTTTACCTGTGAAAGATGGGGAATCAAGTTCGTGCGGCGCAGGGAGGCAATGGAAAGCAGGAAGGATTCGAGTGTTGTGCGCGAAAGGTCGCGGTCCATCATTTCGGGGAAACGCGGATCCCGGCAGATAAAAGGCGAATAGACCTTCATTCCCGCGCGGAACACCCCCATCATGTTGAACAGCATGAATGCGATGGGACGATACCCTGCAAGTTTCAATAGAGGGGCAAGCGACGAGCCGATGATTGGCGAACCCACCACCACCACCTTGCTGACCCGTTCGGGATATTTTATGGCAACCGAGAGGCTGACCGTGCCGCCCATACTGTGACCCACCAACGGGGCGCGAACAATGCCCAGTTGTTCCATGAATTGATCCACGAGGCTGACAAAATCCGAAACGGCGTAAGTTTCGCGTTTCTTGCCTGACTCTCCGAATCCCCAAAAATCCAGCGCGTAGGTGCGATAAAACGCGCCAAGATAAGCCATGGTTTCCTGCCAAAGCCCCCATGATCCAAGCCATCCATGCAAAAGAATTACCGGACGCCCGCGTCCGTAAACTTCATAATGAACTAATCCCTGGTCGGTGGTAATAGAAGACACAGCAAAATATGATTCCTTGCCCTACTTTTCCATTTCCTTCAGAATGCCATACAACAATTCGAGCAAAACCTTTTTAACAGTATTGCGATCGGTGGCAATACACGGCAGAAGTTTTGTCTTGCCGTCGAGGCGAAGCGCATGACGCACGTCTTCAAGATCCCAGGCATCTTCCATGTCCTGTTTGTTCGCGGCAACGACGAAGGGAGTGGGGGCGTACGCGCGGAAAGTCTCGAGAATCGAACGCGCCTCGCGGAAGGTTTCGGGGCGGGTGCTGTCCACCATGACGATAAACCCCAACATGCCTTCCGAAAGAATCTCCCACATGAAATCGAAGCGCTTTTGTCCCGGCGTCCCAAACAGGTACAAAACCAGGTCTTCATCCACAGTGATGCGCCCAAAATCCATCGCCACTGTCGTGGCGTTCTTTACAGTCCGCTCCTCATCCGAGGAAATCCTGCGCTCTGTGGCAACCACATCGATTTCGCTGACAGACTGAATGAACTGAGTCTTGCCTGCACTGAATGGACCTGTCACTACCATTTTGACTGTTTGCATAATTTCTATCCTTCCAGCTCCGATGACTATAATGTACGAATGCGACCAATTAATTTATTGATCAGATTCTTTTGTTCCTGTTTGTCCTGCACCGGGAACTGTTTCGCCGCAGACGGAACTGCCGCACCGGCAGGGCGCACCATTTCCACCAGCCCCGCCTGCAAAAGCCCGTACACGATCCGGCGAATGTCGAGATCGCTGAGTTTATTTGTGCTTGCGATTTGACGCATGGTGTTCTTGGGATCCACGAACTTGACCACTTTCCACTCGTCTATGCTCAGGTTTACGTTGGTCAGCGGCCTATCGGTGAACTTAAGCGCCATATCAAGGCTTGGGATTTCATCCTGGAGCTGTTCCAACTCACGCAGTTGGCGCGACCCCTCGATGATGATATTTTCAAGGTCGAGTTTAACGTTGATGCGACCATCGGGAGGAAGGAGATCATTCTCAAACCGGAAAATACCCTCAACCCAGGTAAATAGTTTGCGCACCACTTCGGTGAAATACACCTGCAGGTTCAGGAGAATATCCTCCTGGGTAACGTAACCCGCATTAATAAGAAGCAGTCCCAGTTCCTTATCGGTCATCTGACCGGCACGATCTGCAATCGCCCGATACTGGTTTGCGTTGATCTTGTTTGCCTTGTGTAAAATGGACGCAAGGCTGCCATCTTCCTGGCCAAGCCGGGCATAGGCCAATTTCCCATCCCGAAACGAAACATGAGCCTGTTCCGACGGGCCATCCAAAATCAATGTCCCCGTTTTGCTGGCAAGGTTAATGAGGTTGAGAAGTTGTGTAATCGTAAAATCGCGCAAATTTCCACGCAGGGCCATATATCCTCTATATAGGTTAAAAATTATACATGCAAGGGGATAAAGCGTCAATTAAAAGCTTCATCAGTATCCTGACTTTATCCAGGCAGGAAAAGGGTGGGGAGGAATGAAAATACGGCAGAACGGTGAGCGGCAAAAAAGGCGTCGGGCTTGCGCGGCGTTGAAGAATCCCGCTTGACGGATCAAAGTCAGGACAAGGTTTTGAGTCCCGCCGGCAATGGCGAACGCTCCTTTCTGTAATCTCTTCGAGATCAGGAATCAAACCCCAACCCCAGGGCGTCCAAAGTCCTCAGCCACAGGTTGCGTTTTCCCTCGTTACGGTCCGCCTGATCCACGCACCAGCGGGTGAAGTTGATGATCGGCGAGCGGAACGGCTCAGGCGGGAACGGGAACGGTTTGGTCTTGACCATGCTCAATTCAGTGCGTTCAGTCTTCTGGTCGTCGAGCAGGTCGAGCATCACCTGCGCGCCAAAACGCGACGCGCCGACTCCAAGTCCCGTGTAACCGAGGGCATAGGCTGCTTTTCCACCGTAAGCCCTGCCCCAAAACGCGGTGTAACGCGAGCAGGTATCGATCACGCCGCCCCAGGCATGGGTGAAGCGCAAACCCGTCAGCTGGGGAAAGACTTGGAAAAAGTGGTCAGCCAGACGGGCGAAGGTCTCAGGGCAACGCTCCAAGTGCGGCGCGACGGCGTTGTTCCGATAATAGATCGCATCGTACCCACCCCATAGAATCCTGCCGTCTGACGTAATTTGTGAATAATGGAATTGGTTTGCAGAATCGCTCAATCCCTCTCGTCCCCGCCAACCAATCGAGTCCCGTTGTTCCTTTGAAAGCGGCTCGGTCATCAAAACATAGTCGTAGACGGGAACCATGAAGTGGGAAAGAGTTTTAAGCAAAGGCGGAAAAGCATTTGTGGCAAAGGCAACCTTTTTGGACTCGACCTGACCGTAGTCGGTCTTGACGATGACCGCCCTGCCGCGATCTTCCACAGCCCTGACTTGAGTGCCCTCGAACAAGCGGACTCCAACTTCGAGGCACGCCCGTCTCAGGCCCCACGTCAGCCGCGCGGGGTTAACCATCCCATTACCGGGATTCCATATCCCACCAATGAACACCGGTGAATTGACAAGAGCGCAGACCTCCTTTTCATCATACAGAGTGTAATTTTCCCCGTAAGGCACTGCTTCCTCCTGCTCCTCCTTCATGCCGTCCAATTGATATTGCTCGAGGGCAACATTGAGTTCGCCGGAGCGGATGTAATCGCAATCGATGTGGAATTGCTCGATGGTTGTTTCGATGCCAGCCAGGTTTTGATGTCCCAATTCGATGAGTTTGGACAACTCCTTCGGCCAACGGTTCAACCCGTTTCCGAAGTTGTGGGTGATCGAAGCCGAAACAAACCCTCCATTCCTTCCGCTTGCGCCGCAGCCCGCCTCCCCCGCTTCGAGCAAAACAACGTCATGCGCCGGGTCCGCTTGCTTTGTCATCAGCGCAGTCCACAAGCCGGTAAAACCTGCGCCGACTATCGTCAGGTCTGCATTGATATTTTCGGTCAATGCAGATGCAGGGTCGGGGCGTGCCGGGTCATCCAACCAGAACGGCGTATATTTCACATCCGCAAGAGACTTCAACACATCGGGGCGCGGAGTGTTCGAGAAAATCATTGGGTCTCCATTTTCTACCCCACCCATCCTCCCCCAAAATTCGACAATGTAGTTCTTTTCGAGTTTTGAAGTAGGTGCCCGTCAGGGCGGAGGGGCCGCTCATAGATTTTGTTTAGTTTACGCCTCAGGGAGACAAAAGTACAGACCTGACAGGCGGCGCACCGAGCGCGCCAAAGTGTTTTACTGCGGTGCGGGTATCGGGATGTTGTGAATCAAAATCAACCCGGTTAATCGAAGCTTTGCGGAAACCTGTCAGGTCTTGGATTCTAAATCGGCTTCTTCCTCGTCATCAGGGTAAACAGTCCGCCCAAAAACAGCGCGGCGACGCCAATGGCGATAAGGCCAAACATGTTGTTTCGCCTGTTGCGTTCGGACATTGTCGGTTTTGGGGTCAGGACGGGTAAAGGAGTGGAAACCATCGTCGGCGTGGAAAGGGAGTGGGTCGGAAAAACAAGGATTTGAGGGATGGAGGATGGCGCAGGCTGGGTCGCGTTCTGCATTACCAATAAATGTTGACCCGTCTGAACTGTTGTATCCGTCAACCCATTCAACTGTTGGAGTTGCTTGATCGTCGTCCCGTAGGCGATGGCAATGCTCCACAAGGTCTGACCGTATTTTACATCGTGATAAACATTTCCATCCGGGAGGGCAGTGGCGAGAGAAATGGCGGCCATGTTCTGCGGAAGGACGCCGTCTTTAGCCGCCTGGGTCAACATGCCCGCGTAAGCAACTTGTGTCTGCGGAATTCCCGTCAGGATGGCGGCGGCCTCCGATTGTTGCTGTCCGCTTCTGGTTTGCAGGGCGGTCTCGACCACGATGACATAGGCTTCGTCGCCTGCCGAATAGGCGATGCCAACGCCGATGTCACTACGGTCAAGGGAAAGCATGGTGTTCGTATGCTCGTCGTCGCCCAGCCACATGGCAATTGCCTCTTCGGCGCTTCGGGCGAACCCCCAGTTCTCAGAGCGGTAGCCGTCCAGGGTCAAGTCGCCCGAAAGCGGATATCCCAGTGAGATCAGCCACTGGCCGAGAGTCAAGCCGTTCGGACGCCAGTGCCCGCCCATGCCGCCAGCAATGCCTTCGGCTTCCATCTGCCCGATCCGCATCAAAACGGGATGCACGCCCAGCGGAGCGATCCCATGCGATAGGCGTAAATTGTTGATTGCCTCGATCACTTGAGAGGGGGTTGGCGGCTGGGAAGGTGGCTGAGAGGTGGCAGTGGGGGGCTGTTGCGTCGGCGTTTCATTCTGCGCGAAGGCCTGACCGATCGAAAACAGGCTCCAAACAGCCGCGAACACAACGAAGAAAAGATAAAGATATTGTCGTTTCATGGTGTTTTGCCGGGGTTTGCTTTGCCGCCAGCGCTTATAATTTTAGTCCAAAATCCCGATGATTGCCTGCTGTATTACATCCCGTTCTCATTCAGCAATGGAATTTCGCGGGTGGAAGGAATGCCATACTCCTGGTATGGCACGGAAACAGCAAATTCCATCTCAAAGGTTTATAATCGACTAATCGAGCGGCGAAAGGCAGTACTTTATGACCGGTATATTTATTTCATATTCCAGAAAAGATTCCACGGTTGCGCGAAAATTGATGCAGGAATTCAAGACCATTAATCTGGACGTCTGGGTGGATTGGGAGGATATCCCACCGGCGGTAGGCTGGCTGGACCAGGTTTTACAGGGAATTGAGCGGGCTGATGCCTTTGTCTTTCTCGTCAGCCCGGATTCGGCCATTTCCGAAGTCTGCAAGGTGGAAGTGGAACATGCCCGAAAGAATTTCAAACGTATCGTCCCAATTTTGGTTCGGGACGTGGACGCCAAGACGGTTGTGCCGACAATCCGCGATTTGAATTGGATTCAAATGCGGGAGGGGGATGATTTCAAAACCGGTTTGGAAAAGGTGACGGTGGCCATTAACCTGGACCTTGAATGGCTACAGGAACACCGCCGGTTACAGGTCCGGGCTTTGGAGTGGGACCGTAAGAAAGAACCCAGCCTGTTACTGCGCGGCAGTGACTTGCGGCGCGCCCGCCAGATGATAGATTCAGCCGGAAACAAAAATCCCATGCCTTCCGACTTGCAAAAAATATTCATTGAACACAGCCGAAAGGACGAGAACCGAAAAACAACCTTGTGGGTCTTTGCCGCCGTCTCTCTTCTAATCATGGCTGTATTGTCGATAGTGGCTGTGGGTCAATGGCGACAGGCGACTGCGAACGAAAAGATTGCACAGCAACAGAGACTGCTTGCCGAGAATAATGCGGATTTGGCCAATCGGAACGCGGATCTTGCGAATCAAAACGCCGAACTTGCCCTAGATGCCCGGAGGAAGGCCGAACAGAGCGAAGTTGTTGCGCGCGCTCAGCGGAACGCTGCCCGGGCCCATATCTACCAATCCCGGACAGGCGGTTTATTCACGAGCACCCTGCTTGCCATCGATTCCTGGCAGCTGCATCAATCATTCGAAGCCGAGACCATTCTGCGAAGGAACATCAGCCTCCTGCCAATCCCCGTCGCGCAGGCAAGACAGGGCGAAGTCATCAAGGCCCTCGAGTTCAACCCAGACGGCAGTGTTTTCATCACCGCCAGCGCGGACCGCACAGCCTGTGTCTGGCGGGTTGTCAATGGAGAAAAACTGTTTTGCGTGGAAGGTTCCGATGCGGTAAATGACGCCGCCTTTACGCCCGATGGCGCATTGATTGCTGTCGGTGACGAAACCGGCGGGGTGTTGCTCGTCGATGCCTTAAGCGGTGAGGTCCAGGATCGCTTCAATTACGGCGTTGCGGTTCGCGATGTAAATATCAGCCAGGACGGACATTCGCTTGCGATTGCCCGCGCCGATGGACGCATCACCGTCATCGACTTGAAGACGCGCAAGTTCGACTTTGAATTGTACACATACGGAAGCCTGAATATTACCGCATTCAGCCCCAAGGCGGACTGGATTGCCGCAGGCTCCTCCAGCGGCTCGATCACCCTTTGGAATTTGAACGACGGAAGAATCGTCTCAGGTCCCACCCACCGCGGACAAGTGTTCGACATTGCCTTCAGTCCCGACGGAAAAAAATTCGTTTCCGGCGGAAGCGACAGCGTTGCCTACCTTGCGACTGTAACGGGGAAAACCCTGTTCAAAATCACAAACGAAAACTGGGTCGAGGACGTCACGTTCAGTCCGGATGGCTCGTGGTTCGTAACCGCATCCGATGACTTCCGCGTAAGGGTCTGGGATACAAATACAGGCGAGGAAAAATTGCGCTTGTTGCAGGATAGCATCGTCAGCGAGGCGAAGGTGAGCCCAAACGGACAGTGGATCGCCGCCACCGGCAAGGACCAAACCGTTCGAGTGTGGAACGCCGTCACGGGAACGGAAATGTTCCAGGTTCCGCTTGGCGCAAATGGCAATGTGCTTGCCTTCAGCCCGGACGGAAATCACCTCGTCTCCGGAGATCAGCAAGGCGGCATAGGCATTTGGGACCTGTCGGTACTGCCGCCATCCATTCGGACATTGCAGTTCGACGGATTCATCGAAGACATGCAATTAAGCCCATCGGGGGAATGGCTGGCGGCTTCCAGCGGCGGGCGGGTCTGGTTGCTGAACTATGAGCAACTGCCTGCCTCAGGCGGGCTTCTTCGGACCGAACCGGTTCTCAAGTTCGATTCGAATGTGCTGAACATGGTCATCAGCCCCGATTCGAACTGGCTCGGCATATCTACCAGCACCGGGGAACTCCACCTGGTTGGCGTGACCAGCCGATCAAAGAAGATGATTGCCCCGGCAGGTTTCGGCAGTAATATCCTCTTTTCACCCGATGGGCAGCGATTGATCGCCGTGGAAGGCGACTCAACGGTCCGCGCCTGGGATGTTGCCACCCTGAAGGAGGCGCCGGTATTGTTTAAAGGCGATTCCAAAATATGGTCCTTTGCCATGAGCGAAAATCGACTGGCTCTTGGGTTGGCGGGAAAAATGCTCCTGCTCGATCCATCCACCGGCATCCTGCTTTCAGAAACCCAGACTGCTGGAAACCTTTCGCTGATGACATTCAGCCCCGATGGCAGACTGTTGGCTTCGAGTGACGCGTCCGGTCAACTTTCGGTTTGGCAGATTTCAGGGGAAAAACCCGTTCTGCTTCACATGTTGCCGGGGGTCGAGGCCGTATCCATTGCATTTGATCCGCAAGGTCACCGCCTGTATGCGGGCGCGGCAAATAACCTGCTGGTCTATGATCCGCTGGCCGGATATGAAACGGATCGGATCCGCCATCAGGATGTGGTCAGGGGAATATCCTTTTCGCCGGAAGGTGATACGCTCCTCACCGCCTCCTTGAAATCCATTCAATTTTGGGACACCCAAAAGATTACAGAGATCACCATCGACAACCTGGTAACGGTGGCCTGTTCGCACTTGACGCAAAATTTCAGCCATGCCGAATGGTTCGCATTTTTCGGGGACGAGGAATATCGAAAATTGTGCGAGACATTGCCAGTGCCATAATATGACCAGGTGGAATTCTTGCGGAATGTTGCACAACCCTTTCCATCTCACGGGGTTTTTTGGCCGGGATATTTCGCGGTGATTTACCTGATGAAATCACTCAATTTCAATTGACAAAGAGGATGTATGCAAAATTTGGCGCAGGTTAGAAACCGGTCTCAATGGGGCTGGTATTGGTTTGACTTTGGCAACTCAGCCTACGCGGCGGTGGTCTTGTTGGCGGTTTATTCCGCTTATTTTCAAGGGAAGGTCGCAGGCGGGGCGGAAGGCTCACGCTTATGGGGACTTTCGCTTGGAATTGCGATGTTATTCGTGGCGGTGCTGACGCCCATTTTAGGAACCATCGCCGATCATGCAGCGTCGAAAAAACGCTTTTTGTTTTTCTTCTCCACTCTCTCATGGGTGTTCACCGCGTTGTTGTTTTTTGTCCAAGCGGGTGATGTTTTTATCGGAATGCTTTTCTTCATCCTTGCCGAGATCGGCTATCGGGGCGGACAGGTTTTCTACAACGCCTTGCTGATGGATGTCGCCAACCCCGATGAAATGGGACGAGTCTCCGGCAATGGCTGGGCGTTTGGCTCCATCGGTGGAATCGTCTGCCTGTTGTTGATCCTCCCGCTGATCGTGTTGACGAAGAGCAATCCGCTTGTGGTGCGCGGCTCGTTTATATTTACGGCGTTGTTTTTCGCGCTGGCCACCATCCCGCTATTTTTGTGGGTGCGCGAAAGCCGACAGGGAAAACCCTTGCCCGCCGGTGAAAATTACCTCTCGTTGGCGTTTCGCCGCATCCGCTCCACATTCATGGCGGTCAGACAGTTCCGCGGCTTCATCAAGTTTATCGTCGCATTCCTGATCTACAATGACGGCATCCTGATGGCATTGAACTTCGCCGCTATCATCGGCGCGGTGTTGTTTGGCATGACGCAGACCCAACTCATCATTTTTATGATCATCGTGCAAGTGACCAGCGCCATCGGCGCGTACGTCTTCGGAATTTGGGGTGAGAAATACGGCTTCAAGCAGACCCTTGTCGCCGCCATCCTGATGATGACCGCCGCTGTCGTCTGGATGATTTTCAATCAGACCCTTGTCGGGTACTTTATCATCGGCGCGGTGGCTGGCTTTGCATTGACCGGCGTTCAATCCATCAGCCGCACCATGGCCGGTTATTTTGCTCCTCCAAGCAAGAGCGCGGAGTTCTTTTCGTTTTTTGCCGTCGCGGGCAAGTCCACCTCTTTCATTGGACCAACCCTTTTCGGCGCGCTGGCCTTTCGCATGTCGAACTGGTTCCAGGCTCAAGGCTTTGAATCCGCAACCGCCGAGCAGTTTGGCTTGCGCGCCAGCATCGTCTTGATGGCGGTCTTCCTCATGGTTGGACTGCTGATCCTGTTGACCCTGAACGAAGCCCGCGCCCGCCAGTCCGCCGTCGAATACGTCAGCGCGGATTGAAATGACAACCGCAAGCGAATACACCAACCCGGGGCGTCGTCTCCTGCGGACGGTTTTGCAGGCGCTGTCTGTCCCGGCGTTTGGCGTGTTGACAAATCTCGAAATCAACGGGCTGGAGAATCTTCCCAAAACCGGCCCGCTGATGGTGGTGGGCAATCATTTTAGTTTCATCGATCCCGTTTGTTTGGTGCGCCTTTCACCCTGGCAGATCGAGTTTCTTGGCGGCGCGAACATGCCTCATGCGCCGCTTTGGTCGAAGATTATTCCCATCCTGTGGGGATATCATCCGCTCTATCGTGGAACGGGCGCGGCGGATTCGCTCAAGGCGGCGGTGCAAATCCTGACGATGGGCGGTGTGCTGGGAATCTTCCCCGAGGCTGGCAACTGGGCGACGGTCCTTCGTCCCGCCCGACCCGGCGCGGCCTTCATCGCCGTCCAGAGCGGAGCGCCAATTCTACCCGTTGGGCTGGTCGGCTTGAATAACGTCTTCCCTTCGCTTTCCCACGGACATCGCGCGAAAATCCAATTTAACATCGGCAAACCGTTTGGTCCGTTCGAGGCATCCGGTCATGGACGCGGGCGGCGCAAACAATTGGACGAGATCGGTCACGAGATCATGCGTCACATTGCCGAGTTGATACCTGCCGAGAAGCGCGGACATTACTCCGACGACCCAGCCATCCGCGAAGCCGCCAAAGGCACCGAAATCTATCCCTGGGCAGACAAGGTCGAAGGGGAAGTGGTGGGCGAAGTAAGATAAGGTTGTTTGGATAAAACGGGGTATTCTCACTTTCCCCGCAATAGGATCACCAGTCGCGATTTTTATAGTCGTTCCAGTCGCAATCGCCATCTTTGTCCAGGTCGCAGTGTGTGCCATCGAGGGAGGAGAGATAGTCTATCTCGCTTTGCGGCGCGCCGATACGTCTGGCAACCTCCAGTTGATAACCGATGCAAAAACGTTCGACCTCCACGCCGCCGAAGGCGCCATCCGGAACGGGTTCGCCGGGATGGGTCGCTTGATAATGGGCGTACAACTCCGAGTGAGTGGCATCATGCGCGATGGTGGATGCATACCAGGTCAAGCTGTAAAATGCAGTGGCATCCCCCACCTCATAACGCGGCGGGACTTCCCATGCCCACATGCCGCTATGTTCCCCCTGCTCGATGATTCCGACATAAGCCTGGATTTTTCGAAACGTATCCGGGGCTTTTTGTTCCAGCAAATTCAGCGCGGCAATGGTCTGAGTGATGAATTCAGGATTCCCCCGGATTTCGATTCCGCCGTAGTTGGGCGCTGAAGCAAGCATGGGGGAGACGGGAGCCGGAGGATTTGAGGGCGCTTCCTGCATCGTGGGCAAAACGATCTGCGGCGTGTCAACGACGGGAAATGTAATTCCTATGCAGGCGGTCAGGATGAACCAGAACGGAATCAGGAAACGAGGCTTCATGATTTTCATTATTACCCGGCCGCGCGAATTTTCCGTGACAAATTGATGCCAAATCTTTAGTTGGGCAGACCCGGCAGGTTTTGGAAACCCGTCGCGTGTCAGTTACAATATCCCATACATTCGAAAAACAGAGGTCTACATGATAAATTTTGATATCGTTCCCAACCGACGAAATTCCAATTCAGGTAAATGGCTCAGGTATCCGAAGGATGTGCTTCCCATGTGGGTGGCAGACATGGACTTCCCCGCGCCCGCGCCGATTAGAAAGAAACTTCACCAGGCAGTGGATGGCGTGATGGGATATGACTTTGCCACCCCCGCCCTGAAGGAAACCGTCGCCGCCCGCATGGACAAACTATACGGCTGGAAGGTCAAGCCCGAAGCAGTGGTCGAGACTACGGGCATTGTCACCGGTTTCAGCGTCGCAGCGCGTATCGCTTGCACACCCAAAAAGGGCGTGCTGTTGCAGACTCCCGTCTACAATGAATTCCATGAGATCAAGAGCAATCTCGACATTTCCCAGTTCGACGCCCCTTTAATAAAACATGTCAGCGGAAATATTTTGACCTATGAGATCGATTGGGATATCTTCGAGAAGCAGGCGAAAAAGGCGGGCATGTTCCTGCTTTGCAATCCGCATAATCCGCTGGGCATCATCTTCTCCCGCAAGGACTTGTTACGGATGGCGGAAATCTGCGTCAAGAACAAAGTAGTCATCGTCTCGGACGAAATCCATTCCGAATTGCTGTTGGATGGAAACAAATTTACGCCGCTGGCAAAGTTGTCTGCCGAAATCGCCAAACACACCATCACATTGATTGCCCCCTCCAAGACCTTCAACGTCCCCGGTTTGTTTTGCGGCTTTGCCATCATCCCGGATAATGATTTGCGGAAACGCTATGCGGATGAAGTGAGTCGTTTGCGGATTCACGTCAACAGCATGGGGTTGTACGCCGCGCAGGCTGCGTTCTCCGGTCAATGTGACGGCTGGCTGGCCGACCTCCGCCGCTACCTGACAGCCAACCGCGATTTTCTCGTGGAATATGTCAGCGAATACATGCCCGACGTCCGCCTGACCATTCCCGATGCGACTTATCTTGGCTGGCTCGATTTCACGCAGACGAAGATCAAAGGCTCGCCTTACGAATTCTTTTTGAAGAACGCCAAAGTCGGCTTGAGCGAGGGACGGTTGTTCGGCAGGGAAGGCGAGGGACATATCCGCTTGAATTTTGGCATGCCCCGCAAACTGCTCGAGCAGGGATTGGACAAAATGCGGAAGGCGCTCAGGTCGTTATAAAATGAACAATCCCAAAGGTTCCAGAAGCCTTTGGGACTTTAAAAGAAGACGGATGGGAAACACCCATCCGTCAGGTATTCTATATGTTGGGAAAGGAACGATTTTGCAACCCTCATACCGTTGGGAACGTCTGGTTCTAAAACTTGCCCGACCAGTTCAATGCGTTTCGTCCTTCCCAAGTTTGTGAATTTCAGGCGGTGTCTCTATCGCAACCTCCTTTCTTTTCATGTCAACAGCATACAACAAAACATATTGCTTTACATTAAAAACACCTGTTGATTTTGAAAGAAGTCGCGTAGATTAATGCCTTCGTGTAAACCAATATACGATCTCTTTGTGAATGGGATAGAGCGGTAAAAAATTTGCGCCGTACCATTTTCCCGCATAGCGGGTCATTAATTTCCTTGCTCTCTTCAAATTGCTGCGATCCATATTCAGCGGCAGGGATAGGATTTCCTCCAACAGCGGAGGTAGTGGATTCTTTGTGATTTTTTTCCACACCCGAAATTGATATTGCCAGGCGTCCAATTCGCCGTAAATCGAGAGCGCAACGAGAGGACCCTGCTGTAAATGCCGCACTTCATGAATCAACAACGTCCATGCGTGCGGGCTTGCAAGCGATGATTCTTGTGTGTAATGCCTCGCGTTGAGATGGGCGGATTTGAAAAGCGTCCAAAATGCGCCCACGCTTTTGCGCGCGCGTCGGATGCCGACATTTGTTTTGTGGGCGCGGATGTAATCCACCGCCTCCCAGCCTTCGTCGCAACTGCCGGCAACCGCTTCGAGAAATTTCTCCTTCCACTCATGCTTGCCCATGCCTTATTTTATCCCGAACCCTGGTCGATTTGGATAGTTCCTGATAGCGCAATGCGGTAGAATTTAAGGCATGAGAAAAACAGCCATCCTCGGAATTGGTCAAACAAAAGTGGGAGAGCAGTGGGAAAAATCCCTGCGTGAAATTGGAGGCGACGCCGCCTTTGCCGCCATACAGGATGCCGGCATCGAAAAAGTGGATTCGCTTTTCGTCGGCAACATGCTCTCGCCCCTGGTCAGCGGACAAAACCAACTCGGCGCATTTATTGCGGATTGGGTTGGGCTGTGGAAACAGGAAGCGGTGAAGGTCGAAGCCGCCTGCGGCTCGGGAGCCGCGGCCTTTCGCGCCGGGCTGATGGCGGTCGCCTCTGGTGACGTCGAATCTGCGCTGGTGGTGGGCGTCGAAAAGATGACCGACAAAGCCGGTCGCGATGTGACCGCCGCGCTGGCAACCGCCGCCGACGCCGATTACGAAGTGGAGCAGGGCATCTCCTTCGTGGGCATCAACGCCCTGGTCATGCGTCGTTACATGCACGAGTTCGGCTGGAAGCATGAGCATTTTGCGCCCTTCTCCATTAATGCGCATGCCAACGCCATTCACAATCCGTATGCGCGTTTGCACGAGAAAATAACAGTGGAGAAGTTCGAAAAGTCTGCCATGGTTGCGACCCCCATCAACTTGCTGGATGCTTCTCCGATTGGGGATGGCGCGGCAGCCGCTATCATTGTCCCGGCTGAGAAGGTGATGAAAAAGCCGCGGATCACCGTTGACGGGTCTGCCTCTGCGACGGATACCATTGCCGTCCATTCGCGCAAAGACCCGATGTTTTTACAGGCGGCTTACCTCTCGGCAAAGCGGGCTTATGATATGGCGGGGGTATCCCCGACGGACATTGATTTTTTTGAGCTGCATGATGCTTTCTCGATCATGTCCACGCTGTCGCTCGAAGCCTGCGGGTTTGCGGAAAAAGGTCAGGGAATTCGACTCGGTCTCGATAACGAGATCAGCATCGGGGGACGAATCCCGGTCTGCACCCGCGGCGGATTGAAGGCCCGGGGTCATCCTGTCGGCGCGACGGGCATGTATCAAATCGTGGAGGTTGTCCAGCAATTGCGCGGCGAATGTGGCAAAACCCAGGTGGATGGCGCACGGATCGGCATGGCGCAAAACATCGGCGGGTCGGGCGCAACGATTGTGACACATATACTTAAGAGTGATGTCTAGACCTTAATAAAATTCTTGATTCCCGCCGCGTTTTGCTATATACTGAATACCTCTTATCGATTTTGTAAGGAGGTATCAGTGACTACGGAACGACGACAAGTGTCACGGCGGCGCTTTTCGTACTACATGTGTGTGACCGATGAAGCAACCGGAAAACTGGTCGGACATCTTTCCGATATCAGTACAGGCGGCTTCAAATTGGACAGTCTTAAGCCTGTTCAGTTGAACACGAAAACCCGCCTCCGCATCGACCAGACTGGCGAAATCTCCAATAAGAATTACATTGCCTTTTCCGCCTGCGCCAGGTGGTGCCGCGTCGATGCTTTTGATCCGAACGTTTACAACGCCGGCTTTCAAATCCTGGATATGACGCCGGCCGATTATGACATCTTTATCAAAATGTTTTCCACCTATGGCGTGCAAAGCGCTTAGAAGCAAACGTGTGGATTATCGGTAACCGCATTGGATGAAGCCCTGCATACGCGGGGCTTCTCCTTTTCAAGCGGACATGAACGCGGGGAAACCGTGTAAAATTGCCTCATGAAAAAGTTCTTACGCCGGCTGATTCGTATTGTCCTGAAAATCATTGCAAAAGTGGAAGTTGTCGGGTATGAAAATTTGCCGGGGAAGGATGGGTTTGTGATCGCCGTCAATCATCTTGGCATTTTCGATGCGCCGATGGCCTATTATGCGCTGGATGCCTGGAATCTTTTTATTCCGGTCGGCGAAAAGTGGGGGGAGAATCCTTTTCTGAAATGGATGGGCAGACATCTCAACTTTATTTTTGTCGACCGTTTCAACCCGGACTTGAAAGCCATGCGCGAAATGATCAGGCGGATGTCAGAGGGGCAGATACTGGTGATTGCGCCGGAAGGAACCCGCGCCCGCGACGAAAAAATGGCGCAAGGTAAACCCGGCGCGGCCTACCTTGCGTCCAAAATGGGATGGCAGATCGTACCGGTGGCAATTTCCGGCAGCGAAGACAGGCGGCTGTGGGGAAATCTCAAACGCCTGCGCCGCACGCCCATCAAGTTGAGCGCGGGAAAGCCTTTCACGCTTCCGCCCTTTCCAAAGGAGAATCGCGAGCAGGTCTTGCAGGAATATGCCGACGAGATCATGTGCCGGATTGCCGCCATGCTGCCGGAGGGGAATCGCGGATATTACGCCGACCATCCGCGCTTGAAGGAATTACTCAACGAAAAACGGGTGACATCACTTTCATGAAATACAAAACCTTGCGCTCCCTCATACGCTTTGTCATGAACATCATCGCCGATGTGGAAATTATCGGGTTGGAAAAACTTCCGCGGGGCAATGTCCTGCTCGCCGCAAATCATCTTGGGCGTCTCGATACGGCGGTATTATTGCGCGCACTCGATCGAGAAGACATCATCATGCCGATTGCCGAAAAATACAAAAATCATCCGCTTTTTGGCGCGATGGGAAGGGCCGTGGATGCGATCTGGCTCAACCGCTTCGAAGCCGATTTTTCCGCCTTGCGCGAGACCCTGGCGCGGATGAAAAAAGGCGGGTTGATGGTGATTGCCCCCGAAGGCACGCGCTCGAAGACAGAGGCCTTGCAGGAAGGAAAAATGGGCGCGGCGTTTCTTGCCGCAAAAAGCGGTTATCCTGTTTTACCTGTATCTTTGACCGGCACGGAAGATCGCGGCGTGGTTCGAAATCTATTGCGGTTTCGCAAGTCCAAAATCCGCGCGATGGTTGGTGACCCGTTTACGATTGAAATCCCAAACGGGAAGGGGCGCGACGAAGCGATGAAGCAAGCCACCGATGAAATCATGTGTCGGCTGGCGGCGAACCTGCCCGAAAAATATCGCGGCGTTTATGCGGAACATCCGCGTTTGAAGGAATTGCTTGCAGAAAAAAGCCCCGTCCAATGACGAGGCTTTTTTTGTTGACAGATGCTTTGGAGTCAGACAGCTTGCTGTCGAGGTTATGGAGCAAGTTCCCTTATTTCAGAATTTACAACGGTTCAAACCTCGCCGTGAAATGCCTGAGCAATTCGGGGGCGTAGGTAAATTTATAGCCTTTGACCATATCTGCCCGTGACTTGATTCTCGCGGCGCAGTCGGCGACGTAGTCCATGTGGCTTTGGGTGTAGGTGCGGCGCGGGATGGCGAGACGCAGAAGCTCCAGCTTGGGATAAATCATCTTGCCAGAATCCGGATCGGGGTAGGCGAACATGACGGAGCCAATTTCGACGCCGCGAATCCCGCCTTCTCGATAGAGTTCCACCGCCAAAGCTTGTCCAGGGAAATCGCCCTGCGGAATGTTCGGGAAGACGTGAGCGGCATCCAGATAGACGGCGTGTCCGCCAGCGGGTTGGATGGTGGGAATGCCCGCGTCGTTGAGGCGCGCCGCGAGGTAGGCGGTTTGAGCAAGGCGCGAGGCGAGATAGGATTCGTCCAGTCCTTCGTAGAGACCGACCGCCATCGCTTCGAGGTCGCGCCCCGCAAGTCCGCCGTAGGTGGGGAAGCCCTCGCGCAGAATCAACTCGTTCTTGACCTGCTGGAAGAGCGCGTCGTCGTTCATGCAGAGCAAGCCGCCGATGTTGACGATGGCGTCCTTCTTGGCGGACATGGTCATGCCGTCGGCGAGGGCGTACATCTCGCGGGCAATGTCGATGACCGATTTGTTTTCGTAGCCCTTCTCGCGCAGTTTGATGAAGTAGGCGTTCTCGGCGTAGCGGGCAGAATCAATGAAGAACGGGATTTTGAACTCGCGATAGACTGTGGCGACCGCTTTGAGATTTTCCATCGAAACGGGCTGACCACCGCCCGCGTTGTTGGTGACTGTCATCATCCCGAACGGGATTTTCTCCACGCCGACTTTTTGGATGAAGGCGCGGAGTTTGGCGATGTCCATGTTGCCCTTGAACGGGTGCGGATTGGCGGGGTCGAAGGCTTCGTCGATGACGAGGTTGGTCGGGCGTCCGCCGCGCGCGCGGATGTTGGCGTCGGTGGTGTCGAAGTGCATGTTCGAGGGGATGTATTGTCCCTGCTTGACGAGGCACGCGGCGAGAATGTTTTCGGCGGCGCGACCTTGATGAGTCGGGACGAAGTGCTTGAAGCCGAACACGTCTTCCACGGCGGCTTTGAGCCGATGGAAAGAGCGCGCGCCCGCGTAGGACTCGTCGCCGCGCATGATGGCTGCCCATTGCTCGGAACTCATCGCGCCTGTGCCGCTGTCGGTCAGCAGGTCGATGAACATGTCTTCGGCTTTCATCAGGAACAGGTTGTAGCCCGCTTCCTTCAACGCGGCTTCACGCTCCGCTGGCGAAATGAGGCGGATGGGTTCGGTCACCTTGATGCGAAACGGTTCGGGGGGGTAGAACTTGGGGGTCATTTGGGTCTCCTGAAATTTGAGGTTTTGTCAAATTTTGGGTAGCGAGCCTGGCGTTATGGTCCCCTGCCATTCGGTCTCCAATGACGGGATAATTGTACGACCAAAATGATTTTTTATTGTTGTAACAAATGTCATGAAATCTGCTTAAAACAAGAGCGGACATCCATATGATGCCCGTTCCATGCTTTACGGATTGGAGATCCACAAGTCAACGTTTGTCATTTCACAGCGGGTTCCGTAATTCTTGTAGGTTCCCGCAACGACGGCATAAGCCAATTCACCTGCGCCGGTGAGGAAATCCGTGTCGAGGGTGTAACTGCTGGCGAGCGAATCGTCAATCAGCATGTACGCCTTCCCCTTGCTGACTGCCAGCGTCACGTCCGCTTCGGCGGGGTTCCCAAGCCCAACCCAGTCATTGCCTGAGGTCTTGCCGTAACGGTTCCATTGCCCTTCTTTCATTAATCCCAGAAAAATCCACTCGCGGTCCACGAAGGTGAAGTACGTGCTGTCGCGGTTCCCGCGAAAAGCCCAGCCGCATCCGCCGGGGTCGGGGTTGGCGATTGCGCTTTGCCATTTGAAATGCGCTTTCACCATAAAGTCCTTCACATCGTAGCCTGTTTTCTTTTTTGTAAATGTGATCTGGCGGTCATTGGAGGACATCGTGAAGTCGTCGAGACGATGATATTCTCCCTCTGTGGACGGCAGATACCCTTTCTCGTAATAATCCACGACCAGTTGTTGAATCTCCGGCGGGACCTGTGGAACTGGCGTTTCAGGAGTCACGGCGGGAGGTGGCGCCTCTGTCGACTCAGGCTGGCTGACGACAGGTTGAGTGGGCACACTCAGGACCGCCTGTGTTAGTCGCAAAGCTACGGCAGTGTTTTGAAGTTCAAGGGCGGCTTTGGTGGGATCAAAAGCTGGCGCACTATTGGGCGTCGGTCCCAATACAGCACAAGCAAGGACAAATGCAAGTGCGGTCAGCAAAAAGGACAATGTCCCCAAGGCTTTGAGCTGAGGCTTCATAAATTCTCCTTGTCGTTTTCTTCATCCGAATTCAAAAAAGCCAAATATCCTGTTTCCAAATCGATTCTACAACCAAACCGATTTTCCATTGAATAACAAATGTCATGAAAATTCGCGCAAAACGAAAGCGACATCCACATGGTTTATACTTCCGTCAGTATCTCGCTAAAAGGATGCCAAAATGAAATTGACCGCGCGTCTCTTGTGGATGACCCTCCTTATTTCTTTACTCGTTGCCTCCTGTCAGCCCGCTCCAACGGAAACACCCCCGACAGCCCTTGTTACGCTGGCGCCGTTTCCCACGTCTACGCCCGCTCCCGTGGAGTCAACCCCAGTGGTTGAGTCCACGCCCGTCCCGTTGCCGCTCGTGCCAAATTTTTCACACGTCGCCATGATCGTCTTCGAGAACAAGGAATTCGATTCAGTCATCGACAACGGCAAGATGACCTACTTCAACCTGCTCGCCGACTCGTACACCCTGCTGACCTCCCACTACGCGGTCGCGCATCCCAGCCTGCCGAATTACCTGGCGTTCATCGGCGGCGATACCTTCGGGGTCATGGACGATTGCGAGGATTGTTTCGTCAATGCTCCCAGCCTGCCCGATCTCATCGAGCAAAGCGGGCGGACGTGGAAAACCTACCAGGATGACATGCCCGATCCCTGCTTTGTGGGCAGCACCCTGCGTTACAAGCAAAAACATAACCCTTTTATGTATTTTGATCCAATCCGTCTAAATACGGAGCGTTGTCAGCGTAACGTCGTTCCGCTCACGCAACTGGATGGCGACATTGCCTTGAACGACCTGCCGAACTTCATGTTCATTACCCCTGACATCTGCTACTCATCCCATGATTGCGGTCTTGACCTTGCCGACAGCTGGCTCAAGGAATTGCTGGGTAAACTCTACCCGGCGCTTGAGTCCACGGGCGAGCCGTTCCTTATCATCCTCACCTGGGATGAGGGACAGACCAGCCAATCTTGTTGCGGACTTCCCCCCTCCGCTGGCGGGCGGGTGGCAACGGTGCTCATCTCGCCGCAGGTCAAGCAAAACTTCAAAGACAAGACTCCCTACTCGCATTATTCCATCCTCAAGACGATCTCCGAGTCCTGGGGACTTCCCAAGATTGGTCAAGCCGCGGATGTGGAAACCAATCTCATCGCCGCCCCGTGGAAGTGATGCTATACTTGTGCAGAGTTATGTCACTGCGAGGCGGTTTTGTTCTTTGCCGAAGCAGTCTCCCGCACTTGAAAAAATTCACCATGCAGAGGCGATATGACAGATAGAACCCATCAGGAAATGCTCGAAAAATATGCGGAAGCCATTGTCAAGGTCGGATTGAATCTCCGCGCCGGTCAGCGCTTGATCATCACGCTGGCGGTGAATCGCGGCGTTCCGATTCAGTTTGCGCCGCTTGTGCGCGAAGTGGTCAAAGCCGCGTATGGGGTTGGCGCAAAATATGTGGATGTAATTTGGGGCGACGAGGAAACCCTGCGCCTGCGCGCCCAGCTTGGTCCACGCGATGCTCTCGACGAGTATCCCGTCTGGTCTGTGGATGCCATTATGAGGATGATTGACAACGGCGACGCCCTGCTCTCAATCACGGGCGCGAATCCCGACCTCTACAGCGGAATCGACCCCGAAGTCGTAGGGTCCATCCAGAAGACTCATCTCAAGCATTTCAGCAGGGTCACGGAAAAGGTCACCACCAACGCCGTCAACTGGTGCGTGGTCGCTGCTGCGGGTGAAGCCTGGGCGCAAAAGGTTTTTCCCAGACTTCCCGCCGAGGCAGCACAGCAGAAATTATGGGAAGCCATCTTTGCCACTGCCCGCATCGACCGTCCCGATCCCATTGCCGACTGGCAAAAGCACATCGTCACGCTGCGGAACCGCGCCAAATATTTACAGGAGAAACAATATACAGCCCTGCACTATTCCGCCCCCGGCACTGATTTCACTCTCGGCCTGCCCGCCGGTCACATGTGGATCAGCGCCCAGTCCATGGCGCAGAACGGCGTCGCATTTACCGCCAACATGCCTACAGAGGAAGTCTTTACCCTGCCCGACCGAAACCGCGCCGACGGCGTGGTGACATCCACCTTCCCACTCAGTTACGGCGGATTCCTCATCGAGGATTTTCAAGTCACTTTTGAAAAGGGACGCGTGACCAAAGTCGCTGCGAAGAAGGGCGAAACCATTCTTCAGAAACTGGTGGACACCGACGAAGGCTCGCACTACCTCGGCGAGGTGGCCCTTGTCCCTGCCAGTTCGCCCATCGCCCAACGCGGACATCTCTTCTACAACACCCTTTTCGACGAGAATGCCTCCTGTCATATTGCAATCGGGCGCGCCTACCGTTTTACCCTTGTCGGCGGCGAAGAATTGACCGACGACGAGTTCCTCGCCTCGGGTGGCAACGTCAGCATGACCCACGTAGACTTCATGATCGGCTCGCCCAGGATGGATATCGACGGCATCAAGAAGGACGGCTCACGCGAACCCATCATGCGTCAGGGCGAGTGGGTGTTTGACGCCTGATGGAGCGAGACAATGCCCACAATGTCAAAACCTGACCCAAATGAAATCCTGAAAGTCGAATTTGGCTACATCGCCGATACCGTCTTTCAGGCAAACGAAGACCGTTCGCGGGTTGCCTCTTATTATTTCGTGACGGTTGGTTCGCTTGTCGCTGCAATCCTTGGCTCGATATTCTCGACCGAAGCCAACGAATTGAGAAACGTATCGTTTGCATTCTCCGGTCTGTTCGTGATGCTGACCGCCCTCGGCGCGTTGACCGTCGCCCAGCTTGCCCGCCTGCGCGCGGCCTGGCACGAATCCGCTGAGGCAATGAACCAGATCAAGGAGTTTTACATCAAGCACAATAAAGGAATCGAACCCGCTTTCAAATGGCGGGCGGGCACTCTTCCTCCCACAGATAAACCCTATAGTATTGCCAACCTGATGGCGGCCGAAGTGATCTTCTTGAGTTCCATTACTCTTGCCGCCGCTGTGTATTTTCTTCTGATTGCCACCAGGGGGAGTATCGACTGGTGGGGATGGGTACTGCTCGTTGTAACGCTTCTTGTCGGCGGATTCATTCTCCGCGCCTGGTATAAGCGCCGATTAGTGGACGATCAATAATATCGGAAGGATTCAATATGACCCGCAGCTACGAAAACCAACCCCCGACGGCTTTTCAACGTATTCCAGCGCATACCCGTGACGACGGATGGATTCGCGCCTTTTTGCGGGAAGCCAAAGTCGGTCACACCGCTTATGCCTGGGACGACCAACCCTTCGCACATCCCAACCTGTTTTGGTTCGACGAGGAAAATCACCAGATTATCTTCCACGGCAATATCGCGGGACGAATCCGCTCAAGTTTGGAGAAAAATCCCAAAGTGTGCATGGAAGCCAGCGAGATGGGCAAACTCATGCCCTCGAACGTGGCTTTGGAATTTGCTTTGCAATACCGCAGTGTGATGGTCTTTGGCACGGTGCGGGTACTCACCGACCCCAACGAAGCCAAGCGTGGACTCTATGGCTTGATTACCAAATATTTCCCTGGCATGGTCGCTGGGAGGGAGTACCGCGAAATCACCGAAAAGGAACTCCGCGCCACGACGGTTTATGCCATCAAGATCGAGTCATGGAGCGGCAAGGAAAACTGGAAGGCTGTCGCCGAGCAAAGCGATGAGTGGGCGCCGCTGGATAAGAAGTGGTTTGGATAGACTAAACCTCCGAGGTCTTGAAAACCTCGGAGGTTTTTGATTTAGCTGCCGATGAAGTTCAGACCATTGTTGGATTGGGATTCTTACGGATGAATGACAAACGATAAACACCCCTTGCAAATTCAACTGGATTATGCTATTTTTAGCCTCAAGGATAACAGCGATGGATTCTCAAAAAACAGTCATGATCATCGAGGATGAGCCTGATGCCGCCGAGATGTTTGCAGAGATGATGCGCGTAAGCGGGTTTCGCGTGATTAAGATGTTCTCCAGCGCCCCGGCCATCCCCATGATTTCACAGGAGAAGCCGGATATCATCATCCTCGACATCATGATGCCGGATATTTCCGGGTTGGAAATCCTGCGCTATATGAGGCGCGAACCCGAATTGCAATCCATTCCTGTGATCGTTGTTTCCGCAAAAAGCATGCCGGGCGACATCAGGGTGGGGATCGAGGCAGGCGCGTCCACGTATCTTACCAAGCCTGTCGGCTTCCTCGACCTCAAGCAGGCGGTGGAACAGGTTTTGCATAAGTCATAACGCTATTGCATGAGTCTTCTGCGTGCTTTCATCGCCATCGAATTGTCTTCCCACGTTTGTGAAGCAATCCAAAAACAAACGAGTCGTCTTCGTCAGTCCCTGGGAAACGATGTGATTCGTTGGGTTCCCACCCAAAATATGCACCTGACATTGAAATTTCTTGGGGATATCTCCTCCTCGCACCTGGATTTTCTAAAACAAATGCTCACCCGTGAAGCGGATTCATGTCCCCCATTCGACATGCGACTGGGGGGCGTTGGCTGCTTCCCCAATCAGCGCAACCCCCGCGTATTGTGGATCGATATCCACGCTCCGGCGAGTCTGGTTTCCCTGCAAAGAGGACTTGAAGCGGGCGCGTCACGCCTGGGATACAAACCCGAGGAGCGTGCTTTCTCCCCGCATCTGACCATCGGACGCGTCCGCCAGACTACCGGACTTTCCGATCTGCAGAAAATTCGCGCCGTGTTGGGGGCTTTTCAACTTGGCAATATTGCCTCCGCCAGAGTAGACTCGGTGCATCTTTTCAAAAGCGATCTCCAACCCGGCGCTCCCGTTTACACAAAGTTATTCTCCGCTCCATTATCCAAATCATGAGGTGAAATCTGAACGCGCTTGAACTTGCCCGCGAAATTGTAAACTCCCTTGAAGACAAAAAGGGTGAAGACATTGTCCTGATCGACCTGAAAGGCATTGTCTCTTTTACCGACTACTTTATTATTTGCACCGGCACCAGCGACCGTATGCTTGACGCGCTGGCCGATGCCGCCATCGATGACATCCGCAAGAAACACCGCAAAAAGGGGAGGAAGCAGGGGTTTGCCCGCGACGGCTGGGTGGTAGTGGATTATGGCGATGTTGTCGTGCATCTTTTCTCTCCCGACCAGCGCGACTTCTACGACCTCGAAGAGTTGTGGAGGGACGGCAAGGTGTTATTGAGATTGCAGTGAAGAAGGACACAAATAAACATAAAAAGCATCCCAAGTCACGAGGATTGGGATGCTTTTCTTACCTGCCTTTTTTACCTGTTTACTTTTCGAATACCCACTGATCCACAGCGCGTTTCCAATCCACCAGTTCTTCCTTCTTGAACCAGAGCGCCACCTCGCGTTCACCGGTTTCTGGCTTGTCCGAGGCGTGAATCAGGTTACGGCCCACTTCAAGAGCAAAGTCATGGCGGATGGTGCCGGGCGCAGACTCGGCGGGCTTGGTCGAGCCGACAGTTTGACGCACAGCCGCAACTGCATTGGGACCTTCCCATACCATCGCCATCACCGGCGCAGACGTGATATAGGAGATCAATCCATCGTAAAAGGGTTTGCCCTTGTGTTCGGCATAGTGACTCTCGGCCAGTTCCCTGCTGACTTGAATGAATTTTGCGGCAACGAGCCGAAGTCCGCGGCGTTCGAAACGGCTGATCGCTTCACCGATCAAGCCGCGTTGCACGCCGTCGGGTTTTACAAGCACGAGCGTTCTTTCCACGGAAAATCCTCCAAAATAGAATGTAAAGAGTCAACGACTCAGCGATTCAAAATACGTTGACTCGCTAAATCGCTGAATCAACGGATCAACTCTTCCGCCTTGTTGTAGGCTTCGAGCGCCTCCTTCAGGCGGTTGACGCGCATATAGGCATCGCCCAGCGTCTGCCAGATACCGACCTCCACCGGATAGCGGTAGATCGATTCCGTCAGGTCGCGTATGGTTTCCTCGATGTGCTTGCCCTTTTTGATCAACTTCCCATAGTGGGCCAGGGCGGCAGGGATGTCGCCGCGATCCAACTCGGCCTTCGCCTGATTCAAGGTTATCAAGGCGTTTCCACTCTCCGGCAATTGTCTGCGCGCGGGCAGACTTGCTTTCTTCCTGGCTGGGGTGGCGGGCTGGGGGGCCTGCATACCGATCGACGGAACGGCAGGATATGGGGGAGGAGGCACGAAGGTTCTGGGCGCTTGCTCCAAGGGTGGTTCCTCCCTGGGCGCTGACTCCGCGCTGGTTGGTTTTTCCTCAATTGGGCGCCAGTCGGAAGGAGAGGTTGGCATGGGAGCCTGGGGCTCATCCGCCTCCCAGAGTTCCCTGTGCCGCCATGGGGGGGTATCGTCGTCGGATGTGCTTTCCATTTCCTCGTCGGTCTCTTCGAGCCACGAGGGGAGATCCTCCGTCTGTTTTACGGTGGATTCCTTCCATTCCTCATCCGCTTCAGCGGCTTCCGAGTCAACCCCGCTCAACCAGTCGGGTAAATCAGATTTTGGCTTCGGTTCTGCCGCTTTCGACTTGGTCTCGGGTCTCTGCGATTCGAAGAGGATCGAGTCGGGGGTAGGCATGGACTCGAAAGGCAGACCCGGTTCATCGTCCAGGCTGTTCAACCAGTTGGCGAGGTCGCTTTCCGACATATCCTGTCCTGCGGAAATGGTTTGTGGCGCAGTCCCGGTTTCAGTGTCGCCCAACCAGTCGGGAAGGTCTGCCTCATGGGATGGAGATTCCGGTTTCGTAAACTCGAATTGTCCGCCGGCATCCTGCGGCGGCTGGGAATCGCTCAACCATTCGGGAATTTCACCGCGTTCAAGTTCGGCTTCGGGCTTGGGTTCACCCAGCCAGTCGGGAATCTCATTTGAAATGCCAAATTTGTTTTCTTCCTCTTCCCTATCGAGGCTTTCGAGCCAGGCCTTGGTTTCATCCTTTTCGGTCGGGGCGGCCGATGCGCTCTCGAATTCGGCAAAGAACTGTTCGCCAATATCGAGGGCATTTTGCACAACTTCAGGTTTTTGTTCAGGCTGAGATTCGCCAATGGACTGCGCCTGTGCAACCCATTCGGGCGGCTTCTCGCTGCGCTTGCTTGGGTCGGAAACCAGTTCTTCGGGTTTGGCTCCATGCTTGGCGGCAAGCGATTCCAGCCATGCAACGGCATCATCCTGTTCCTGGGCTGTCGAGCCGAGGCTTTCAACCGATGCGGCCGGAGGCTGGGATGCGGGTGTTTCCTGTCCCAAGGTTTGCGCCTGCGAGACCCATTCGGGCGGTTTCTCACTGCGCTTGTTCGGGTCAGAGACCAGTTCCTCGGGTTTGGCTCCGTGCTTGGCGGCAAGCGATTCCAGCCATGCCACGGCGTCATCCTGTTCCTGGACTGTCGAGCCGAGGCTTTCAGCAGATGGCTGAGCCTGTACGGGAGTCTGTTCTTGTGTTTCCAATCCGTTGAGCCAGTCGGGAAGATCGGCGGGCTCGGCGGTTTGTTTGTCTTCTGTGCCACCCAGCCAATCCGGGAGGTCCGCAGATTCGGCAGATGGTTTCTCTTCCAATCCGTTGAGCCAGTCGGGGACTTCCGTTGATTCGGCGGCGGGTTGCTTGTTATCCAGTTCATTCAGCCAACCTGACGCAGAGTCTGGTTGAGCGGGTTCAGCGGCTGGCGTGGCAGCGCTTCCCAATCCGCTCAACCAACTGGCAGTCTCATCCATCTGAACTGGTTCAGCGGAAGGTTGTGAAGTTCCCTTCAACCATTCAGGAAGATCGTCTGCATGCGCCGGTTCGGCGGGAGCTTGTGAGGCTTTCTTCAACCAATCTGGGACTTCCCCGGCTTGCGCGGTTTCAGCGGACTGGGAACTGTCGAGCAGCCAATCAGGAACTTCCATCGCCGGGGCGGGGGCAGGCTGCGATGCGGGAGTTGGCGGCTCCAGCTCGGCCGGTGCCTGTCCTTTTAGCCAGTCGGGAAGATCGGCAGGCGTGAGGTTTTCGGCGGGCTCTTCATCGAAAATGGATGAGGGGTGTTCAGGGGCGCTCGATGCTCCCCAACCGGCCTGGCGCAGGAAGTCGGGAATTTCCTCTTTGGTTTCGGAAGTTGGTTGGGGCGCTTCAAGGGAACTGGCGGATTTGAGCCAGTTTGGTTCGCTAAAGTTTGTCGCGGCCAATGCGGGGGCTGTCGTTCCGGCTCCCAGTCCAAGCGCGGAACCCCAGGTCTGGGCGGGAGGCTCCTCCTCGCCTTTGTATTCGAGTCTTTCGAGGTTGATCGAGGCGTCCGGGACTTCGTCCGAGAGAAAGACAGAACCTTTTGCAAACGTGGCATAGGGGTCCATCTCCCCCACCCGCATTCGATACACCTGCGTGCTTTCGGCTGTTCCAGCCGTGGGCAACAAGTCCACCATGATGCGGTTGGCATCGAAGCAATATTGATATCCTTTGAGCAGTTGGGCGCACATGTCCGAGGCATCGGCCTTTTGTCCGCTGCGGAAATAGGCGCGCGCCAGCAAGACTTGCATGTCGGCGCGGTCCGGTTCTTCGGCGAGGATGGCACGGATTTCAGCGATAGCTTGCGGATATAACTCGCCCTGCACATACAAGTGGGCAAGCGCGCCGCGCGTCATGCGGATCTTGGGCGGTTCCATTCCATCGCGGCGTCCGTACAATCTTTGCAACTCGCCCTGGATCGCCGCATTGGACGGCTGTGACTCGAAGGCGCGTTCCATGTGCCAGATGGCCTCATCCATCTTTCTCTGGTCGTCATGGATGATGCTCATCCCGACATGCGACACATAGTCATCCGGCGCTGCCATGAGAACGCGGCTGAAAATATCCACCGCGTCGCTGTAGCGCTTTAGTTCAAGGTAGGCTTTACCGAGCAGACGGTAGGTTGCAAGGTGCTTGGGGAAGGTTCGTAAGATGTGGTGACAATGCGCAATCGCCTCGTTGATAAGCGATTTATCAATGAGTCCTTCGATTTCACGGTTGTAAATTCTCAGAGAAACTTTTGCCATTGCCGTTTTCCTGGTTTAATGATTCGGATTCACATTCGGTCTACAAGACTATACGCTATTTTACTCGTAAAACAGCGGGAGTGGCGGTACAAATTCATCGCTAAAAGAGTAAGCGGAGAGTACATTGGTACGGGCTTCCGCCAGTTTTTTCTCGTCATTAGCGTGGATTTCGAACAGCGGCTCGCCCGCTTCGACTTTGTCCCCAACCTTTTTATGGATCAGAAAGCCGACGGCATGGTCAATGGGATCGCTCTTTTTGGCGCGACCCGCTCCCAGAGCGACAGCTGCCTCACCCACGAGCCGGGCGTGAACCCGGGAGATGAATCCGCTGCGAGGGGATTTGACCGACTCGACAAATTTTGCCCGCTCGAAACGGCTGACGTCGTCAATGTAGGACACGTCCCCGCCTTGGCCCTGAACCAGCACCCGGAGTTTTTCCAGCGCGCTGCCGTCATCAATTGACTTCTGCGCCATCTTTCGCCCCTCATCCAAATCCTTCGCGCGTTGACCCACAACCAGCACGTGCGCCGCGACGTGCAGACAGTGTTCGTAATAATCGTACGGAGCGCGTCCGTGCAATAAATCTATGGCTTCGATCATTTCGAGCGCGTTGCCCACTGCCGCACCGAGCGGCTGGTTCATATCCGAGAGCAGGGCAACGGTTTTGCGACCAGCCAACCGTCCGATATCCACCATCAGGCTGGCAAGCACGCGCGCATCTTCGAGGGTTTGCATGAATGCGCCGAGACCGGTTTTCACGTCCAGCACGATCGCCTGCGCGCCCGCCGCAATTTTCTTCGACATGATGGATGAGGCGATCAACGGCATGGACGGTACGGTTCCGGTCACATCGCGCAGGGCGTACATTTTCCCGTCTGCCGGTGCGAGGTCGAGCGACTGACCGGTGAGAACAATGCCTTTTTCTTTCAATTGTTGTTTGAACTCGTCTGTGGATAAATTCACGCGATAACCGGGGACAGATTCCAATTTGTCAATCGTCCCACCGCTGAAACCGAGTCCGCGACCCGACATTTTGCCGACGGGCAATCCGCAAGCCGCAACCATCGGCATGACCGAGATACTGGTCTTGTCGCCCACGCCGCCGGAGGAGTGTTTGTCCACGGCAATATCCACCACTTTGGAGAGGTCCAGCACCTGCCCGGAATTTGCCATGGCGAGGGTGAGGTCGGTGGTCTCGTGGGGAGTCATGCCGTTTAGCAGAATGGCCATGGCGAAAGCGGATGCCTGGTAATCGGGAATTTCCCCGTTTGTAAAGCCTTTGATGAAGAACTCGATCTCCTGCGAAGTCAGTTCCTGCCTATCGCGTTTCTTGATGATGATGTCTACCGCGCGCATAATTCATCTCCTTGTACGATTCTATTTTATCGCAGAATGAAAGGTATACAAGTAGACAGGTAAACAGTTGAAAAGTACGCGCATAAACAAGCGGGCGGGCAAATGGATGTGAATCTGGACTCTACCTACTTGCTGATCGAAGTTGCTATCTTTTTGCCACCCTTTGCCCTTCTTTGCCATCCTGCACCGACCAGCCGAGGCTGGAAATTTGATCGCGCAATCTATCGGATTCGGCGAAGTCCTTGCGGGCACGGGCGGCTTTTCTTTGTTCGAGCAAGGCAAGGACTTCTGCTGAGGGCGTGTCATCCTCTTTTTGTTGAGCGGCGTGACGGATCATCTCCCAGGCTTCAGTCCGGATTCCCTCTTCGATGTTTGCGGGCGGCTGGAATTTTCCCAACTCGTCGAGCGGGAATTTTGCGCCAGCAGGATAAATTTTCATCTCGTTTGATTTGATCACCGAAACCGAACTGACCCCGCTGACTTCACAACACGGCGCTTCAAAATCGAGGATAAAGCCCGAATGTTCGTCCAGCCCGACCACAATGTTCTTGGCAGGCAGGAGACTGCGCCATTGCCCGAAACGTTCTATGCCGAAGAAACAGCGGCTGGTGTCGAGGTCGATGCCGCCGTCGGCATTGTTCCAATGCGGGATAAAGGACAGGTTCATGCCGTAATCTGCAAATAGATCAAGACCGTGTTTGGTATGCACGTCCTCGCCGACCTTGTAGACTTCATAAACAGGCAGCACCCATGCGCCAACGGAAATCGTGGCGGCGGATGCAAAAACCAGAGTCGCTCCCAGCCTGTGTCTTGCGCGGATGATGTCCCAGGCAAGGGTGTTTTTCAATTGCCGTACCGCGTAACTGGGGCTGCCCGGTCCCATGAAGATCAGGTTCGCGGTCAGCAAGGGTTGCAGGATATTGGGATTGTCGGGGCTGAACTGTGTCCCCTGCTTGCGGGCGGGGACAAGTTCAATCGTCGGGTTGTAGTTTTGCAAGCGGGTTTGCAGGAAGTCCGCCACACGCCCTGCAACTTGCGGCGAGTTCAACTCGAAACCGGCTGTCGTCTCCATCACGGCTACCCGCAAAGGGGAAGAAATGAGTCGTGCCAGCGCCTCGAAGATACGCCCGCCCGCAAGGGAGGTTTCCCCTGAGCCGAGAAAGGCAATGCGTCCAATGGTCATGCTAATTGGATGACGCGTTGATTTGCTCTATTACATTGATGAATGTCTGGTTGTCGGGGATGTCGGTCATGTTCGAGCCGTAGTGGATGTAGCGGATCTTTCCTTCGGTGTCCACCACGCAATTCAATGGCATCCGTCCCAGTTTGAAAAGGTTCACTTCCTGCCTGTACAATCGCGGTACGCTGGCCTTGGGGTCGGGCAGACCGATGTAAGGGATGTTTTCCTTTTTCCAATATGACTGGAACGAATTCTCGTTGTCGGTTCCGATGGCCAGAATCTCCGCGCCGCAGGAGATAAAGTCGGAGTAACCATCCCTCATGCGCGCCAACTGCGCGCGGCAGTACGGTCACATGAAGCCGCGCAGGAAGGCCAGCACAACGGGTTTCTTTCCACGAAAGTCGGAAAGCCGGACAGGGTTTCCATTAAGATCTTTGAGTTCAAAATCCGGGGCGGGTTCTCCCGGAGTCAAAATGGGCGTGTTCATATTCCTCCACATCAACTCTATCTTTGCAGATAGTTTACTACTTCTTGCATAAATTCGCGCGGACATTCCTCCTGTGGAACATGTCCGCAGCTTGGGAGCAGGACCAGTTTCGCGCCGGGGATTTCCTTTGAAACCGCCTCGAAATACCAGGGACGGATAAGGCGGTCGTCTTCTCCGCCGATGACCAGAGTGGGTGTGCGAAGTCCCGACAACTGCGGACGCAGTTCTGGATAAGGCGGCGCGAAAGTAAGCTCATACAGGGCGCGATCCCAGTTTTCCGCTCGCAACGGTTTGCGGTACGCCGCAATAATTTCATCGGTTACTTTTGAAGGGTCAGACCATGCGCGCAGGATGGTGTCGTTGCCTGTCTCTGCGATGTCACGGACAAGCAGGGGACCGACGTGTCTCATTTGCGGACTGCGCATCAGCGGCAAGTCCCATTCGGGGAATTGTGGACCTCGTCCGCCGCCCAGGCCTGGGTCCACCAAAATGAGCGACTCCACCTGTTGAGGATATTCCAACGCAAAGGCTGTTGCGGACTCCGCCTCCGGCTGAATTCCCAACGAGGACTGCTTTCTCGATTCCAAGCGCATCCATCAATCCGCCCAGGAGTTCGATGTTGGCTTTCATCCCGTACGGATTTTCGAGCCAATCCCCGGGCATGGGACGTTCGGTCAGCCCAAAAGCAGGACGATCATAGGCAATCACACGGCCGAGACTGGCAAAATCATCCGTCACCTCATGCCATGAATAGACGCTTGCGCCAAATCCATGAAGAAGGATGAAGGTGGTCTTGCCCTGACCCATTTCCTTGTAATGAACGGTAACATGATTGACCTCGACAAACTTGCTTTCGGGATCGGCCAAATCCTTTTCCGTGACCAACCCTTCCAGCGCGGAGACAGGAACCAGAAACGGTCCGACTGAAACCCCAAGACATGCAAATATTAAGATGGAGGAAAAGACTTTTTTCCAAAACTTCATAAGGCCTATTCTTTGCGCAGTGCTTTTGCTTTCGTCCAAATTGCGTCGAACATTTCCGCCGTCAGTTTTCCTGTCAGCGTGTTTTGCTGGCTGGGGTGATAGGAGCAGAGCAAATGCAAAGGATGAATAATAAAGGATGAAGGCTGAATGGAATACATTGCTCCGTGCGAGAACTTGAGATTGCGAACTGCGAATATTTTGAGGATTCTGTCGAAGGCGATCTTGCCCAGGCAAACAATGACTTTTGGCTGGAGGATTCGAATCTCGCGTTCGAGATACGGCTGACAGGTGTTCAATTCTGCGGGAGTTGGTTTGTTGTCGGGCGGGGCGCATCTGCCAGACGCTGTAATATACATATCTTTGAGCATCAGCCCATCGTCCCTGGACTCCGCTCCAGGCTGATTCGCGTACCCGGCCCGATACAAGGCCGGAAAAAGGAAATCACCCGAAGCGTCGCCGGTGAATTGTCGCCCTGTGCGGTTTGAACCGTGTGCGCCGGGAGCAAGTCCAACCACCAGCATGCGGGCATTCGGGTCACCAAACCCAGGGACAGGCTTTCCCCAATATTCCTGATCCATATAGGACTTGCGCTTGACCCGCGCCACTTCCTCACACCATTCCACCAGGCGCGGACATTTACGGCATTGGATGATTTCCTGGTTGAGAGATTCAAATGGATTCAAAAATAAACTCCCCGGAGTCAGGAAGTCCTACCTCTGCAAAAGTAGAACTTTTGCACTCCGTCCTTGCTAAAAAACGACGGGTTGTTCCCGTCGTTTCATTTGGTATTTTCGAGCACGTCGAGAAGCGCCTCGTACTCTTCCTCGCAATGGGAACACATGTCGAGGTGTTCGCGGACGAGGGGCATGAGTTTTTCCGCGTCATGCGACTCGACCTCCTTTTCGACAAACTCGTCGAGGCGGTTGAACATTTCATCGCAGGACATGTCCTCGGCGCGCACGTCTTCGAGGATGCGCAGGAATTTGACGATGACCTCGTCCTGTAATTCCTCCACCTTTTGCGGCTTGAAGAAATCTCGAATGGATTGAAAAATATTTTTGCTGTTCATGATGGAACTTTGACGGTTAATCCAACCTTAATCTTACCTGCTCTCGAAAGCCGTCAACAAATCCTGGGGAGTCAGGTCTTCGAGGGCAAGGCGTTTTTTCAATCGCAGGCGGGCATCATGCAGGAGTTTGTACAGGGCGTTGCGGTTGGTCTTCATCCGTTTGGCGGCCTCGTCCATGGGCATATCCTGCAAACTAAGCAGAACGAGCGCTTCGCGTTGTTTGGGGGTGAGCTCATCCTCCAAAATGCGGCGGACGCGGGCAAACATGTCGGTGCGTTCGGCTGAGGATTCGGGAGAGGCTTGGGAATCGGCAAGCAGGCCGGGGGGCGGGGGTGTGTCTTCGTTTTCTGTCAGTTCATCCAGCGACGAGTCCCGCCAGCGTTTGCGGCGGAGTTCGGTCAACGCGAGGCGGATGGCGATCTTGTGCACCCAAGTGGTGAACAGACTGCGCCCTTCGAAGGTATCCAACTGGTCGAGCACGCGCAGGAGGGTCTCCTGAGTAACTTCCTCCACCAACGGTTCGAAGAGAGGTGAATCGGAAGAAAGCCAGCGGGTGAGGGCGTAGGGCAGCCCTTTTTGGATCACTTCCCGCAGATCGTGGATTGCTTCCTCATGCGCCGCGCCCGAGGCTCGCAAGTCTGCAAGCCAGGCTTCGTTCGTGCGTGTGTTCATAGTGATTCCATTATAAAAGAAAACAGAAGCGGAAAAGAAACTCTTATAAAACTTTGAGATTGTTAAACAAGCCTGAGAATCGCCTCCAGTGAAAAGAGTGTAACCATGGCGCGGCGTTTGGGTATATACTTTGAAAAACCTAAAATTCAGCACGCCGGGAGATTGCCATGCTCAATATTCAAAAGGTAGATACGGGGGACAAAAAGCAAGTCAGGCGTTTTGTGGAGTTGCCATACCGGATTTATGAGAATTGCGCTCAATGGGTTCCACCGTTGAATATTGACGCATATAACCAGTTGAATAAAAAGAAGCACCCGTTCCACGAACATTCGGATGTGGATTTCTTTCTGGTAACGCGGGATGGACGCGACGTGGGACGGATTGCCGTGATCGAGAACAAGCCATTCAATCGCTATCACAACAAAAAATCGGCCAATTTTTATCTCTTCGAATGTGAAAAAGATCCAGAGGCGGCTTCGGCGCTGTTTACTGCCGCTTTCGATTGGGCGAAGGGGCGCGGGCTGGACCTGATGATCGGTCCGAAAGGCATGGGACCATTGGACGGCTATGGAGTCCTGGTCTTGGGGCATGAGCAGCGTCAGACGATGACCATGCTCAACTACAACCATGCTTATTACCAGCAGCTTGTGGAAGCGCAGGGTTTTGAAAAGGAGGTGGATTTCGTCTCGTGCTATCTTCCGGCGGACAAATTCCACATGCCGGATCGGGTTGAAAAAATCGCCGAGCGCGTGATGCAGCGCGGTAAACTCGATGTGAAACGCTTCAAGAACAAGAGGGAACTGATTTCATGGGCACCCCGCATCGGGAAGGCCTACAACGATGCCTTTGTAAATAACTGGGAATATTACCCGCTGACCCAGCGTGAAATTGATTTTGTCGTCGATAACATCATCACGGTCGCGGATCACCGCCTGATCAAGATCATCACCCACGGTGAGGATGTGGCGGGCTTCCTGTTCGCCTTCCACGATCTGTCCGCTGCGCTTCAACGCGCGAAGGGAAAATTATTGCCGTTTGGATTGCCAGACCTGTTGCTGGAAATGAGACGTACCAACACAGTTGCGGTCAATGGCATGGGAATCCTGCCCGGGTTTCAGGGACATGGCGGCAATGCGCTGTTATATCATGCAATGGGAAAGACCCTGTTGGAGTTCAAACAGTTCACGCACGTGGAAATGACCCAGGTGGCCGAGTCGGCTATGCAAATGCGCGCAGACTTGAAGAATCTAAACGGGGTGGAGTATAAAAACAATCGCGTTTATCGAAGAAGGATTTAGCTTCTTTGGGCGGAATGACCAAGCGGCAGGATTGTGTCGTGGTTATTCCCCATCTGCCGCAGGGTTTACGGGACAAGTATTGCGCCCGCCGACCTCGGGTCGAACCCATCGGGGAATTTCGTGCTTCGGTTGTATACGGCTTCGGTCAGGTTGACCCAGCGCAGGTTCGCGCCGCTGAAGTCTGCCTCGATCAACCTGGCTTCGGTCAGGTCGGCTTTTGTCAAGTTCGCGCCTGTCAGTTTGGCGGCATTCAAATCGGCTTTGTTCAATTTGGATTCGGACAGGTCGGCTTCGCTCAGGTCGGCGCTGATCAACTTGACACCACTCAAATCGGCCTTACTCAGGTTGACTTTGCCCAGAATCGACCAGCGTAAGTCTGAACCGTTCAATTTTGCGCCGCTCAATGTGGCGCCGCCCAGAAAAGCGCCGATCAGATTGACGACCTGAAGGTTGGCTTCGCTCAGGTCGGCGCGAATTAATCTGGCCCCGCTCAAGTCAGACCTGCTCAAGTTGGCGCGAATCAGTTTTGCCCCGCTCAAGTCTGTTTTGCTCAAGTCGGCGGCGATCAGGTCGGCTTTGCTCAAATCGGCATCATTCAGTCGGGCGCCGGCGAGTCTTGCATCGATCAGGTCGGCGTCGACGAGGTCGGCTCCGTTCAATCTGGCCCCGCTCAGGTCGGCCTTGCTCAGATTGGCCTTGTTCAAATTGGCGCGGCGCAAATCCGCGCCGCGCAGATTGGCGCGGATTAAATCAACCTTGCTCAGGTTGGCATCCAGGAGGTCTGCATCGCTCAAGTTGGCATCGCTCAACCTGGCCTCGCTCAGATCGGCATCGGCCAGGTCGGCATTACTCAGGTCGGCATTCGCCAGCAAAAGCGGCTTCGGCTGGCTCAGCAATTCGGCAAGCTCGGTTTCTGAAAATTGCATGATTCAACTCCAGGTATTTTGTAACTGGAATCCGACGGGAACGCTGAGCCAGGTTGCGCCGCAATCCATTTTTACACTTTTTTACCTTTCAATTCGTCGCGAAAGATCACACTCATGACAATGCTGACAACGCTAATGACCAGACTGCCAAGCACTGCCGTCCAGAAACCGTCCACAGTGAGGCCAATGCCGAAGGCCTGTCCAATGCGGCTAGTGAGCAGAAGCATGAAGGTGTTGACGACGATGGTAAACAACCCCAGGGTAAGGATGATCAACGGGCAGGTAAGGAATTTCAACACCGGGCGCACGAGCGCGTTCAACAACCCGGAGATGAGCGCCAGCCACAGAACGCCCGTCCAATCGCCGCGAAATTCGATGCCAGGCACGATCCAGACAGCGGCGTACAACGCCACCGCATTGATTCCCCAACGAATTAGAAATTTTGTCATTCGACTCTCCTTTCTGTATGGTTATGAATACGAAAAAGGATTCATGAAGTTGCCTGCATCCAGATCAAGGTGCGGAGGGGCTTGAAGCCCGCGGACTGAATCGCGTTGTCGAATTTTGCTGTTGGGAATTCAAGCGAAATATTCACATGAGAATACGCCAGTTCACGACGGGCCTGCAACAAGAGCATGGTCAGGGCATCCGGATCGGAGTCTTCGCCCGCCGCGATGAAGAGTGATTCACCGCGCCCGTAGGGAATCCACGCGAGCGCCGCTTCGAACCTGTTCTTTTTCACCGCTGCCCACTGGCGGATGTTAAGGTCCACGAACAGGAGGCACAGCCAGTTCCATAGACCCGGTCGCAGAGACTTGAAATCCCAATTGCGATGCCAGGCTAGAAAGTCTGGATACAGGACGGAGAGCCAGTTGAATTGGGTCGTCCAATAATCGGGATGCCTGCCTGCAACCATCATATCCGCGCGCAGTGTTGGAGCATTGGCATCGGTGCGCGCCTGCCAGGATGTGCGGCGGGCGCGTTCCACAAAACCAAGTTGTTGATAGAGGTCGATGGCTCCGGGGTTGTCGTCGCGGACATGCAGCCAGATGCTGTCCACTTTCTTTTCGCGCGCATGTTCGATGGAACGTTGCGTGAGCGCGCGTGCGATCCCCCTGCGGCGGTGGGCAGGGTCCACTGCAACATTGGCAATCAGGTAAACGCGTTTTTTGTTGTGCCGGAACGGAATGACGCTGGCATTGCCAACGATTTGCCCGTTTTCCTCCCAGACATATCCGCTCAAGGGCAGGGATGTGGATTCGATGGCGCGGTTTGCCCAATTGATGAAGGAATTATCGTTGCCTGCGCGGCGCATGTCCTTTACATATTGTTTTCCTTCGCTGTCCATGGTGCTGGAAAAACAAACTTCGATCAAGTCCGCCACAGCAGGCAGATCGCGCAGAACGTTGAGCGGGCGCAGGTGGGGATGAGCATCCAAACGCGCGGGAATGGTTATCGAGGCCATTGTTGTTATTATAGCCCCTGTTTGCCCTCCACCCTAAAATTGTACGAGATGTGAAAGGTTTCTTTTGCCGCCTGCATACCGTCACAAGCGGATTTCAGTGACAACGGCTGACCTGAAAGCAGGGAACCAACCGTTGTCACCTCGATCAAAAATTGGCTCAGGCGGCTATTCCACGCTTCGTCCGGGGCGGAGTTCCTTTTCGTATGTGGCAAACTCGCTTGCCACATGCATCCCCGCCCGCTGGTAGAGACGGGTCGCGCCGGTTGGATTGGATGCGTCCACGCCGAGGCCGATGGTGGTCATGCCGCGTTTGTAGAATTCGCCAAAGGAATGTTGGAGCAGGGCGAGTCCCAGCCCCAACTTGCGCCACGGGCGGCGGACTCCCAGCGTGCCGATCCAGCCGATGCCCATGCGGAAGCGGTTCTGCGAGAAGCCTGCAATCTGGTCGCCGTCCCAGGCGATCATCCACAGGGTCGGGTCGAAGTCAGACCGCTCGAATTTGCGGTGAGTCCACTCTTCATAGGTGGTGTCGTGACTACCCCAATGGTCGCGGAAGGCTTCGTTATCCGCTTCCCAGACTGCAACGGCATGTTCTTCCTTGACGAAGCGACGCAATTCAATGCCCTTTGGAAAGGTCACCGGGGCGGGCGCTTCCTGCAATTGAATCTCCATCCGCCAGTGATAGCGGACGGGGAAATAGCCTTCAGATTTGAAAAGGTCATGCCCGGCAACATCTTTATTGTCAATCGTGTTGCGGATGAAGACTCGCAGGTCGGGCGCGGCAAACTGCGTTTCTTCGCAGGCGCGCGCTTCGACGGCTTGCAACATTGCCCTGCCGATGCCGAGTCCCTTGAACTGGGGATGGACGTATCCATCGGCATCGAGGTCATGGTATATGTCTTTCGGATGGAAAAACTCCTCATAACCAACGATGCGCCCATCCTGCGTTTCCACGATGAAAGCATCGCGTTCCAAATCAAAGCCTTCGCTTTTCCAGAAGTTCTCCAATTCCTCGGCGGTGGTGGCAACCGTCACGTCGCCGTCAGCTTCACAGACTTCGTAGATGAGCTTCGCCACGGCATCCACATCTGTCCGGCGGGCTGTACGCAGGTTCAAGTCCTCCCTCCCGAAAGACCATCGGGACGATGTAAGCGTGGTCGAAGGGAGTGTGGTTGAAGTTTTGTTCATGTGTTTATTTCCTTCCATTCTTCCGCCAGGATGCCCATGTAGAGCATGTCCCAGCGTTTGCCGTCGCGCAGCAAGGCTCCCCGCTGGCGTCCTTCGTGACGGAAGCCGACCTTTTCGTAGGAGCGGATGGCGCGCGGATTGTATTCAAAAACGGTCAATGTGACGCGGCGCAGGTTGAGTTCGATGAACGCAAAACGCAGTATGATTTTCATGGCGTCGGTGCCGTAGCCTTTGCCCCAGTCGTTGCGGTCGCCGATGCCAAGCCCCACGAAGGCATCGCGGGAGCCCCATTCGTTGATGACATCCAGATTGATGTCGCCAAGCAGGCGGTTGTCGTCCAACTTGCGGATGCTGAAAAAATGATTGGCGGGATTCTCTTCCTTGACCATTTTCTCGAAAAATTTTGTCTCTGACTTTGCAGAATGCAGGGCGGATGCTTCTGAACCAAAAAGACGTTGAAGTTCTGAATCGCGCGTCCAGCCGGTGTAGGCCTTGGCAATCTCTTCGGGGTCGAACGCCGAGAGTCTAACCAGGTCACCCGTAAAGATATCTTTCATGTCCGCGCTCCAGTTTGGGCAAACCACTCCTCGCGGAGGATTCCCATCCAAAAGCTATCGTAGTGGACGCCATCCCGCCAGCCTTCGCCGCGCATCCTGCCTTCCATCACGAAGCCGCACTTTTCATAGGATTTCAAGGCGCGTTCATTGTAGGCGTGAAGTCCCAGCGAAATGCGGCGCAGGTTGAGTTCGAGGAATCCGTATTGCAGGATCAGCCGCACTGCGTCTGTGCCATAGCCCTTGCCCCAGTACTCGCGCTCGCCGATGGAAATCCCCATCCACGCTTCCGAATGAGTCCATGATTGAACCCACAGTCCCACGCCGCCGATGAGTTTGTCGTCTTCGAGCGCGCGGATCGAAAACCGAAACGACTGCGAAGCGTCTTCCGAGCGTTTTTCGAGAAACTCCTTGAGTTTCTTCTCAGACCACAACTGGGCGGGATCATCGTCTGCAAGTCGATGCTGCTCGGTATCCTGGTTCCATTTTGCGAATCCCTTCGCCAATACTTCGGGTGATTCGTCCGACAGGCGGACGAGGGCTCCGCGATAAAGGTCTTTCATCGCTTTACCCTCGGCCGTCTTGTTGTTCCCGCCACTCTGAGTTGAGCAACCCAAAAGAGACGAGGTCCCAAAGTTCACCGTCGCGGTTCAAGGCTTTGCGCCTGCGAATCTCTTCCATGAAGCCAAACTTCTGGAAGAGGCGAAGCGCGCCTTCGTTGTAGGCTGGCGCCACCGCAGTCACGCGGTAGAGGTTCAACTCGCCGAAGGCGTAGCGCAGGAGCATGGTCAATACCTGTGAGCCGTATCCCTTGCGGCGGTCCTGTGCTGAACCAATTCCCAAACGGATGTAACCGTTGCCGTTCGTCCAACTGATCCACTCGATCAGTGCCTTGCCGATCAAGCGATCATCCTCGCGGGCGCGGATGGTGAAGTAGAACAGGTTCTTTTCCTCGTCCATTTCCTTTTCGATGGCTTCATATTGTTTCTTGACCATCGCAGGTGATAGCGGACGGGCGGGTTTGAGGTCAAACAGGCGCATGAATTCGGCGTCGTGCGTCCATTTGGATTCGATCTCGGGATGCGTTTCATGGTCTATCGGACCAAAACGAACGTCTTGTGCTTCGAAAAGCTGGGTTTGTATGTCGAGCATGGTTTCCTCCGTAAAGAATAAAAAAAACGGCTTAGGTCGTTGACCCAAAGCCGCTTAAGAAGGGGGGGAATTAAACAAAAACGGCTGCGGGTCGTGCGCCGCAACCGTAAGGTGACTAGACAGGTCTAACGGTGAACAGGCGCACTACGAGAATCAAAACCACCATCGCTGATGGAAGAAAGTGGAACGGTGTAGAACTTTTCCATAAACATGGGTCGTGCGCCTCCTTTCGTTAGATTTGCTTTTTGCAAGCGGGCGTGAGTGTATCACGCGTGGGGAAGGGGAGTCAAGGCTTTGCAGGCAACATATCATGGTTTTCTCAAAATCCAATTTGCATTACTCCGAGGGAACATGTTTGCCGTGACCGGATTACCTTTTTGCCATCGCAGAGGCCGTCACCGCGCTGACACGCAGCTTCAGTATCGCTGCCATAGGTAATATCGAAATCAGGCTAAAATGGGGCGAAACTGGCTGTCCGGAAGTTAAGCGCTCAGGACAAGGAAACGATTTGGAAGCGCTCGAAGAACATTTCGGCAAATTTTTGTTTATAATCCCCTCATGTCAAACTGGATCAAATTTCTCATCGCGCTGACGATTGGCGTTGCGACAGGCCTAATCTATGGCTGGGTCATCGATCCCGTGCAATACACCGACGCGCCGCCCAATATCCTTCGCAAAGATTATCGCGCCGATTATGTGCTGATGGCGGCTGAAATCTACAACAGCGAACGGGACACCAAATCCGCAGCGCGCCGCCTCGCCATGCTGGGCAGCGAATCGCCGGCGCAGATCACCGCCTCGGCTCTGCAATATGCCACAAGCAATGACTTTTCCCAAGAAGATGTTTCTCTTTTACAGAATCTGCTCGACGTTATGCAAACCTACCAGCCGCAAGCGGACTCCGCTCCATGAAATTTTCCCCCACCTCGATTTTTTCCATCCTCCTCGGACTTGGCGCTGGAATTGGGCTTGGTCTGTTGTACTCGTGGCAGATTTCCCCCGTCACCTATGTGGATGCCGAACCTTCCATCCTGCGCGCCGATTTCAAGGATCAATACCGCATCGTCATCGCCTCCGCCTACGCCTCCACCCATGACCTGCCCCGCGCCCGCGCCCGCCTCGAACTGCTCAAAGACCCGAATCTGGTCGGCGAACTGAGCGCACAGGCACAACGCATGTTGGCGGGAGGGGAATCAAACCAAAACGCGCAACCGCTGGCGCAACTTGCCAACGACCTCCAGCAGGGATATGCCAGCCTTGCGCTTTCATCTCCTACAGCCACCAAACTGTCTTTTGTCGGCACACCCTTTACCGCGGTGGCCGTTACTCCAAAACCTGGCACTCCTACTGCAGAAACGGGACTGGAAGAATCCACCTTGACCCCAGAGCCGCCACAAGGCTTGGTCATTGGGACTTTGCCGTTCGAGCAGACTCTGCTTGCCCCACAGGGATTTGCCACGGTCACGCCGCGTCCCACCTTCACACCCACTAAAGGAATCGACATGCCCTTCACACTTGTGGGTCAAGATACAATCTGCGACCCGAACCTTAAGTCCGGGTTGCTTCAATTCTCCTTGATGGACTCGCGGCGCAATCAGGTTCCGGGCGTTCAGATCGTTGTCACGTGGGACAAAGGTGAGGACAATTTCTTCACCGGGTTCAAGCCTGAGATCGGAGACGGCTACGCAGACTTCACCATGGAAGCGAACACCGTGTACAGCATCCGCGTGGTGGACGGCGGTTCCTTCGTCCCGAACATCTCCGCACCCACCTGTACCGACGACAGCGGGGGAAGTTACCTCGGCGGGTTGCTGCTGACCTTCCAGCAGCCGTGAGACCTGACAGGTTTTCATAAAAACCCGATTAAAAAAGCGCGCTGATAAAACCTGTCAGGTCGAAATTTACCTGCAACCAATCTCCTTTTCATTCGTTATATCCAGTACAAAACAAGGAGTAACGAATGAATACAAACCAAAAACCTGGCTTATTTACAACCATTGCCGTGCTGACACTGGTCAGCGGCATTGTCAACCTTTTCTGGGGATTTATTGCCTCTGCAACCGCATTGGGAACCATCGTCGGCGTCGTCTGCCTGCCCATCACCATTTTGCCCACCATCCTCGGCGTGTTCGAAATCATCTATGCGGCAAAACTTCTCAGCGCCCAGCCTGAACCTGTCCAGCCATCGCAGACCATTGCCATTCTCGAAATCCTCACTTTCTTTATTGGTAACCTCTTCTCGATGGTTGTCGGTATCCTTGCACTCATTTTCTACAACGATGTCACGGTCAGGGGCTATTTCGCCCGCCTCAATGGGACAGTGGTGGTTTCCCCCGCGCCTGTAACTCCGCCCGCTCCCGTAGCGCCAGAGCCAGTGGTAGAGCCTGAAGTCCTGCCCACACCTGAATCGCCAGCCGTGCCTGAGATTCCAGAAACACCCGCCAAGCCCAAGCGCATCCGCAAGGTGGCTGGAGAGTAGTACTGCCAAGACTTCGGAAATCTCAAAGGTTTCCGAAGTCTTTTTTATTTGCCCGCGTTTTCCCCTTGACTCTCATCCCCCTCACCCGTAAAATGAAATCACAATTGAACGGTACGCAGGGAAGAGATCCCGCCAGAGCGGGACGCCGAAGGTGCAAATCTGGCAACGGCGAAACCAGATGAAACTCTCAGGCAAAAGGACCCTGCTTCCGCACAAAACTTCTGGAAAGTCTCAGTTCATCGAGACACCGACGGTGTAAAGTTTGGTTCGTTTGATAGTTGGTTAGTTTGGTAGTTTAGTTAGGTCGTCAACTATGAAACCATATAACCAGGTAACTATTACAGCTACCCGACTAATCTCTCAGGTTCAATTACAGAGGACGCGCAACATAATCAATGCGCGTCCTTTTTGATTCGCCAAAACTTATTTCAGTACAGGAGACAAAAAATGAACATACCTTCCAACCTCAAGTTTGCCAAATCCGATGAATGGTTCGACCCCGCCAGCGGTGCAGTTGGCCTCAGCGACTATGCCCAGGGACAACTGTCCGACATCGTCTTCGTTGAAATCCTTGTCGAAGAAGGCAAGGAAGTTGCCGCGGGCGATGCCATCGCCTCTGTTGAATCAGTCAAGGCTTCGTCTGAGATTTATGCCCCCGCTTCGGGCAAAGTCGCCGCCGTCAACAGCGGACTCGC
>DAOUAS010000242.1:0-10760 GCA_034433295.1 Anaerolineales bacterium | reverse complement strand
CTGGAGCGGCTGGGCACAAGCAAGGAAGAAACCCTTGTCGTTGGCGACAGGCTGGAAACCGATGTAGCTTCGGGTCAGGCGGCGGGATGCCCAACCGCGGCGGTGCTGAGCGGCGTCTCGACACGGGAACAGGTCGCGGCGTGGAAGCCCTCCCCGACGATTGTGGCGGAGAGTCTGGCGGAGTTGACGGCCTAAAGCCGTGTCTCGTCATTCCAAGTCAAAAGCGACCCGCGATTTTGCAGGTCGCTTTTGACTCAATTTGAAGCAGGATTATGGCGTGGTTCCTGTTGGCGTGGGAATTGGCGTCTCTGTGGGCGCAGGGGTATTGGTGGGAGCCGCCGTTGTTGGCGTGGGAGTGTACGTAGCTGTAACCACGATGACAACCGGTGTTACAGTAGGGGTTGAAGTTCGGGTTGGCGTTACAGATACTGTTCCAGTGGCTGTAACGCTGTTTTTGATCACAACGGTCAGTTCGTCGCCAAATGGTTGTCCCTTGTCGTTGGTCAGCTTCCACCTGCCGGTAATCGTCCCAGTGGCGGAAGTGGAAGTGAGGACAACCGACACATCCACAGACTGCCCGGGGTTGACCACTTGATTGATTGGAGTGGCTTTTCCGCCCAGGCTGTCACCGGAGATGAAGGTGAGTTTGTAGGTAGCCGTCCACGCGCAGGTCCCGGTGTTGGTCACCTTCCAGGTCTTGGTGAAATTTTGTCCGGCCGGGATGACGGTCCCATCGGGAATGGTCACATCGCTGACATACACGGCGTTATCGCACAGTGTCGAGACCGTTGTAACCAAAGGACGGGTGGTTGGCAATTGGATGGGTGTTTGCAATTGCGCTGTTGGACTCAACAATTGCGGCAGAGTGGGGGTTGGCAGGTTGGGCGTGGGGCTGGGTTGAGCGACAACAGTTCCGGCTTGCAGGGTCTGCTGTTGGGAAAAAACTGTTGCGGCGGCGTTGGTGTAGATGGCGTCCACATCCACTTGAGCGGTTTCGTCCGGTCCGCGAAACGAAAGCAAGAGCATGGCTATTCCGGCAATCACAAAGACCGCCACGCCGGCCCATGTCAAGATCTTTCTCGTTTTCAAATCCATTATCTTTTCTCCTTGATTAACAGGGCGGGATTGTAGCGCGAAGTAAACGTCATGCTAGAATTGATTCGCCTACGAATGCCCTCCCCAAGCGTCTAAATTTATACCACAATTGCGCGCTCCGTCTGTTCTGGACGAATCTTCCCTGCAATTGGTTCCCCTTCCTTGCTTGCGTGGAGTAAAATCAGTCCATGCTGATTTATGATCTTGATCTTCCCAGCCTGACCGAACTGTTGAAATCATGGGACGAACCCGCCTATCGCGCAAAGCAAATCTGGCAGGGACTGTACCAACATTTGTATGACTCGGCCGGACAGTTTACCAATTTGTCCAAGTCCCTCCGCGAGAGGATGGCAAACGAGTTCATCTTCTCCCCTTTCAAAGTCAGGGCTTATCTGGACTCATCGGATGGATTTACGCGCAAGACACTCTTCGAACTCCCGGATGGAAATTTAATCGAAGCCGTGCTGATGCGTTACGGCGATCCGGCTGACGACCCACAAATGGCAACTTCCAGCACGAACAGCCGAGGAGCGAAGAGTCGCCGCGCGCTTTGTATTTCGACTCAGGCGGGCTGCGCGATGGGATGTGTGTTCTGTGCCACAGGGCAAATGGGTTTCAAGCGTAATTTATCCAGCGGTGAAATCGTGGCGCAAATCATGTATTATGCCCAGATGCTCAAAAAAAACGATGAGGTTGTCAGCAACATTGTTTTTATGGGTATGGGTGAACCCTTCCACAACTACGACAATGTCATGGCTGCCATCGAGCGGCTGAACGATTCCGATGGATTCAAATTCGGCGCGCGGCGCTTCACCATCTCGACCGTTGGTCTTGTTCCCCAAATTCGACGTTTTGCCGATGAAGGACGCCAGGTCAACCTTGCGATTTCGCTCCACGCCGCGACTGACGCGGAACGTCTCGTCATCATGCCGGTCAACAAGAAATACAACATCGAAGAAGTCATCGAAGCCTGCAAGTACTACATCGAAAAGACTCATCGCCGCGTGACTTTCGAGTGGGCACTCATTAATGGCGTAAACGACTCACCCGAAGTGGCGCGCCAACTTGCGGCGAGACTCAAAGGGATGCTGGTTCACGTCAACGCCATCCCCCTCAACCCAACCAAAGGTTACAACGGCGCAGCGACCGACCGCCAGCGGGCGGCGATTTTCAAGGAAACGATGGAGCAGTCTGGAGTTGGGTGTACGATCCGCATGAGGCGTGGAATCGACATACAAGCAGGATGTGGTCAGTTGGCTGGTAGTGTTCTTAGAGAAGGCGTAAGGAAAAAGAGTGAGTGAAATAATTTGGCTACGCGAAATCACCTTAAGGACGGCAGTGGACACAGGTACCCATTGCGGGCTACGAAGAAATAATCAGTATAATTAACTCAAGTTGCCACCATACGCGCCTTGTGTCATGCTGAGGGACGCTTTTTCCCCGAAGCATCTCTCAATCGAGACCCTTGACACAATCGGTCGCGGAAAACACGCTCCCTCAGGGCGACATGGTCCTTTTCATTCCAAGATAGCAACTTGGGTTAATTACGACGCAAAAAAACAATCCTCGCAGCCTAAGATCTGTTTCGTCGAAATCATCCCCTGCTCTGCCGGCGGCGTCGAGACCATAAAAACGAAGCATCATACCGCCTACACGCAAAACAGATATTATCCTGTTATAATTGCGCTCATGTCGCACTAAACTTCAGGGCATATCATTATGCCCTGTACAATTACCAATTCCTTGTATCAGGTGAACCCAAATGGATTCGAAACAAAACTGGCTTGAACGACCATTTCATCCCATATTTCCCAAACTCACAAATGAAATTGTGATTTTTGCAGCAATTATCATGCTGGCAATCGTCACACGTTTTTACGATCTCGGGACGCGGGTCATGAGTCACGATGAAAGTCTGCACACCTACTTTTCGTGGCTGCTCTATCGCGGACAAGGCTATGAACATTCGCCAATGATGCATGGCCCTTTGCAATTCCACCTCATTGCACTTTCCTACTTCCTGTTCGGCGCAAGTGATTTTACCGCCCGCATCCCTGCTGTGATATTCAACCTCATGACCATCTGGATGGTCTGGTATTGGCGGCGTTATCTTGGCAAATGGGGCGCGCTCATTGCAGGCTTCCTGACGGTCATCTCGCCGTTCATGCTCTTTTACGGACGGTACGTGCGCGAAGACAGTTATCCCATTTTTTCCGGCTCACTCATGCTGTACGCCATCTTGCGCCATCTCGATGTCGGCGGCAAAAAATATCTTTTATTGCTTGCTGCCGCGCTGGTTGTGCACTTTACCTCAAAGGAAACATCCTTTATTTACACGGCACAGGCCTTGCTGTTCCTGGCGATTTATTTCATCGTACAGGTCACGCGCCGGCCTTGGAAGGACGCAGAAAAGGATTATCGCTCTTTCGTCGTTGCGCTTGGGATCGCCGTCCTCTTTGCGGGTCTCGCCGGCGGTTATGGACTCTACATCCGCGACACATCCACCCTCACTGGCACTGAGACTGCCATGCCTAGTAACCCCGAGTCGCCCCTCGGCCAGCCCATGGCAAATCCCATCTCCCCGACCGTGATCGTTCTCGCCGTATTTGCTTTGACTGCTCTCGTGGCGGCGGCCATTTTCCTAATCCGCGGCTACTCGTGGGAGAAAATCCGCAACGAACGCTCATTTGATCTGCTCATGGTCTACGGGACGATCGTTCTGCCACAGTTATCCCCACTGCCAGTCTCGCTTTTGAAGAGTTGGCTGAATGTCACCATTCCCACCACAGCAGCCGAAGTGATCAACATGAGCAAGGATATGCGGTCAATTCTGATTATTGTCGGGTTCCTTGTCCTGATGTTCGTTCTTTCCGCTGTGGCAGGCTGGCTTTGGAACAGGGAAAAATGGTGGCAAACCTCCCTTGTTTTTTGGGTTCCTTTTACCATTCTTTATACAACTGTTTTCACGAAGGGAGCCGGATTTTTCACCGGAACAATTGGTTCGCTAGGCTACTGGCTTGTCCAACATGGAGTGGAACGCGGCAGTCAGCCTTGGTATTTTTACATGCTGATTCAGATACCGATTTACGAATTTCTCCCCGCCCTTGGCTTGATTCTCGCCATCATCCTTGGGTTGCGCCGGAAGCCTACACCCAAGTCCGGGGGGAAGGATGAAATCCTCGATCGATTGAACGAGTCGGATATCGCTGAAGCCGAGGAAAGAAATTTCTCCAATACATTCAGCCTGCTCGTCTGGTGGAGTGTCACCAGCATCATTGTATTCTCATACGCAGGCGAAAAAATGCCCTGGCTTACCATCCACATGGCCCTGCCCATGATTCTGATTACGGGCTGGGCCCTGGGACGCATCATCGACACCACCGACCTGTCGAGTTTGAGGGAACAGCGCATTCCGCTGACACTCGCCGCAGTCGCCATATTTGCCGTCAGCGTCATGGGAATGACCCTTGCATTGAACGGTCCCACCCCCCCGTTCCAGGGCAGGGAACTGGCTCAACTGCAAGCCACCAGCACCTTCCTCCTGCCGTTGATAACCGCCATTCTGAGCGCAGCCGGCCTGATTTATCTCCTCCACGGCTGGACATTCCGCCAAATCCGACATGTGTTCGTTCTCGTCTTTTTTGCTTTGCTTGCCATACTGACCGGACGCGCCGCATTCCGCGCCTCATATATCACCTACGATCAAGCAACCGAGTTCCTCGTCTATGCTCACGGGGCGACAGGAATCAAGGACGTGATCGCGCAAGCCGAAGAGATTTCAGAACGCACCACCGGCGGACTGGGCGTCCCGCTTGCCTATGATGCGAGCGCGCCCGATACGGGCGTTTCCTGGCCTTTCGTCTGGTATTTGCGCGACTTTACCCAGCAAACCTCCTTCGACCAACCCACGCGCTCCCTGCGCGAATCCATGGTCGTCATCGTAGATGAAAAGAACTTCGACAAGATCGAGCCTGCGCTCGGCCCCGGTTTTTATCGCATGGATTATATCCGCATGTGGTGGCCTATGCAGGATTACTTTACGCTGTCTTATGACCGCGACCCAAACCAGTCCTTTCCTCCGGATTATGCCTGCAAGGGGGTGGTTGGTTTCATGAAACTATTCAAATCGAAGGACTTCACGCCTTTTTGTGAAGCATTCACCAACCCGGCGGTCCGCAAGGGCATCGTTCAAATCTGGTTCAATCGCGACTACACCCTGTACGCGCAAGCGAAGGGACGCACAGACCTGACGCTTATCAATTGGAGTCCCTCCGACAAGATGAGACTTTACATCCGCCAGGACGCGGCAACGAAAATATGGAACTACGGGGTTGGTCCAACCGTGTCTGAAACGGTCGAAGACCCCACAGAAAAAAAATACGTTCCGCTTGCAGCCGATCTGGTGTTGGATGTTTCGATGGAGAATCCGCTTGGGCTGAACGCGCCCCGCTCCCTTGCCTTCGCGGATGATGGCACAATATATGTGGCAGATTCGCGCAACCATCGCGTATTGCACATCGACACGCAAGGAAACGTTCTGCATGAATGGGGCGCCTACGCAGACGGTGTCGGGACACCCATCGGGGAGGGGACATTCAATGAGCCCTGGGGTATTGCAATTGGACCCGACGGCTCTGTCTACGTGACCGACACCTGGAACCACCGCATAGAAAAGTTCACGGCGGAAGGACAATTCGTCACCGTCTGGGGGACGTTTGGACAGGGCGAAACCCCAGCCTCCTTCTACGGACCACGCGGATTGGCGGTCGATTCGATGGGACGGGTCTATGTGACAGACACGGGCAACAAGCGCATCGCGGTCTTTGACGCGGACGGCAATTTTATTACCGACTTTGGCTCCGCCGGTTTCGACCCGGGACAGTTCGACGAACCGGTCGGCATTGCCGTGGATAAAAACGGCACGGTCTATGTGGCTGACACATGGAATAAACGCATTCAAACCTTCGTCCCGGTGGACAGCGACGGTTCGTTATCCTTCGTCCCGCAGAAACAATGGGACGTTTATGGCTGGTTTGGGCAGTCGCTCGACAACAAACCCTTCATCGCAGTGAACGATGCCCTGCATGTATTCGTCACCGATCCGGACGGATACCGGGTCATGGAATTCGACCAAAACGGCGAACTCGTCCGCGTATGGGATGATATCGAGACACAAAACAGTCTTGGCATGCCCTCCGGCGTTGCGGTTGACAGGGAAGGGCGTATCTGGATTACCGACAGTACCAATAACCGCTTGAGACGGTATACCCTGCCGTAAGATGTTCCCGACAAGTCGCAGGAAGAGTGCGGAGAAAAATCTTCGCACTCTTTTTATATGCGACCCGACGCAAATCACACAATACAATAAGCGCGCTTGTAACGGGCAGAGATAAATTTCCAGGGTGGTATAATGACTTTGTCGTCAAAAAATTTCCCCCGAGGGAGACTAATGAAACTCCACGAATACCAATCCAAGACAATTTTCTCGAAGTATGGCATCCCAATTCCAAAGGGACGCGTCGCGGCTACCGCTCAGGAAGCAAAGCAGGTTGCAGAAGAGTTAGGCGGCCGCGTTGTCGTTAAAGCACAGGTGCTGGTTGGCGGACGCGGTAAAGCCGGAGGCGTGAAACTCGCCAAGGACCCCGCCGAAGCCGCGCAACTCGCCACGCAGATTCTGGGTATGGAGATCAAGGGGCTGCCAGTGCGCAAGGTGCTTGTGGATGAGGCCTCTGCCATCGATCAGGAAATCTACTTCTCCATCACCAACGACCGCGCCGCAAAGAAGCCCGTGATGATTGCATCCGCTGCGGGCGGCGTCGAGATCGAAGAAGTGGCTGCCAAAACGCCTGATAAGATCATCAAGAGTCACATCGACCCGCTGCTGGGCCTGCGCGAATACCAGGCGCGTGACGTGGCCGTCTCCATGGACTTGCCGCGCGAAAACATAAAGGACTTCGTAAAAATTGCAATGGGGTTATGGGAGGTTTATAAGGCAACCGATGCAACGCTTGCCGAAATCAACCCACTGGTCATCACGAAAGACAAAAAGATGGTCGCGCTCGACGGCAAGATGTTGATCGACGACAGCGCGCTCTTCCGCCAGCCCGAACTTGCCGAGATGCGCGATACCGACGAGGAAGCGCCCGCCGAGACCGAAGCCCGCAAGTATGGGCTCTCCTTCATCAAGCTCGACGGCAACATCGGCTGCATGGTCAACGGCGCGGGACTGGCCATGACCAGCATGGACGTGATTAAACTCTTCGGGGGCGAACCCGCCAACTTCCTCGATATCGGCGGTGGCGCAGGTTCGGAGAAGGTCGCCGCAGCCATGCGGATCATCCTCACCGACTCGAACGTCAAGGCTGTGCTGTTCAACATCTTCGGCGGCATTACCCGCTGTGACGAAGTCGCCAAGGGCATCCTTGTGGCAATGGACGAGGTCAAGCCCAAGGTCCCGATGGTGGTGCGCCTTGTCGGCACCAATGCAGAGGAGGGACGCAAGCTGCTCGAAAGCGCGAACATGATCACAGCGGAAACACTGGCAGACGCGGCAAAGAAAGCCGTGGCGGCCGCGCAAAAAGGAAATTAAACCATGAGCATCCTAGTCGATAAGAATACCCGCCTGCTGGTACAAGGCATTACAGGCAAGGAAGGCCTATTCCATACCACCCAGATGGTTGCTTATGGTACGAACGTCGTCGGGGGGACGTCGCCCGGCAAGGGTGGCGAATGGGTGCTGGACGGAAAACTGCCCGTTTTCGACTCCGTCAAGATGGCGCGGGAAGCCACGGATGCAAACGCATCCATCATCTTCGTCCCCGCGCGCTTTGCCCCCGATGCGATGTTCGAAGCCGCAGATGCGGGCATCCCGCTTATCATCTGCATCACCGAAGGCGTGGCGGTACAGGATATGATGCGCGTCCGCAACTACCTCGACCAGAAGAAAGTCCGTCTCGTCGGGCCAAATTGTCCCGGCTTGCTGACTCCCGGCGAAGCCAAGGTCGGCATCATCCCCGGTAACATCGCCATTCCCGGCAATGTGGGTGTGGTCTCCCGTTCCGGCACGCTGACCTACGAAGTGCTGTATGCGATGAAGAACCTCGGCATGGGAGCGTCCACCTGCGTGGGTATCGGCGGCGACCCGGTCAACGGGACCAACTTCCTCGACGTGCTGGAGATGTTCGAGCATGACCCGAAGACCGAGAAGGTCATCATGATCGGCGAGATCGGCGGCAACGAAGAGGAAAAGGCGGCGGAATACATCCGCACCACCATGACCAAACCGGTTGCATCGTTCATCGCCGGGCAGACCGCTCCTCCCGGAAAACGCATGGGACACGCCGGCGCGATCATCGAAGCCGGAGCCGGAACCGCCGCAGACAAGATCAAAGCGTTGACAGCCGCCGGCGTGAAGGTCGCCAAGCACCCGGAAGAGATTCCGACGTTGTTATAAAAAGCAGACCTCGGAGGTTTTGAAAACCTCCGAGGTCTTTTCAAACAGTTATAATCGCAGGTGGAAATTATTTCTTGTGCGCGTCAATGTATTTGACGGCTTCGCCGATGGTCGTGATCTTCTGCGCGTCTTCGTCGGAGATCTCGGCGCCGAACTTGTCTTCGAAAGCCATGATCAACTCAACGAGGTCGAGGGAATCGGCTTCGAGGTCTTCGCGGAAACGAGCCTCGGGTTTGATTTTGGACTCATCCGCGCCAAGCAAATCCTTTACAATGGCAGTGAGTTCGGTATATGTGTCAGACATGACAGCCTCCTGTTTATAATTTTGACTGGCTTATTGTAATCGGTCTGGAAAACGTGTCAAGCCAGTATTGCAATCAAACTCAGGAACACCGCCTTATGACAAAAGTTGCGCCGATAGACCGGAGAAAATCCGACCACATTAGAATTAACCTGGAAGAGGATGTCCGCTCGGGGTTGACCAGCGGACTCGAAAAGTATCGCTTCGTCCATGAGGCGCTGCCCGAACTTGACTTGAACCAGGCGGACCCAAGCCTCAGCCTGTTCGGCAAACGATTAGCCGCCCCCATCCTGATCAGTTCCATGACCGGCGGAACGGAAGAAGCGGGCGAGATCAACCAGCGGCTGGCGGAGGCGGCTCGGGAAGTGGGCATTGCAATGGGGGTTGGGTCGCAACGCGCCGCGCTCGAACATCCCGAACAAACCCTGACCTTTTCCATCACCCGCAAGGTCGCGCCGGACATTTTGCTCTTTGCGAATCTCGGCGCGGTGCAATTGAATTACGGCTTCGGCATCGACGAATGCCGCAAAGCTGTGGACATGATTGAAGCAGACGCGCTGATTCTGCATCTCAACCCTTTGCAGGAAGCCGTGCAGGATGCAGGCGACACGAACTTTGCAGATTTGGCGAAGAAGATCGAAGAAGTGTGCAAGAAAATCGAAGTCCCTGTAATTGCGAAAGAAGTCGGCTGGGGCATCTCGGAGCCGACAGCCAAACTCCTCGCTGGTTGCGGCGTCTCCGCCATCGACGTGGCAGGCGCGGGCGGGACATCTTGGTCACAAGTGGAGATGCACCGCGCCCCCGACGAGTTCACCCGTCAACTCGCCGCGACCTTTGTCGGCTGGGGAATTCCCACCGCAGAGTCAATATTAAATGTGAATCGAGCCGCTCCTGATATGCCGATCTTCGCCAGCGGCGGTCTCAAAGACGGACTCGACATCGCCAAGTCCATTGCGCTTGGCGCGACCCTCGGCGGCATGGCGGGTCAATTTTTGAAAGCGGCGGCGGTTTCGACAGAGAAGGCCGTTGAGATAATGAATATGACCAGGAGACAGGTCGAGGTCACGATGTTTGCGGCGGGAGTCGGAACGTTGGAAGGTTTGAAATCCGGCAGATTGGAGAAGATGGATGGATAAACGGGCATCGGCGGTGATATGTTTGCGGTTTTTTATTGCCCTTACCGTCTTTCATCTGTGGTCGGACGGGTCGTAAATGGAGATGGAAAATCGAGGAAACGGATGGAAAAGGCGATGCAAGATTGTTCCTGGGCGGCGCGGCATTCGGCGGGTTGTTTCGGCAAAGGCGGGAAGAGCCATAATCAGTTTTCAGTAATCAGTGAAAAGGAGTCGTCCTGTTTGGGCGGCTCCTTTTGTTTTACAAGACGTGTCACCCTGAGCCGAAGCCCTGACCCTGAACAAAGTGAAGGGGAAGGGGCAAGCGACACTTGCGCCGCGCGCCAGTGCGGTGAGGGTCTCTACGACGGCAAAGAGTCTCTTCGGTCGCGGCGAACACGCTCCCTCAGAGCAACATAAATTGGATTTTGAGAAAGCCATGTGTGAAGAAAGCGGAATCCTGTCAACACTATCACAACGTAAGGTAAAATCTCCCCATGACCATCACCCCGCAGGAATTCGTCAGCAAGTGGAAGCGCGTGACTTCGCGCGAGAAGCAATCCTATCAGGAGCATTTCATCGACCTGTGCCATCTGGCGGGACATCAAACCCCGAACGATTACGATCCCTCTGGCACGCGCTTCGGTTTCGAGATGGGCGCGGCGAAGACCAGCGGCGGTCAGGGCTGGGCGGATGTGGCAAAGCTCGGTTATTTCGGCTGGGAGTACAAGGGAAAAGATGCGGACCTGGACAAAGCCTACGAGCAGCTCCTCCGCTATCGGGACGCGCTCCAGAATCC
>DAOUAS010000241.1:0-15946 GCA_034433295.1 Anaerolineales bacterium | reverse complement strand
GCCTGGGTTGGCGAAATCAATCGCGCAATGCTCGAAAAATACGTTACTCCTATTATTGCGGAAAAATAACGGGCGGCGGTCGCTTTTTCGAGAGTGACCGCCGCTTTATTTTTTAATTTCATCGTGTCGCGCTGTCTGCGCCGCAATATCATGCGCGTTTGCGCGCCGGAAGATAAATGGGGATATGAATCCCGCGCCCGATCAGCTTTGCTGGTCGAGGTACTTCAATCCCGACCCTGTGTTGAATAACACCACCCGTTCATCAGGTTCAATCCACCTTTGCCGCACGAGTTCCTTCAATGCGGCGAGTGTTGCCGCGCCTTCGGGAGCGGCAAAGATTCCTTCGGCTTTTGCCAGTTCCTTTTGCGCTTCCGTAATGGATGTGTCGCCGACGGCAACGGCTGTGCCATCGCTGTCATAAAGACATTTAAGAATCAGGGCATCGGCAAAACTCTTCGGCACGCGCAATCCCGACGCAATGGTTTTGGCGTTGATCCAGAAATCGCAAAATGCCGCTTTTTGCTCGAAAGCCTTCACGACCGGCGCGCATCCTTCCGCCTGCACCGAGACCATGCGTGGGCGTCTGGTTTTATTCAGCCATCCCAATTGTTCGAGTTCTTCAAAGGCTTTCCACATCCCCGCCAGCCCTGTCCCACCGCCAGTGGGATAAATGATGACGTCCGGCAGTTCCCAGTCGAAGGACTCCGCCAGTTCGTACCCCATGATCTTTTTCCCTTCCATGCGATAGGGTTCCTTGAAGGTGGAGACATCGAACCATCCCTCCTCACGCGCCTTGATTCCCGCCATGCCCGCCGCGTCGCTGATGATACCGTCCACTAGAATCACTTCCGCCCCCGCAATACGGCTTTCGATGACGTTTGCACTCGGCGTATCCTTCGGCATATAGATCATGGCGCGCATGTTTGCACGGGCGGCATAGGCTGCCATGGCGCCGCCTGCATTACCGGCCGTCGGAATGATAACCTTTTGAATCCCCAACTCCTTTGCTTTGGATATTGCGGAGGAAAGCCCGCGCGCTTTGAATGAGCCGGTGGGATTGCTGCTCTCATCCTTGACGAACAGATTCTTCAATCCGAGACCTTCCCCCACTCTTGACAATTGCAACAGGGCCGTATCTCCCTCGCCCAATGTCACCATGTTTTGCGCTTCGCGCACGGGCAATACCTCATGCCAGCGCCACATTCCCTTGAGTCTGCTGTGGATTTCATCCCGGTCCACGCGTTGACACGCGGCATTCAAATCATAGTTTACCAGCAGGGGAGACTGACAGTCGGGACAATAGGTGTGGACTTCGACGGCGGAATATATGGTTCCACAGCCGGAACATTGCAGGTCGTTCAGGTAGGATACTTGCTCGGAAACTTGCAGTTTTTTTGTCGTCATGAAACCTTGCATGTCTTTGACAGCCTGTGGTAATCATGACTTTTGGGGAGACGGCACAAAGGCTTCCACGCGCGCCCACAACTCGCGGATATTGATCGGCTTCGACATATATACGTCGCAGCCGGCACTAAGGGCTTTTTCGGCATCGCCTTTCAAGGCATTGGCGGTGACGGCAATGATGGGAACATAGGAGAGGGAATACTTGCTGCTATTGCGTATCCTGCGCGCCACTTCATAACCGTCGATGTCGGGAAGGTTGATGTCGAGCAGGATCAAATCCACTTCCTCGCTTTCTGCCATCGCCACCCCCTTGACCCCATTCAAGGCCTGTAACAACTTGTATCCCCGCGCTTCAAGGGCGCGCTTGACAAGCATCATGTTATCCGGATTATCTTCTATGTATAAGATAGTGCTTCCCATGATTTATCTCCTCTAGGCTCCATTCTTGTCTTCGATGACGTTGATTACCTTGTCCACGAATTTGCGGGTCGGCAACGAGCCTTTTTGATACAGAGCCTCGATATGTCCATTGAGGCGGTTGCGCTCCTCAAGAGTAATATCCTTCGCGCTGACGACGACAACCGGAATATCCTTCGTGCGAGGGTCGAGCTTGATTTCCTCCACGAAACCAAAGCCGTCTATGCCGGGCATGGTCAGGTCGCTGACAATCAGGTCTGGAAGGTGCTGGCGCGCCATGGCGAGTCCCTCCCAGCCATCCTTTGCATGATATACGCGATATGATTTTTTCCCTTCGAGCAGTCTGCGAATGAGCAGGGCATCGTCTGAATTGTCGTCCACCAACAGGACAGTGGTCACTTTTTCATCGAGGTTTTCGAGCGCGGCCTGCAAGCCTTCCTGCGGCGCGGGGGATTGGTCCTTGCTCAAGTGTACATCAACTGCCCATTGGTCGCCAAGCACATGCTTTTCGACGGGGAAGGTGTGACCGGTGCAGTTGACCACCACAACTTCATCCTTGCCGACTATGCCGTTCCTTAACATCTTTTCCAGACCGGCATACGCAACCGCAGTGGCGGGTTCGACCGCCATTCCTTCACTTTTGGCGAGAGAACGCATGGCGTCGAAGGCTTCCGCATCCGTCACGGATTCCATCGTGCCGCCGTGCTGTTGGATGATCTTCCAAAGATAGGTGTAGACTTTTCCAGGGTCACCCGTTGAAAGGATGATGATGCGCGTATCGGGGATGACAGCATCGGCGACTTCCTTGCCCGCCCTGAAAGCCTTGACCATCGGCGAGCAGCCTTCGGCTTGGATGATGGCAATCTTGGGAATGCGGTGAATCAACCCCATATTGAACATTTCCTTGAAGCCCTGATATACACCCAGCGGCCCCATACCTCCGCTTACGGATTGAATATACCAATCGGGCGCGCGCCAGCCAAGTTGTTCCACAATCTCGTATGCGATGGTTTTCATGGACTCCCGCGCGGGGATGGAACTTGCGCCACGATCCAGGAGCAGTTGCTTGCGTTGGGCAAACTGACTTGCGATCTGTTTGGTCTGGTCGTAGTTGCCGCTGACGCGGATGACCTCCGCGCCGAATAGCGCAGCTTCGCGCAGCTTTTCCTGTGGGACCAGGCTGGTCATAAAAACCCAAAGTTTAATCCCCGCCCGGGCGCATGCCGCCGCATAGGCCACTGCCGCATTCCCCGTGGAAGCGATCACGGCCTCACGCACATCCCCTTCATTCATTGCGGCCACCGCAACCGCAGCCTGACGATCCTTGAAGGAACTTGTCGGCCCGTAGCGTTCATCCTTGAAATATACTTGATCATATCCAAGCGCGTTTGCATAACGGTGTGACAGCCAGAGGGGCGTACCGCCAGCGGGATAGAGGTCCAGGGCGGCGGGATTGCCAAGCGGAAGGACATCCTGGTAGCGCCAAAGGTTGGAGGGCCTTCCCGGCAAGCCGCGCAGGATATCGCGCTTGAAGGTTTCGTAATCATAGTTTGCTTCCAGCCATTGCGATTCGCATTTCTTACAGACGGCCGGCGTAAAGGGTTCATATTGCTGCTGGTTGCCGCAAAGGACGCATTGCAGGAACTTTGGTTTTGCCATGATGGTATTTTACTCTTGATTGCCCTTAATCTTGTTTGATTTTGGCTTCGATGGGCAGGAATACATAGAACGAGGAACCCTCGCCATTGACACCGGTGCTTTCGACCCACAAACGACCTCCATGCATTTGGATCAGGCGGCGGCTGATGGGCAGTCCCAGTCCGGTGCCGCCCACCTTGCGGGTAGTGCTGGTGTCCACCTGAGTGAACTCCTGGAAGACCGATTCAAGGTGATCGACCGGAATACCAATGCCCGTGTCCTTTACGGTGATCAACACGTTGTTCTCTTCGCGCGCAACATGAATGGAAATCCTGCCCTTTTCCGTGAACTTGATGGCATTGTTGACCAGGTTGATCATTACTTGACGCAGGCGGATTTTATCGGCGTTGACTTCAACTTCATGGTCGGAGTCCTCCTCGATAAAGAGCGCCAGGTTCTTTTCGCTTGCAAGCGGCGCAGTAATGCTGGTCACCTCTTCGATGATCTCCTGAAGGTTGAATTTCTCGATGTTCAGGTTCATTTTCCCTGATTCGATCTTTGCCATATCGAGCACATCATTGATCAGGTGCAGGAGGTGCTGTCCATTTTTGTAGATCAATCCCAGGTCGTTTTGCATGTTCTCGGTGAGCGGCCCGTCCAATTCCTCAAGCATCACATCCGCAAAACCGAGGATCGAGTTGAGCGGTGTGCGGAGTTCGTGTGACATGTTTGCAAGGAAGGAGGACTTGAGGCGGTCCAGTTCGCGCAATTGAGCCACGGTCGCGCTTTGTTCCTGGTACAGACGGGCATTTTGCAGCGCCACCGCCACCTGGAGGGCAAGGGTGGTATAGATGTTGGCGTCTTCCTGTGAGAAACCGCCAACGACGCTGGATTGAACATCGAAGACGCCGATGACCTTGTCACCGGAGACCATGGGCACGGCCATTTCGGCGCGGGTATCGGGCAGGTAGGGGTTGGCAAGAAAGTCGGCTTCAGAGCGCACATCGTTGACGATCACTGCCGAACGTTCGCGTGAGGCGCGGGCCACAAGCGACCTTTTGTCATGGATTGGGATGGCGTGCCCCGTCATCGTCATTTGCCTGCCAATCTCTCCAGCACCTGCGGCAAGCAGAAGGGTATTCCAGGATTCATCGGCGAGATAGATGTGAACATGGTACAGGTTGAAGCGTTCCTTTGCCAGGTCCACCACCGATTGCAGCAATTCATCCGGGTCCAGGACGGTGGAGGCGGTGGTACTGATAACAGCCACCGTTTCCAGTTCGCGGGCGCGTTTCTCGTTCAACTCGAAGAGGCGCAGGTTTTCAACATGGATGCTGACCTGTTCGGCCACATTGCCGGCCAGTTCAACCGCTTCGGGCGGCACAGTCTGCAAACCCGCGACAGCCAGTTGTCCAATGGTCTCACCGCGCACCTGCAGCGGCTGCGCAAAGGAGATGTTTTGCGGTTCCCGGATTTCCTCGAGAGACGTTACCCGTAACGAATCATAGACAAAGCCCAGCGTATCCGCTTTTTGCTTTGTATAAGCTTCCCAGTTTTGACGGGTAAGACGGCGCGTAGCTTCTTCGGCATTGGCGCGGGCTCGCGAGGCGTCTGCCAGCAGGCGCAGGCTCTCCACCTGCTGTGCCACCTGACGCGCAACCGCAGAGACCATTTGCTTCTCTTCATCGGTCAACGGGCGGGAGGGATCCGTCTTCAAGAAGAGATTGCCGACATGTTCATCGAGCACGTTGATGCTTTCTTGAATATCGGCCTCCTCCGGCGACGGGTCGACAAAGGGAGCGACGGAGGCCTGGTCGTAAACGTAACCAATGCGCTCGCTATTGCGGATGCCATCCATGAAGGATTCCCAGTTTTGGTGGGTGAATTGGCGGTTGGCGGCAATCGCTTCGGCGCGCGCCCGTTCAGCGGCGGACAACAGGCGCAGATTTTGGATCTGCAGCGAAACCTGTTGCGCGACCGCGTTGACCATGTTTTCTTCTTCCGGCGTCAATTCACGTTCCGCGGGCGGTTCGATCTTCATTTCGCCGATTGTCTCGCCGCTTGCAATCAACGGGGCCTTGATGACATTTTCCAGTTTCTCTTCCGGGACATTCACAACCTGAAGCGGCAATACATTGTCGCCGCTATAAGCGTAGCCAACCTCTTCCTTGTCATAAATGACGACCGGTCTGGTTTTTACTTCGGCAGCGGCGCGTTGTTCGTTCAGTTGCGCTTCCAGTTCGCGGATGCGCAAAAGTAACGTGTCCACTTCGCGGTTTGGGGTCAATTCCCCAGGAGCAGGTGAAATTTCGCTTTTTTCCACAGACATATTTCCGCTTTCTGTGGGCGGACGGGCAATCTGCTCCAGGTCGGAAAAAAGCTTCTTTACCCGTTTTTGTGATTTTTCATCGGGGGGCATGGAATGGGTCTCCTAAGCCTTTACCGCTTATTTCTTGTCTTTCATGCTGAGCTGCGCGATGGTCATGGGCGCGCCCAAAGCATGACCCAGTTCACGGGCCGCAATCTGAAGCACGGCCTCCACGGTGGTGGCGCTTTGGATCTTCTGGCTGATAACGTTCAGCAAACCTTCGCGTTCCGCTTGTCTCTGCGCGCGCTCGAACTGGCGGCGGTTTTCAAGCATGGTGGAAATTTGCGGCGCCAGCGCTGTAAACAGACGAATTTCTTCCTCTGTAAAAGTATGCGGTTCCTCGGCTTCGAGGATCAATGCGCCGGTTTGATGAGTGCCGGTATAGAGGGGTAAAACTGCCACAGCACGAAGATTCAAACGCTCTACAAGATTCATGGTTACGGCATCCACGCGTTCATCCGTATGTGTGTCGCTGAAAAAGACCGGTGCCGGGCTGACGAAGAACGACATGGCGCGAATCACATCGTATGGATAGTGAGTGCCGACCCCCGTGACCTCATGCCCGGTACCGTTCCACCAGTTGGCAACGATATCCAGGCTGTCAATATTGTCCTGGGCGTCGTAATTGAATGTCGTCAACAGGGCGCGATTGATTGCCGGGATGCCAAGCATATCCACCGCCTTGGCGGTTAATTCCTGCAAATCCGTCGACTGCGTGAGAATACGGCTGGCTTCGAACAATTTTTCAGATTGCGCCAGGGCAGATTGCGTCTGCGCGGCAAGGCGGGCGCCTTCCAAAGCCAGAGCGACCTGCTCGGAGACCTGTTGCAGGAAGTCAATATCCTCCTGTAAAAGGGGACGTCGTGGGTCATTGGCAACGGCCAGGTTGCCGACAGTTTCACCACCCAGCACTTTCATAGGCACAGTAGCAAAAGCTTCAGTCGTCAAAACGGCATCATCCACAGGTTTGACGTTTGTCTGGTCGAACATGAAGCCTGCGGGCAGGTCTGCCGTTTCGCGGTAGGTTCTCCATCCTTCACGGCTCATGCTTTGGTATAGGCGATTCACTTCCTCGAGACGTTCAGCCATTTCCTGGCGCAGACGGGTTTGCTCCATAGCCACCGCGATCTGTCCGCACAAACCTTCCAACAGCAGGCGGTCGTCTTCGGTGAGGGCGCCAGCCTGATCGCTTTGCACATCGAGCACGCCCAAAACGTTGTCCTGCCATTTGATTGGCACTGCGATCTCGCCCTTGGTTTCCGGCAGGAGGGGATTCGGATGCCAGTCTGGGTCATCTGCCAGCGTGGGGCGCATCACGGTCTCCCCTGTGGCAACAGCAGTGCCGATCAGTCCTTCACCCAGGGACATCTTATGACCATCGGCAAGCATCTTCCGGCCTGTTTCTCCATAGCCATTGATCAGAAGCACGGCATCCTGCGCGGGGTCATAGCGTAGTAGTTGTGTGTGGTAATAACCGAAACGTTCCCTGGTAAGTTTGACGACGCGATCGAAGAGTTCGTCGGTTTCACTTGCAGCGGCAATTTCCTGCGAAACTTCGGTGCTGACCTGCACCTGATAACCGCGGCGTTCAAACGCTTGTCGAACTTGAGCTTCCAACTGCTTGCGTTCGGTAACATCCTGATTCACGCCGTGCAATTTAATGGTTCGTCCCTGTCCGTCCTTTTCGACGCGGAACCAGACTGTCACCCAGCGCGGCTGTCCGTCCTTGTGCATGATGCGGGCTTCGATTTGAACCTGGAAATTGGGGTCCGTGGTTTCGACGGCCTGCTGGGTCGACATACCCACAACTGGGCCATCTTCCGGGTGGACGAATTCCTGGGCGAACCTTTGAACGCTAATCTGATAACCGCCGACTTCCTGCGCGGTTGTGCCATGCAGGGAATAATACTGGTCGTTGAAGGTGAACATCTGGGTTGCAATATCGAATTCCCAGTGTCCCATCTTCGCCACACGCAACGCCGATGACAGGTTGGCTTCGCTTTGCCGAACAGCCATTTCCGCTTTCTTGCGCTCGGTAATATCGCGGATGGATGATACACGGATGATGCGATCGCCGCTCTTATAGATACGGGTGGAAGTTTCCACCGGGAAGGTGGAGCCGTCAGCACGGAAGCACTGAGCCTCATACGGCAGCACGGTTTCCAATTGCATCTGTTTCAAGACCAATTGGTGATGCTCGGGGACGATAAACTCCAACAGATTCCTGCCGATGAATTCGCCATTTTCTGCCAGACCGTACATGGCAAGCGCCGCCGGGTTGGCATCGATGATCTTTCCATTTTCATGGAACACCAAGCCTTCTGCCGTAGCCTCTGTGAACCTGCGGAAACGTTCTTCGCTTTCCTGGAGCGCCTTCTCTGTCTGTTGGCGTTCAGTGATATCCACTGCAAACGCAAGGACACCGGTCACCTCATCCTTCTCATCCCGAACTGGAACCTTGCCTGTTTCAAGCCAGGTGGTTTCGCCTGTTCCGGGTGAGGTATGCTTTTCAACAATGCCCAATTTGGGCTTTCCGGACCGAATCACTTGCAGGTCATCCTGATAAAATGCCTCCGCCTGTTCATGTGGATATACGTCATAAGAGGAGCGCCCATTCAAGTCTTCGGGCTTTACATTTTCAAAAGCCGCCGCCGCTTCATTGATCTGGAGCATGTTGTTCTTTGTGTCTTTCAACCAGAACATGACCGGGGAGGCGTTAAAAATAGTTTGATAACGCTGCTCACTTGTGCGGCGGGACTCTTCCGCCTTCTTACGCTCAGTGATGTCGCGGTCAGTGCCGCGATAGCCCAGAAGCTGTCCATTGGCGTCGAAGAAGGGAACGCCGTTGGTTTCCAAAACAACCAGACGACCATCTTTGTGACGGTTCGTATTTTCCAAGCCCACCAACGGCTGCTGGGTTGAGAGCAGGGGTCCAAACACACCCGCCACACGCTGGGACTCTTCGGGAGGCATCAAGTCAAACGGCGACTTGCCCATTACTTCTTCGGGTTCGTAACCCAACAAATTTTTGATGTTCGGGCTGACGTAGGTATAGATTCCTTTGCTATCCACCTCCCAAACCCACTCACCCAATGTTTCAACCAGGGTTTGAAAGCGCGTCTGGCTTTGCCTGACCGCTTCTTCCGCCTGTTTGCGCTCAGAGATATCGAAGAAATTAGATTGTACGGCAAGAGGTTGTCCTTTGGCATCCTTAATCAAAGAAGTGAAGAAAGAGGCAGGGAAGGTGGAACCATCCTTGCGTTTGATGAGTTCCTCACCAATGAAAAATCCTTGAGACTGAACAGCCGCGCGAATCTCCCTGGATGCTTCTGGATTGCCTGTGATATCCGCCAATCCAATCTGCATGACCTCCTCGCGGGTGTAGCCGGTCATTTTGAGAAGGGCATCATTGACATAAATGGGCCTGTTATCTGAGATATTAAGAATAATCACCGCACTCAAAGACGAAGCCAGGGCACGGTCACGGAGCAGAAGAGCCTCTTCCACCTGCTTGCGGGCAGTAACATCTTCGTACATTCCCAACACGGCGACAACCTGTCCATTCTCACGGACAGGGATCTTGCTGGTACTCAACCAGATGGTCGAGCCACTCGGGGTTGTCTGAGGTTCTTCATAATTAAACTTGGGTTCGCCTTTTTCCATCACCAGGCTGTCATCCGCGCGATAAAGTTCGGCTTGGGACTTCCAGGGCATGTCAAAATCGGTCTTGCCGATAACGTCTTCTGGTGAAGGGAAACCGGCGTCATCTGCAAAGGCCTGGTTACATCCCAAATAGACCAGGTTACGATCCTTCCAAAACACAGCCTGGGGGATGTTGTTCATAATCAACGGCAGCAATTCCAAACCGGCCTGCATGACAAGCTCGGTTGGTTTGCGCCCGTTACCCATTGGTTTGTTATTTGTCGTTTTCATTTGCTACCTCCAACTGCATCCATCAGGATCGATCTGCAGATGAAACTGATTCATTTCCATTGTTTGCAACGGCTTCCCCCACGCCTTCCGAGGGGTGATCCGCCTGACCGGTTTTCGCTTTGCCAGCAGTTTCCATTTGGACGATGGTCTGGCGTCCCAAAAGGTTGCCCAACTCGCGCGCGGCAGAGCGCAGGATGGTCGCCGGGTCGGTGGAACTGCGCACCGCGCTGGTAATCTGGCGCAAGGCCTGTTCGCGTTGGGCCTGTTTTCTGGTTGCCGCGAGGGCTTGTTCGGTTTGCATGGCAAGCCGCAGACCTTCGATGTGCTGGCCGAGACGTTCTGCAACAACATTGACCAACCCAATGGCGTCTTCATCCTCGACGCCTTTGACGACAATTTTGCCGACGGTTTCATCACGGACTTTGAGCGGAAGGTTCAGCGCGGACTTTTCCATCTGCCCAGCTTCATCCTGTCCATACGGGCGGACTTCGTTCAAGTCATAGACATATCCTGAAGCTTTTGTAGCATTGGTCTCCAGATATTCCTGCCAGCCTTCATGGGTAAGGCGGCGCGAGGCTTGTTCCGCCTCGAACCGGAAGCGCTCGGCGCTATCCAACAGGCGCAGGTTTTCGATATGTTGCGCCACCTGGCGGGCAACAGTATCGATCAGCTCCTCGGCGCGGGCAATTGGGGGTTGCCCTTCCATCTCCACCACCAATTTTCCAAGCTTTTCACCCGTGACGGCAATGGGAACGGCCGTGGCATTTTCTCCTACTGCCTGTTCCTGTGTAAGTGGAACAATTTGATTCTTTTCGAATACAAAACCGATTTCTTCGGGTTTGTGAACGGCGTCCAGATATTCCGCCCAGTTCGAGCGGGAAAGACGCCGCGCCTGCGCCTCTACCTCGGCGCGAGCCTGTCTGGCCTCTTCGAGGAGGTTCGCATTTTGAATGGCAATGGCTAATTGACCGGCAAGGGCTTCAAAGGCGGCAAGGTTTTCCTGGCTTAATGAGCCGGCTTTTTCACTTTGCATGTCCAATACGCCCACCACTTTGTCGCCGACCATCAACGGCACGGCCATTTCCGAACGGGTATCTGGCAGGAGGGGGTTTGGTTTGAAGGTGGCGCTGGCAGTTGTATCTGAAATCACCACCGATTTTTTCTCCGCGGCGGCGCGCCCGTTGATGGAATTGATATTGATGGACAGGCTGTGAGCGCGTTCCAGCAATTGCTCGCCCGCCTTTCCTGTGCCAGCCTGCAAGATAAGATTAGACTGGCTGGAATCCGTCAGGTAGACTTGCACATAGTAGAGATTGAATTGTTTGCGGATGAGTTCCGCGGCGTCGGTCAACATAACATCGAGGGAACGCACTTGCGATACTGTGCGCCCGACCTCCGCCGCCAATTGAAGATTGCGCGTGCGTTCCGCCACGCGGGATTCCAATGTTCCGATGAAGTCGCGCAACTGGGCTGTCATTTGGTTGAATGCGTTTGCCAGGACGCCGGTTTCATCCGCGCTTTTGACATCAGCGACCACATCCAAATCGCCGCTGGTCACCATCTGAGCGACCTCGGTAATCTTGCGGATGGGTTGAGCAATCTGCCGCGCGACATAGAACAAAGCAACCAGTGAAAGGACAAGCAGACCGCTGCCAATGCCGATCATGTTCCACATTTGCTTCGCCGCATCGGCGAGAATCACCTCCTGGGGAATGGATACATTTACCGACCAGGGAGTGGTTGTGCCTCCGACCTGGATGGGTGTGAATACTTCCAACAACCTTTCATTGCCATCCGACGCAAACTCAACCTTTTCTTCACCGTTCTTGATTGCCTGATAATCTTCTGCGGAGAAATAATCATGAAGGGCTGTAGCAGGCTGACCAATTAACTCGGGACGCCCTGTGACTCCCAGGATCGTACCGTTGTTGCTGAGGATGATTACACTTCCGGCTCCATTAAAAACATCCGCCTTGTCGGCAAGGTCTTGAAGAAAGCTGACGGGTGTATCAATACCTGTAATGCCGTAAAAGGTGCCGTCGACGACAAAAGGTACCACGACCGAGGTCATTAATACATCTTTACCCTGCACCGGATAAACCAGGGGGTCGATCAGGCATGGCACCTTTGTTAACTTCGGGCATTGATACCAATCGCTTGTGTCGTAATCCTGAAGCAGTTCCACCCGAATCTCTCCGCCTGTGCCCCTTGTCCAATAAGGGACAAAACGTCCATTGACGTCGCTGCCTTCCGTATTGGCAAATTCAGCATCCATGCCGTCGAATGCGTTGGGCTCCCAAAGGACATCCACCCCAACGAATTGAGGGTTGTCCTTGAGCAACTGCCTTAGCATTGCGTTGACTTGTTCGCGGCTTAATTGGACCCCTTCGGTCTTCACCACCGCCACCGATTGGGTAAATGTCTCTGCAGCGCTAAGGGTCCTTTCGAGCGCTGTTCGGATCTCCGCCGCTTTTTCGCGCGCGATTTTTTGGGCCGCATCTTCTGCGGAACGGGAAATCTCCCTGCGAAGCGTAAACGCCGCGTAACCGATAATGAATGCCGCTGAGAGGAAAAAGCCGGTTCCCGCCCAGAGAACGATTTTGGTCTGGATGTTCCCTCTCATCCACAGTGGACGAACTATGAATACCAGTAAGACCACAGCGGCAAGGGCAATAACAAATGGAGTGACATTAACTGCCACATCTGAAAGACCGCGAAAACCAGGATTCCAAACCTCAATGCCAATGAAAGCCAAAATCACCAGCGCAATCGTGACCAGGGCGAGTCGCCTTGAAGTCTTTAGTAAAATCCAGTTAACCATCAGCGGGGCAAAAATCACAGTAAACGCAATACCAATCATAAGGATGTTGGAGAGCACCAGTGTAGCTATGACAGGCATAATCATCAAAGCGATGAACAGTAGTTCGCTTCCCGTCTTATAACGCCCCTGGCGGATAAAAAAGTGGCTCAGGAGACCACCAATGGTAAGTATGACCGTGGCTGGCATCAGGATGGCATCTTCAAAATAAAACCGGCCTTGCCAAACGACTGCATAGATCGAGACAGCCATAAAAGCCGCGCTCATGGCGGTAATGATGCCCGCAGCCCACAAGCCGATTTGCTTTTGTCTTTCTCCTGCCGTATCGATGATCGAGTTGGTTTGTTCACTCATCGTGACCTCGCTTTTCTTTCAACATTCCAGTAATTTTCTTTTGGTTTTTCTTAATTTTGGCGGGCTTCGTCAGCCGGGCCGGTGGTGTCGATGCCAATCCGGGCGCGCACCCGCGAAGCGCCAAGCGCCAGCCCGATCTCTCGGATGGCGGTTTGCAGGGTATCTTCCACGGTGGTGGCGCGCTGAATCTTTTGCCCGATGGCATTTGCGAGAGATTCCAGATCAGCTTGAGCCTTGGATTGCTCGAACGAGCGCACGTTTTGAATGGAGGTGGCTACCTGCGCCGCCAGAGTAGTCTGGATGTCGATATCCGAATTCGTGAAGCGCCCGACCTCGTCTGACTGAATGTCGAAGACGCCGATCAGGTTCGAGCCGACGATCATGGGTACAGCCAGTTCGGAGCGCGTATCCGGCAGCAGGGGATTGGGCAGGAAGTCCGGTTCCTGTGTCACATCGTTGACGGTAACACCCTTGCGTTCGCGGGCCGCGCGCGCAACGAGCGATTGTTCGCGGTCGAGTGGGATGGAGCGTTTCTCCGCAACCATGATGCGCCCCGGTTCGCCGGCGCCAGAAGCCAGCACCAGGTTTTCGCCTTTTTCGTCCAGAAGGTAAATATGCGAGTGATACAGACCAAACCGTTCCTTGGTCAATTCCACCACGGCTTGCAGGAGTTTATCGGCATCCAGAATGGTGGATGTTGCTGTTCCCACTTCAGCCACCGTTGCCAGGTCTTTGGTGCGGGCGGTCACGCGCTCCTCCAGCGTGCTCAGGGTTGAATTCAATTCGCGGCTCATGTGTTTGAAGGCGTCGGCCAGGTCTTCGATTTCGTCGTTCGTATTGATGTGGAGTGCTTTTTCAGGCAGGTCTGCGCCCCAATGCATCTGTCCCTGGGAGAATGACTTTGCCCAGGAGGTCATCTGTTCGAGGGGACGCGTGATGGAACGAGACAGGAGGAGCAGGATGACACTTGCAATCACAAGGACGATAACCAGGAAGAGAATCAAAGTATTCTGCAATTGAACCGCCGGTTGAAAGAGCTCCGTCTGGGGATAGGCCAAACCCAAAGACCATCCGGTGTCCATCCCAACCGGTTCATAGGCGACAAACATGTCCTTTCCCTGCGGATCGATCAAATCAGCAAACCCCGATTTGCCCCGGGTCATATCATCGATCATTTTATTCCAGACTTCGGCTTCCGTGGAAGAGTCGGAAATTAACATGCTGTCTTCCATGGTTTTATATTGGCCGCCCTGAGTTCCAATGCCCAAAACAACCCCGTTTTGATCCACGAGGAAGGCATAACCCTGCCTGCCGACGGCGATCTTCTGCACGATATCCTGTGTCTGTGAAAATGCGATGTCAGTTGTCGCAACTCCCTTCAGTTTGCCTGAAGCATCGTGAAAGGGCACGCTCCACGTCACCATCCAGATTTTTGCGCCGCCCGCATCGAAGTAGGCTGGTGACAGGATGGTTTCATTCACTTCTTTCGCAAGCCGGTACCAGTCCTGTGCCGGGTAGTTGTTTTCAGGGGTTCCCAACTGGGTAAATACCAGTTCGTTGTCAGTCGTTCGGTTGTAATAAGGCGCCCAGAACTGCCTATCCGGTTTGAATGCGTAAGGCTCGTAGGCAATTGTCGAACCGATGACCTGCTCATTGTCGGCAAGCATTCTCTTGATCGCCATCTTGCTGGATTCTTCATCGAGGTCGAGCGCTTCAGCCACGGTGCTGATATCGATGGCCATACTGCGGGTCCATACCAGGTAGGAACGGATTCCCTCAACCTGGAGCGCCGCCTCGGTTGCAAGGCTTTGTTTGAGCGTGTTGGTCAAGGAGGCGCGCGATACCCAAACGCTCAGGATCGTGAACGATACAAGAGAAAGCACCAGCAAGGCAATGATGGAAAGCGGGAGTTTTACCCTTAAGTTGAAGCGGCCTTTTGTAAACGGCAAAAGTGATTTTTTCATGATTTACTCTCCAAGCGCCATGGCGGATTTCTGTCCGTCGCCGGTATCCAAATGGACAGCGGTCTGGGTTCCCAAAGTATGACCCAATTCGCGCGCGGCAACTTTCAACGCGGTTTCGATGGTGCTTGCGCTTTGAATCTTTTGGGTGATCAGGTTGATGGCTTCCTGTTGTGCGGCGCGCTTACGATCGATCTCCTCCAGCCGGCGGCGCTCGGTAATATCCTGGTTCGCGCCATACCAGCGGGTGATCTTTCCGTTCTCGTCGCGTTCCACATTGATGTTTACAGCGATGTAGCCTGTCTCGCCGTCCGAGAAAATGATGCGGTGTTCGAGGTGCGTGGTGAAAAGGCGATCCTTGGCATCCAGCACTTTTTGAATCTCGGTTCCCACAAGCGCGGCATCATCGGGGTGGACAAAATTCCTGGAGTAGTCAGCCGAGGATATCTTGTAACCGCCCACTTTTTCAGCAGTGGTGCGGAAAATCGCATAGAAGTCATCGGTGAAATGAAAGAGGTCGTTTTCGAAGTCATATTCCCAGTTGCCAAGCCGGGCAGCTTTGAGCGCGTCGGATAAAAGAGCCTGACTGCGTTGGATTTCCGTATAGGATTGCGCATTCCGCACGGCAATGGCGACCTGGTTGGCGATGGATTGCAGCGCATCGATATCTTCGCGCTTCAAACCGTCCACAACGTTGTGCTGTACGTCCAACACGCCCAACACCTGGTCGCCGATGGAGATGGGAATTGCCACTTCAGCCTTGGTATCGGGCAGCAGTTTGTTGGGCAGCCAGTCGGGGTTGCTGGCTGTATCCGATACCAAAATCGGCTCGTTGGTTTCAGCCGCCCGCCCCACCAGACCGCGTCCCTTTGCAAGTTTGTGGTACTGCGCAAGCATCAGCCTGCCGGCCTCTCCTGTACCACCGGCCATGACCAGGTTTTCGCGGGCATCATCAAAGAAGTAAATCTGGGTGTGATAGTAGCCAAAGGCATCCCTCACCTGGTTTACCACCTCTCTGACCAGTTCGTTTCGGTCAAGGATCGTGGAAAGGCG
>DAOUAS010000240.1:0-2848 GCA_034433295.1 Anaerolineales bacterium | reverse complement strand
TTACGTACTCGCTGGGCTAAAAAGTCGAGTAATTGGCTGGCTTTACTTTATCTTGCCTCTACTTTGATCCTCTGGAGAATGTGCTCTCATGACTAATTTACGGATAGGCTCTTAGAAAAGGAGACGATATGAGCGGAGTACGAGTATTGGTTGGCACCCACAAAGGCGCGTTTATCCTGACATCGGACAAGAAGCGCAAGAAGTGGGATGTAAGCGGTCCGTTTTTTGCGGGTTGGGAGGTCTATCACATGAACGGTTCACCCGCGGACCCGAATCGATTGTATGCCTCGCAGTCCACTGGCTGGTTCGGACAGTTGATCCAGCGCTCAGACGATGGAGGCAAAACCTGGGAACCGGTGGGCAATCAATTTACCTACGATGGGGTACCGGGGACTCACCTGTGGTATGACGGCACGCCCCATCCGTGGGAGTTCAAACGTGTCTGGCGGCTTGAGCCGTCCCTGACCGACCCGGATACTGTTTATGCCGGCGTGGAAGATGCCGCCATGTTCCGCAGTACCGACGGCGGGCAGACATGGCAGGAACTTGCCGGGTTGCGCGAAGTAAAAGGGAATCTCTGGCAGCCGGGCGCGGGTGGGATGTGCCTGCACACGATCATCATCGACCCTGCCAACCCGCAACGTATCTTCATTGCCATCTCTGCTGCGGGCGCGTTCCGTACCGAAGATGGCGGCGAGACCTGGCAGCCGATCAACAAAGGGCTCAACTCTGGCGGCGAACTTCCCGATGCCACGGCAGACGTCGGTCATTGCGTCCATAACATTGCCATGCACCCTTCGCGCCCGAATATATTATTCATGCAAAAACATTGGGACGTGATGCGCAGCGATAACTCCGGCGACTCGTGGAGCGAGGTCAGCGGCAACCTGCCAAGCGACTTCGGCTTTCCGATTGCAGTCCATGCGCATGAGCCGAACACCATTTATGTGGTTCCCATCAAGAGCGATTCGGAGCATTTCCCGCCCGAAGGAAAACTGCGTGTCTATCGCAGCCGCAGCGGCGGGAACGAATGGGAAGCGCTGACAAAGGGTCTGCCGCAAAGCGATTGTTACGTGAATATTTTACGAAGCGCACTGGCGGTCGATACGCTTGATTCATGCGGAATCTACTTCGGCACTACCGGTGGACAGGTCTACGCCTCGGCTGATTCGGGTGACAGTTGGATGCCCATCGTCAGCAATCTGCCCGCCGTCCTGTCTGTGGAAGTTCAAACGCTGCAATGATTCGGGTCCTGCTTCCATATCACTTGCAGACGCTGGCGCGGGTCGGCAGGGAAGTTCAACTTCAAGTGGAGGAGCCTGCAACCATCGGCTCCATCCTCGACGCTCTTGAGACACGCTACCCGGTGCTGCGCGGGACGATCCGCGACCATGTCACACAGCAACGTCGTCCCTTCATCCGTTTCTTCGCCTGTGGGCAGGACTTTTCGCTTGAACCCGCAGGGACCCTTTTACCGTCAGCCATTGTGACGGGCAGCGAGCCTTTTCGTATCGTCGGCGCCATGTCAGGCGGCTAGGTTGGAAGTAAATGAAAATCCATCTTGTTGACGGGACCTACGAACTCTTCCGCGCCCATTTTGGCGCGCCGCCGAAGAAATCCCCCGGTGGACAGGAGATCGGCGCAACGCTGGGACTCATCCGCAGCATGATGCTTCTCCTCTCCGACCCCGAGGTGACGCATGTTGCGGTGGCCTTCGACCATGTGATCGAGTCGTTTCGCAATAAGCTTTATCCAGGCTATAAATCAAGCGCGGGCGTTGACCCTGTCATCTTGAATCAATTTGCGCTGGCTGAAAAGATGGTATCGGCTTTGGGGCTGGTGACCTGGCCGATGATCAAATTTGAGGCGGACGATGCCATCACCACGGCAGTTGCTCGGTTCAAAAAGGTCAAATCGGTGGAACAGATCGTCATTTGCTCGGTGGACAAGGATTTGACGCAAATGGTGGATAGCGACAAAGTCATCTGTTGGGATCGCCGCCGCGAGATTCTTTTGGACGAAAAAGGCGTGATCAAAAAATTTGGCGTCAGCCCTGAGGCTATCCCCGATTACCTTGCCCTCGTCGGTGACTCAGCGGATGGCTATCCGGGGATTCAAGGCTGGGGAGCGAAGTCCACCGCGACCATATTGGCGAAATTCAAACACATTGAGTCAATCCCCACAGACCCGAAGAAACTCCCGCTCGGTTTGGGGCGCGCGACAACTTTGGTTGAAAAACTGCAGGCGAACTATAAAGATGCCTTGCTGTTTCGGGAATTGTCCACGCTTCGGACGGATGTCCCATTGAAAGAGACCCTCGATGACTTGAAATGGCGTGGCGCTTATCCGCGTTTGAAGAAGTTATGTCACGAGTTGGGGGAGGAGAGGATTCCAGAGCGCGTCACGCTTTGGAGGTAATATAATGAATCCAAAAAGCGACTTCCAAGTGGAGGTCGCTTTTGTGTTGTTGTTCCTACTTGGCTTAACGGGACTCGTTCTTGAAACGCTTGATGCGGTTTTGAATATCAGACACGACGCTCTTGATCTCTTCAAAATCGGTTTCGTTGACGTGTTTGGAAAGCTCTCTTAGCAACAGCGCCATATCTGGTTGATAGTAATGCAGCAAAGTGGCAATGTCGTTTTCATAAATGCCAACCCTGGCAAAATTACCTTGCCGATACAGGGAAGGCAAGGCATAAAGCTTCAGAAGCAACAGACCTTCAACTGTCGCCAAAGGGATATTTCGGTCAAGAAACTTTTGAACCTTTGAATATTCTTTATGAACCTTCTTGAAAAGTGGGTTTTGCGTCAGCAAAATATCGATCTGTAATTCACTATAATTTGCCCG
>DAOUAS010000239.1:0-43626 GCA_034433295.1 Anaerolineales bacterium | reverse complement strand
AATCAACTCGAAATCGTGACCCGCTTCGCCGCCGAGCCGATTCGCGGCGGGGACTTTCACTCCATCCAATTTGACGCGGTACATCGGCAGGGCATTCAAGCCCATCAACTTCTCGCGTTTATTTGCGACGGATAACCCAGCCGCGCCTTTGGGAACGATGAAGCCCTGAGTCTTGCCGTCGAGGTTTGCATACACAATCATGGCTTCGGCGTCTTTGGCGAAGGGCACAAACGCTTTCTCGCCGCTGAGGACGTAGTCACCGCCGTCAACGGTAGCAGCCGTCTTGAGTGCGGTCGGGTCGAAGTCGAAGGCATATTCAATCAGCGCGGCGGTATACGGAACCCAATCGCCTTCGATAACTTTGGACAGGTATTCCTGTTTTTGTTCCTCGCTGCCGCCCAGCAAAATGGGCATGGCAAACAACGACGGGGTCAACACCGCCAGCGCGCCCGCGAGGTCGCCGAAGGCAAATTCTTCCATTGCCAGTGCGCCTGTCACGGCGGAACGGTCGCCAAAGCCGCCGCAGGCTTCGGGAATGGAGGCTTGCAGAAAGCCAAGTTCCCAACCCTTGCTGACAAGTTTCTTCGGCAGTTCGCGGCTCTCCTCCGCATCGTGCGCGGCGGGGCGAAGATCGTTCTGTGCGTACTTGCCCACCGCATCCACCAACATTTTTTGCTCTTCATTGGGTTCGAATGAATACATGTGCTCTCTCCTTTTTGGACGACGGACGACAGACCATGGTCAACGGTCCATCGTCCATTGTCGGGTTTTCACTTCAGCAATCCATGAAAAAACAAATCGGCATACTCGTCGGCAATTTCACCCATAGACTTACCTCCGTCTGATCGGTACCAGGTCAGGGTCCAGTTCATCACCCCCATCAACGCGCGGACTGCCATGCCCGAATCAGGACAGGCAAATATTCCCGCCGCCACACCTTCGTCAATCGTATCACGCCAGAGTTTCTCGAACTTATCGCGTTGCGGAATATGGCGCGCGTGTGACTTTTTATCGAGCGAGCGATGCTCAAACAACAGCACCGAAGTCAGATCGGCGTTGTCAGCCAGCGCGGATAGATAGGCGCGAATCATTTGTCTCAGTTTTTGGTCAGCGGGGATGGATTGAGAGGTGATGGCGGCGATGTGCTCGGTCAACAAGCCGAGTGCGCGGTCGAGAAGTTCCAGCAGAATTTCCTGCTTGGAAGTGACATGATGATACAAGCTTGCCTTTTGCAATTTGACGGCATCCGCAATTTCGGACATGGACGCGCCATGAAACCCCTTCTGGCGGAATACCTGCGCGGCGGCATCGAGAATATCGTCTCGTGTCATCATCTCTCCTTCTCTACCGAACGGTAGGTAGGGGCAGTTTACTACCTTGCCCCCTGGGAGTCAAGGAGGGAAACAAAACGCCCGCCTCAAGATAGAGACGGGCGTTCGCAAGACTCGCGCAATGGTTATAGCGTATCTGCCTCATCCACGTGATATGGCACGTTGATGATGACGATTCCGCGCTGGCGTTTCAACTGGCTGCGAAGAATATCCGCCGTATTTGTGTGCAAGGTTCCTGCCAGGCGGCTTTCCGCAACAAATTCAGGCACTACGATGGTGATGGTTTCGCCGTGCTGACGACGCTGTGAAATGTCGGAAATATATTCCAGCAAAGGTTCGAGGAAAAGGCGGTAGGGGGAATCCAACATCACCATGCGCACGCCCTGTCCCCAAGTCTCCCATTTCTGGCGGACTTTTTCCGCGTCGGCCGGTTCGATGGTGACGTGCACCGCCGTAATGTCGTCGGAGAGCATCCGAGCGTAACGCAGCGCCGCCAGAGTCCCCTGGTGAACGCCGCTGACTGGCATAATCACCCGATGACGAATGGAGTGCGGCGGGATGGCTCCCGCGTTATCGAGGGAAAGTCTTTTAGCAAGATTTTTATAGTGGCGGTGAATCATCCAAAACCCGGCAACCAGCAGCGGGATCAGGATCAACACCACCCACGCCCCGTCGTGGAATTTGGTGATGGCAAAGACCATCATCACCACCGCAGTACAAAGCGCGCCGAACCCGTTAATCAGCATTTTTAGCCGCCAATCCTTTACAAAGCGCAGGGTCGAACCACGTTCCCGTTTTTCCTCGCCGGGCTTCAATTTACCGATCTTATGCCACCGCAGCGCCATGCCGCCCTGTGAAAGCGTGAATGACAGGAATACGCCGATTGCATACAACGGAATCAGACGGGTCACGCTGGCGTTGAAAATGACGAGGATGATGGAGGCGACTGCCGCAAGCGTCACGATGCCGCGCGAAAACACGAGCCGGCTTCCGCGAGAGGTCAACTGGCGGGGAAGGAATCCGTCTTTCGCCACCAACGCTCCAAGGCGCGGAAAATCCGCAAAAGCCGTATTCGCCGCCATGATGAGGATGACCGATGTCGCGGCAATCAGCATGAGATACAACACGCCGCGCCCCGCAAAGACCGTCCGCGCCAGTTGGGAGATGACAGTTTCACTCTCCGAAGGCACCGCGCCGATTTCCCTTGCAAGATAGGAAATGCCCAGAAAAAAGGAGCTGAGAATGACCGCCATCCAAATCAGGGTGATGCCCGCGTTGCGGCTGCGCGGTTCCTTGAAGGCGGTGATGCCGTTGGAGATGGCTTCGATACCGGTCAGAGCGGCGGTCCCACTGGAAAAAGCGTGAAGCAGCAGGAAGGGTGTAATCGCTGTAACAACATGCTTTATCTCGAGATGCGGCGGGTCAACCACCATGCCTAGCGAGTTCGAGATAAGCGCGCGGTACAGCCCAAAGCCAACGGTGACGAGCATCATCAGGACAAAGAAGTAGGTGGGAAAGGCAAAAGCCGTCCCCGACTCTTTGACGCCGCGCAGGTTCATCAGCATAATGAACAAAATGAAAATGACGGCAAGAAATACACGATAGTCGTACAGTTCAGGGAATGCGGAAGTAATCTGCGCCACACCAGAAGCGATGGAGACCGAAACCGTCAGGATGTAATCGGTCAGCAGGGACGCACCCGCAACCAACGCAGGGAACTCGCCGAGGTTATCGCGGGCGACGATGTACGCGCCGCCGCCGTCGGGGTAGGCGTGAATGGTCTGCTCGTATGACGCCGCCACAATCGCAAGCAGGGTGACAATGGCAATCGAGATGGGAAAAACCAGCCCAAACGCCGCGGTTCCCGCCGCCGCAAGGATGACCAGAATTTCCTGTGTGGCATACGCAGTGGACGAAAGCGCGTCCGAAGCAAAGACCGCCAGCCCGACCACCTTGCCGATGGTCTGATGCGAAGCATCCGCGGTGGACAGTGGGCGACCGATAAACCAGGATTGCAGCGTGCGCGACGGTTTGTGTCCCGTCGTCCGCTCGATGATGGAGGTATGTGTGTTCTCGTTTGTATTAATCATAAATACCGGTGGTTTCTGTTATCCGAACAGGCTGTTCCAAACCCATAAAGAACCCGTTTCGATGAAAAGGGAAAGATAAAGCAGCATGGTGTGCGCCCAGTCGCTCTGCGCGTGAATCAGTTTCGACTGCGCCCAGAAAAAAAGAGCGACAATCGCAATCGAACCAACCCAACCCAGCGCGGACAAAATCCAGTTCGGACGCGGACGCATCGTTTGGGTTTCAGGAAGCACATAGACTGTGACGTTCAAATTCGATTCCAAAATCTGGCTCAGGGGTCTTTTGGCAAAGCCAACATGCTGTTCGCCAAAGCAAACAATCACATCGCCTTCGCGCCAATGAGATTTGACGAAGTTCAGCCAGTCGTCACCGAATTCGATATCGGATTCGCCGCCGACCATGCTGGAGAGGGACACCATCTGCCGCCTCAGGCTGGGCTCCCGCGCCTCATCCTTGCACAACCCAAGAAATCGAACCCGCCCGCCGAGAGCGTTTGTTAATTCCCAGATTTTTCGCGCCGCGCTGGAAAGATCCACATCGGAATCCGGCACGAGAACCATCAATCGGCGCTCCACTTCGGGCGCCAGGGTAAAAACAGGGGAATTTACATCGAGTTTATTCATAGTCACCTCGTAATAATGTTTCAATCGTAACCGCTCCGCATAAAACGGTGACAAAAAATTCCCCCAATCATATAAAGAACAAATAAAAACGCCTTTTTGTAAGTTCATTGCAAGGCGTTTCCATGCAGGCGCGTCACAGATGCAACGACCCTGCAAGTAAAGAAGAAATTCGCACCATGCTTGATCGCGGCTTTGCTCGCTTACGTCGTCGCCCAGACCTGCTTCTCGGTTTCTTTCATGTCGCTGGGCTTTCTGTTAGGCAACTATTGGCTTCAACACACTTATCTTACAAGAAGCTCATCTTTTTGCATACCAAAACCCACCGCCTGTGTGACAGAGACCTTCCAGGAATCAAAATGGATGCCTTGCGGCATCCATTTTGATTCGACAACGGAAAACCTACTGGGAAGTATCTTTCTCATCGATCTTTTGCAACCTGAAAAGCCCCTTGCTTGCAGCGCGGCGGGTATTGTCCTCCACGTCCATGAAGATGAGCAGGGCTTTGCCGATCGCCTGCAAGCCGACGAAATACAACAATCCTGGTAGCGCCGGCATGAATATCCACAGGAATTGCTGAATGTAGTCGGTGAGCCCCGGCAACACCATCAAGCCGCGCGCAACTTGAAGAACAAAAACGACCAGGGAAATGCCAGCCTGTGCCGCATAATAAATCAATGTAACCCAGGCAAAGATATCCGCGAGCCGGGCAAGGCGCAGGACGGAGTCACGGTCAAAGTAAACGCCAGCAAAATTGGGTTTTGATTTTTCGTTCGATTCGGTCATGGGGTCCTCCAGTTCGAATTCTATTATAAATCATGAGCGCTGTTTGTTATAATTGCGCCAGTTCACACAAAAGTCATCGGGGCGGGACAGTCGTCTCTTTCGCGCATCCACCCAAAGGTAGAAAAGGAGTCGCCGCCCTGAAATCCATCGTGAAGGCATCCAATCATGAGTCCAGAAGAAACCAAGAGTCGAATCCCTGCTTTCATCCGTGAGGCAGTGGCGGAAGATCTGAAGAACGGACGCTTCAATTACGTCCGCACGCGTCTGCCTCCCGAACCGAACGGGTATTTACACATCGGACATGTCAAGGCATTTCTGATCGATTATTTCACCGCGCAGGAGTTTGGTGGCGAATTGTATTTACGTTTCGACGACACCAACCCATCGAAAGAGGGGACCGAATTCGTTGAAGCCATCGAGTCCGATGCTTCATGGCTGGGGATCAAGTGGGCAAAGGTGACGTTCGCTTCGGATTATTTCGACCTGCTCTACGATTGGGCGGTGCGCCTCGTGAAGCTCGGACTGGCTTATGTGGACGATCAGACCCAGGAAGAAATGAGCGCCAGTCGCGGAACGCTGCCCAAAGGGACAAAGTGGAGCGAGACCGACTCCGCGCTCAAGCCGGGCGTCGATTCGCCGTACCGCAACCGCTCAGTGGAAGAAAACTTGGATTTACTGGAACGTATGAAGAACGGCGAATTTGCGGAAGGCAGCCGCGTGCTTCGCGCCAAGATCGACATGGCGCACCCGAATATTCTGCTGCGCGACCCGGTGATGTACCGAATCATGAACGTCCATCACCATCGCACCGGCGACAAGTGGCACATCTACCCGATGTACGATTGGTCGCACGGGCAGAACGACTCGATGGAAGGCGTCACCCATTCGTTGTGTTCCAACGAATATATCATTCACCGTCCGTTGTACGAATGGTTCCTCGAAAAACTGGAAGCCTTCCCCAGCAGGCAGATCGAATTCTCCCGCCTCAACCTGACCTACGCCATGATGAGCAAGCGCAAACTCCGCAAAATGGTGGAGACCGGTGTGGTACGCGGCTGGGATGACCCGCGCCTGACCACCCTGCGCGGCTTGAGGCGTCGCGGCGTGACGCCCGAAGCGATCATCAACTTTGTGACCGGTACCGGAGAAACTAAGAACGATAGCTGGGTGGAGATGGGACAGTTCGAAGCCATCATCCGCGACGATTTGAACAAGCGCACCCTGCGCCGTATGGCGGTATTGAAGCCGCTCAAACTGGTCATCGACAACTATCCTGAAGGGCAGAGCGAAGAACTGGAAGCGATCAACAACCCCGAAGACCCGAACGCCGGCACGCGCAAGGTCAAGTTCTCGAAGGTCATTTACATCGAACAGGATGATTTCCGCGAGACCCCGCCGCCCAAGTATTATCGCCTCTTCCCCGGCAATGAAGTTCGTTTGCGCTACGCGTATTTCGTGAAATGCACACATGTAGTGAAAAATGATGCAGGCGAAGTGGTGGAGGTTCACGCGACATATGACCCAGCCACGCGCGGCGGCGATTCGCCCGATGGGCGCAAGGTCAAATCCACCATCCATTGGGTCTCGGCGGAACATGCCATCCCGGCGGAAGTGAGAATGTACGACCAGTTATTCACTGTCGAACGCCCCGATGATGGCGAACTGGAAAGCATCATCAATCCCAAATCATTGGAAGTATTGGAGAATGCCTTCGTGGAACCAGCCCTCGCTGACGCCAAGACTGGTGACAATATCCAGTTCGAGCGCACAGGTTACTTCTGCGTCGACCCAGACTCCACACCCGCGAAACCTGTTTTCAATTTGACGGTGAATTTGAAAGACACCTGGGCAAAGATGGAGAAAAAAGGAAATTAAAACAATTGGACAAAGAGCCTTCTCATTTGGGGAGGCTCTTATTTTCAGATTGGAACTCTCGTGGTTTGGACTGCCCGAACACCAAAGACAGGGATTTGCCAGCGAGATCACAAGCGCGCTCCTGCGCTTTGCATTCGATGACTTGGGCGCAGAGCGTGTGATCGCGGAGATTCACTCCGAAAACCCAGCCTCGAACAGGGTTTTCGAAAAACCTGGCTTCGAGTATCTCGGCGAATGCCACCATCAACATGATGATCTGCCCGGGTTCGACACTCAAATCGTTTGGGGACAACCCATCCAAGCGGGGTGAGGCGTCAGGATGAAACGCACACAAGATTTCCCATCACCCCAACTTGAGAATGATCAATCCAGCAATGAGGCGCAGAACAGCAACAGCGATAAGAGCGTTGCTCAGCCCCGCCACATCCATGATAAGAGGGGCGGTTAGGGAACCGGCGAGTATGGCAACATTGAGAATGATGGTATACCACGCCAGATACGATGGTCGATCAGCCGGGGGGATGTTTTCGAGCATATAGTTGACGTAAGCGCCGTTGACCATGGCAAAGATGAATCCGCCAATGAAAGAAATCGCATAGAACTGCCAGGTATTATGTGAAAGCGCAAGCAGAAGGGGATACACCGCCATTCCGGCCGCGCCCCAGCCAGTCACTCTTTTGTTTCCGTGCCGATTGACGACATGCCTAAACTGGGTCGAGCCGATAAGCACGGTGAGGTAGTAAAGCGCAGTACCTATGCCGATGTTGTTATCATTCAAGGCGAGAATACGGACATTGTACAACGGATAGAGCGGCGTCGGCAGGTAGTGGGTCAGGTGAAAGAAGAACAACGCCAACAGGACTTTCCGAAACGGGGTTCTCCAAATGTCAAGCCGCAGGGCAGATTTGAGTCCACGCGCGGAACTAATCGGCGGAGAAACAGCGGGCCGGGATGAAGATTGAAGCGGAAAAACACCCTCCTGCATTGGCCTGACGTGGTACAGATGATAACTGCTCATCGCCGCGCCCAAAGCGCCAATTGTAAAGATTACCTGATATCCGGGTTCAAGCGCCATATTTTTCAGAATAAGACCCGCGCCAAAGGAAGACAGCATATAAGCAATGGCAAAGGTGACGTTGCGCGTGCCAGCCACCTGTGCGCGAAATCTGTCTGGGACGGCTTCGGCAAACAGGGCGTTGAAACCGACTCCCAGGGGAGTCAGTGGAATCGCCATCAGAAAGGCAAGGACAATCAATGCCCAAATTTGTCCCTGCTTATCGAATATCCAGGGGAGGGGAATCCACAAAAAATAACCGGCGCGAAAGAGAACGGATGACCAAAAGACGGCTTTTCCTGTGTGGCGTTTTTCGATCCAACGACCAGCAGGGATGGCAAGAAAAAGGTTGACGACAGCCGCCATGGCCGTGAGCAACGCAATCTGCAAACCGGATGCGCCGAGGCGTGTGGCGTATACATTGAGGAAGTTGACAGAGGTCCCGCTCAACACACCAAACCAGGCAATGTCGAGATAAAGATTCCTGAAATTGGAACGGTATCTTTCGGGAATGTCGGATTGTGAAAATATATTGAAACGCATAGGAGAATGATTATAACAAAGCAATTAATGCCCACCCGAAAATTACCCTGGCTCTCTGGAAATTGCCATGATACATGCCGAAATCTGGACAATCGATTGATGTATTCCCGCCCCTACATCACGGCAAATCCAAACAAACCTTCCGTTTTTTCAACCAGCGCAAGTTTGCAAAATTTCCGGCGAATTCAAGTAGAATTGGATTCGTCAGGTAAAATCCATTCCAAGGAAAACCATGAAATCCTATCGCAAAGAACTCTGGTTCAATGTCCCCGCCCGGTGCGGATTTGTAAACATCACCTCGCAAGTGGAAGAATGTCTGCGCGAAAGCGGGATTCAGGAAGGCCTGCTTTTGGTTAATGCCATGCACATCACCGCTTCGGTCTTCATCAACGACGACGAAAGCGGACTACACCAAGACTACGAAAAATGGCTGGAAAAACTCGCCCCCCATGAACCTGTCAACCAGTACCGGCACAACGATACCGGTGAAGATAATGCCGATGCCCACATGAAACGTCAGGTGATGGGACGCGAGGTTGTGGTTGCCGTCACCAACAGCAGGCTTGACTTTGGACCTTGGGAACAGATCTTCTATGGCGAGTTCGATGGCAGAAGGCGAAAGCGCGTATTGGTGAAAATTGTCGGCGAGTGAGGCTGAAATGAAATTACAGGGAAAGACAATCGCGGTCTTGATTGCGGAAGGTGTGGAAGATTTGGAATATTATGTCCCGCTGATGCGATTACAGGAAGAGGGTGCAAAGGTCTTGAGCGCCGGGCTGGACTTGAAACCCGTTCGCGGCAAAAACGGGCTGGTCATCAATCCCGATGCCACCATCGAATCCCTCGAAGCCAGCGAACTATTTTCTCTCATTCTTCCAGGCGGTTGGGCGCCGGACAAACTCCGCAGGCACGATGTTGTTAAACACCTTGCACACGAAATGAACGATGCCGGTAAGGTAATTGGCATTATTTGTCACGGCGGCTCGATTGCCATCTCGGCGGACATCATCAAGAAGGGACAGCGCGCCACAGGATCAACGGGAATCAAGGATGACCTCGTCAATGCGGGTGCGGTCTGGGTGGATGAACCAGCCTTTCGCGAGGGCAATCAGGTTTGGGGGCGGGTGGTGGCGGATATCCCCGATTTCAACCGCGAACTGGTCAAGGCGCTAGTCGAGCAATAAGGGCCGATACTTCATCGTCTCAGGGATTGGGACTTCCAACAAATCGAGGATGGTCGGCGCGATCTGCAAATGTGAAGCAAGTTCGTTCGTATCGCCTCTGCCTTCCCAATTGGGTCGGATGACAAACAATGGCACATCGCGTTGCTCTGAAGTGGTCCCGCCATGATTTCCATCGGCATCGACACCATGATCGCCCGTGACTAAAATTGTGTATCCATGCTCGCGCCATTCCATGACGAGTGGCGCGAGTCTTTTGTCCTGGTATGTGGCATGGTTGCGATATTCCTTTGTGTCGGAGCCAAAGGTCTCGCCGTGATAGTCCATGCCCATGGGATGAAGCAACATATAGTCGGGGGAAAACCTGCGGACAAGACGCGCGGCCGTGCGGAAGAGTTCGATATCAGGATAGCCATCCTCAGTGTAGAAGCGTCCATGCTGAATTGGCAGGGATTCATCATCCACTTCCCTGTCATCAATGGGGTCGTAGGGGGCGCGGTTATACAACTCCGACACCCAGGAGTATGCGGCAGCGGCCGTGACCCTGCCTGCTTCCTTTACTGTCTGAAAGATGTTCGGCTTGTTCGAGAGCCGAATAATCGTATTGGCGACAATGCCATGTTCGCTCGAAGGCAGTCCCGTGTGGATGGTCTCATACATCGGGCGGGAGAGGCTGGGCAACTCGCCAACAATTTTATAAAGACTCGCCTGTCTGGTTTCCACCAGATGACCGAGAAAACCCATGTTGGCTTTTGCCACGTCGTAACGCAGGGCATCAGAAAGGACGAGGATGATTTTGTTCATGGAGTCTCTTTCTTAAAAGGCGTAGGTCACGTTTGAAACGTGACCTACAAACGCAATATGCGGGTGAAACAGGTTGGATGCTAATCACTCAGCACCAGCACGGCTTCCTTCGAGCAGGTGACCTGATCCTTGTCGCCGATCTTGGGCAGTTCCAGGAATGGATTATTGAAGGTGTCCATATTGAAGTTGGTTCCACCAATCTTGACTTGGATGCGAACCACTGCGCCGAGGAACGTAATGTTCTCAATCGTGCAATCCAAAATATTATCCTTCTTATGTTCGGACGCAAAACTGAAACGCTCGGGGCGGACTGAGAACTTCACCGCGTCGCCCTTCCTCCTGTCATGCAAATTTTGAGCAGAGATAAACTGCACGCCGTCCATCTTGAGAATGCCCTTTTCCGGGTCAAGCACTTCGGCGGATGCCGTGTTCAGCGTCCCGACGAAATTGGCAACAAAGGCGGTCTGTGGGAAGTTGTATACTTCGAAGGGCGTGCCAACCTGGTCCATCTCGCCCATGTTCATCACGACGATTCGATCCGAGATGGATAAGGCTTCCTCCTGGTCGTGCGTAACGTAAATGGCGGTGATCCCCAGTTCCCGCTGAATGGCGCGAATTTCAGCGCGCAGGGAAACGCGGATCTTTGCATCCAGCGCGGAAAGAGGTTCATCCAGCAAAAGCACCTCCGGACGGATGGCGAGGGCGCGCGCCAAAGCCACACGCTGCTGCTGTCCGCCTGAAAGTTGGTATGGATAACTGTTCCCCTTTTTCTCCAGGTGAATAAGCGCCAGCATTTCGTTCACGCGTTTTTTAACGGACTCTTCAGGCTCTTTACGAATACGCAGACCAAACCCAATATTATTCGCGACCGTCATGTTGGGAAAAAGCGCATAGGATTGGAATACCATGCCTACGTTACGCTGGCTGGGCGACTTATTGGTGATATCCACATCGTCAATAGAAACGATACCCGATGAAGGCATCTCAAAACCTGCAATCACGCGTAGCGTGGTCGTCTTGCCGCAGCCGGAGGGGCCGAGAAAGGAGACGAATTCGCCCCGCTCCACGTCCAGGTTGAAATCGCGGACGGCCGTGAAGTCTCCGAAGTGTTTCGATACATTGGAAAGTGAAAGATGTGCCATGTCAATCTCCTGTCAATTAGTGTGCGCCGGAAACCTGTCCCTGTCCACCGGTGATCAACTGAATGATACCCATTGCAGCCCACGTCAACAGGAAGGTGGTGAAGGAAAGCGCGGCCGGTTCGTAAGCGCGGTGCTGTCCCAACAGGAAGAGATATGGTCCAAAGGCCTGAACGCCGAGGAAAGAAGCCAGCACCACTTCGCCGACAACAATTGCAAAGGTCAGCAGGGCGCCGCTCAAAAGCGCGGTGCGGATGTTGGGCAGGATTACGCGCACAATGACGACATACCAACTCGCCCCCAGGCTTTGCGCTGCCTCGGTCAGGGTACGCACATCAACCGTGCGCATGCCTGTATCCACTGAACGATACATGTAGGGAAGACCAAGCACCATGTACCCTCCAATGATGAGGACATTGGTGCCAAACTTGAAATTCGTCAACGGTTCCATCAGGGTTACTTCTGTAAAGGGAACATTCAGCGGCGAACTGTAAACGCGGATCAACCCGAAGACCAGGATGATCGCGGGAATGACGAAAGGAAGCAGGGTAATGAACTCGACGATCCTGCGCGCCTCTGGAAGACGCAGGCGTATCCAATAGGCTGTCGGCACAATCAAGATAACGCTGACGAGAATGGTCATGGCGGCAAGAAACACCGAATACCCAAAGGTTTGTAAAAATTTCGGGTCGGCAAAAGCCCTTTGGTAAGCCTTCAGGCTGATTGTATCCCGTTCCATGCCCAGGGAAAATTCGAACGTGGCAAGCAGGGGCGCAACAAAATAAAAGACGCCCAAAACGAACCACACATAACTCCAAAATGGGAATTTTCTCAAACGTGTTGCCAGGTTCATCGCAGCCACCTTTCCGTCTTGGCTTGAAGCCAGGAATAGCTCGCCAGTGAAATCGCCATGATAAAGACCATGCCCATGGCCATCGCATTTCCAAGATTGGGATTATGAAGCACGTCACCCCGCACCTGCGCTCCAATCTGAATGGTAATGATCGGCAATCGACCGCCTGTGAGCGCGTAGGCGGTGGCATACGCCCCAAACGCGTTCCCAAACAACAGAATCATCGCGCCCAGGATGGAAGGAAGAAGAACAGGCATGGCAACCCGCAACCAGTATTGGAAGGTATTTGCGCCAAGATTTTCCGCCGCTTCGCGCCATTCGCTCTTTAATCCATCCAGGGCGGGAGCCATGACCAACACCATCAGCGGAAATTGAAAATACATGTATGTGAGGCTCAAGCCAAGGAAACTGTACAAATTGAACCCGGCCTCATAAATGTTATAGTTAAACACTTCCTTGAGAACAGTGGTGACAAACCCTGTGCGTCCCAAGGTAGCGACGAAGGCAAACGCCAGCGGGACGCCCGCAAAATTGGAGGCAACCCCCGAAAACGTAATTAGCGCGGATCGCAAGGGTTTGGGCAACCCACCCACTGTCACAGAATATGCCAGCAAAAAGCCAAAGACGCCGCCGCCAAAGGCAGTCACCGCGCTGATCTTAATGCTTAGCCAATATGAGTTGAGGATATATTTCTGGGTGAAGAGGTCGATTATGTTCGCGAGCGTAAAATTTCCGTCCGCATCTGTAAAGCTGCCAATAAACAAGCGGATGGAAGGCAGGAAGATGAAAAGAATCGCAAACAAAAAGAACGGGATCACGCCAATCCAATTTCTGAGATTGGACCTTGGCGTGAAACTTTTGGAAGAGGGAATGGCTATCTGGGTCATTTTTGATTACCTCAGATCTTTCCTGTTTGGATGCGACCCTGCCGCCTGGCAGGGTCGCATCGTAATATACCAGATGGAACTAATTATTCGGCTTTCTTGATATCTGCGCCAACGACCGAGTCCCACTGCTTGGTGATCAACTCTTTGGCGGAGGCAAGCTGTTCGGCAGAGGGGAACACAGCCTTGGAGACATCGGGCAGTTTGGCGGAGAGTTCCTCGGGAACAACGCCGCGGGCGCGCATGTCGGTCTCGCGGGCGGGATGGCAGTAGCCTTCCATCCACAACAACTGACCTTCATCCGAATACAGGAATTCCATCCACAACTTGGCGGCATTGGGGTGGGGCGCATAGGCGCTGATCGCCTGGACGTACACACCCGCAAACTGACCAGTCTCGGGAACAACCAACACGGCGTTGGGGTTGCCTTCGAAGGAGTCGATGGCGGCAAGGCCGTTGTAGTCCCAAGTCAGGCGGATGGGGATTTCGCCCTTGGCAACCAAACCGTTATTGGCAATCAACGGGATGAGGTTTCCAGCCTTGTTCAATTCGGCAAAGAATTCCAAGCCGGGAGCGGCGTCATCGAGGGAGCCACCATTGGCAAGCGCGGCAGCCTGAACCGCCTGGATCGCCTGGTTGGAGGTGCGGGGGTCGCCAGATTGGGCAACCTGTCCCTTGTATTTCGGATCGAGCAGGTCTTTCCAATCCTTCGGCACATCAGGCTGGACATCGGTGTTGACGAGGAAAGCCATCACGCCAAAGTAGTCGCCGTACCAATAACCTTCGGGGTCCTTCATGCCATCAGGGATGGTATCCCAGGTGGAAACCTTGTACGGCATGAACAGGTCTTTGTTCGGCTCGGCAAAGGAGAAACCAATATCCACCACATCCGGGGCTTGTGGTCCTTTGTTGTTCTTGTTCGCCTTGATGGCTTCGATTTCATCGCCGGAGCCAGCATCAGGATTCAATTCGTTGACTTCGATGCCGGGATACTTGGCTTTGAAGGCATCGATCACGCCACCGTAATTGCACCAATCATGAGGCAGAGCGATGGTGGTCAACATACCTTCGGCTTTCGCGGCTTCATACAACTCCACCATCGGGTCTGCGGCAGGGGCTTCAGTAGCAGCGGGAGCTTCGGCGGCAGGCGCTTGAGCGGCGGGGGCCTCAGTGGCAACGGGGGCAGTGCCGCCGCAGGCAGCCAACAGGGTTGCCGCAATCACGAAAAGGGCGAACACTTGAAAAGCAAACTTGTCAGTACGCATTTTATTTCTCTCTCCTTTATGATTTTTTAGTGATCGATTGACAGGACGAATGAAGAGCGGGTGGAATACTTTTTTCTGACACCTCCGATCTTTTAATACAACGTTAACATTTTAACATTATCAATATTCAAAGTCAAACGTCCCATACTTTGAATTTATTGATCTAACTGAATGCGTCCACCGAAGGGAAACCGGACACTATTTCACCAGAATAATCAGCCAGTAAAATCCAGCCGATACCAGCGCGCTGGCGGGGATGGTAATGAACCACGCTGCCACAATCTCCTGCGCCACACTCCAGCGGACTTTGCCTAATCTTTCGGAAGATCCAACGCCAATAATTGCCGAACTGACAACCTGGGATGTGCTGACCGGCAATCCCAAAAAAGAGGCTGCCAGAATCACCAGGCCGGAGGTTAACTGTGTCGAGAAACCGTGTACTGGGCGAATCTTGTAGAATTTGCCGCCGAGGGTGCGGATCAGCCGCCAGCCGCCCAACGCAGTACCGAGTCCCATTGCAGTGGCGCTCAACGCGATCACCCAAAACGGCACGTGAAATTCGGTGATGTAACCGCTGATGATCAGGCTGAGCGTGATGATGCCCATCGTCTTCTGGGCGTCGTTCGTCCCATGACTGAATGCCATAACCAGGGCAGTGATCAATTGTCCCTTCTTGAAGAACCAATTGACCTCGGGGCTGGCTGTTTGTGCCAGGAAATAGATCACACGGGTGACGATAAAGCCAAAGACAAAACCGATCAGCGGGGACGTGAACAGGGCAACCAGCACCTTTTCCAGCCCGTGCAGTTTGATTGCTCCAAACCCTGCTCCCGCGATTACCGCCCCGACCATGCCGCCGATCAACGCGTGGGATGAACTGCTGGGAATGCCCAGGAACCACGTGAGCAGATTCCAAACAATCGCGCCAACCACACAGGCGATGATCACGTCAATGTTCAAGGAGCCGGCCTGGGCGACCTCGTCGCCGATGGTGGTGGCAACCGCCACACCGAACAGAAACGGCCCCAGGAAATTTGCAACCGCCGTCAATGCCAGCGCCGAGCGCGGACTAAACGCCCGCGAGGCGATCATGGTGGCGACAATATTGCTCGAGTCGTGGACGCCGTTCAGGAAATCGAATGCCAACGCCAGAAAGATAACAAAGATCAGTTCAGGGGACATTAACACCTTGTTAAGTCTTCTTTACAACAATATCCGCAATCGAGTTGGCGGCTTCGTCGCCTCGGTCTGCCGCGTTGGACAGGTGACGATAGACCTCGCGCATTTTCAGCATTTCGACGACATGGTGCAGGTCTTCGGGTCCGCTGAACAGGTCGGCGATGGCTTCACGGTACACGGCTTCGACGCGGTTCTCCAGAGCCTTGGCGCGCTGGGCGTGGTCGATGGCGACGCTGGGATGTTTGGGCAGCCGCTGAACGCCGTGCCAGATTTCATATGTGGCATCCTTCAAGAGACTGGCGATCCTCAACATGTAGGGTGTGGGCTCCACTTTGAGGATGAGCATTTCCATCACGGTGGTATCGGCATAGTCCACCACGTCGTCAATCGAACGCGAGAGGGCAAAGATATCTTCGCGGTCAAAGGGCGTGACAAAGGTGCGGTTGAGTTCGTCAATCAGAATGCGGCGCACTTCGTCGGCTTCCTTCTCTTTCATGGACAATTCTTCGGCAATATCGGCGGCGGGCGCTTCCAGATATTTCACCAGCAACTTCAATGACTCATACGCCAGCGATGCCTGTTCCTCGATCAGCTTTTGAAATTTATCTTCCTTGCGTTTGAAAATCTTGAGCATAAAATCTCCAATTCGAGGGATGGGGACTTCGGAAGTTTTGAAAACTTCCGAAGTCGGCTTATCTATTCCAGCGAACTCAACTCGCCTGCGACCAAACCCGGGAACTCCGCCCGAAGTTGGGAATCCACTTCGGGGGCAATCAACGAATCGGTGTTGGTCGACATGATTTCCTTCACGCGCAGCATGGCGCGGGCGTGGATGTCCAGCGAGCCTTTCTTTTCCCAAGCGGTGCGGGTGTCGCGGTCTGCAAGTTTGGTCATCACGGCTTCGGTCTTCATGCGCTTGGTGGTGTGCTTGGCAATGATGAACGATCCGCCGGGTCCCACCTGTTTAATGAGGTCGAGCGCCAGTTCGTCGTCGCTGAAGTTGATTCCCCGTTTGACGCGTTTCATCATCTGGGCAATTTCATCGTCAATCACGGCCTTGGCAAAATCGAATGTCTTCAAGGCGTCAATCAAACCGCCGATGTTGAACATGTCCATGCCGGCGACGGTTCCGCCCATCGCGGACATGCCTGTCTCGTAGCCTGCCTGCGCGTCGTTGATTTTGGCGTTGGTCAAGCCGATGTAGCCGCCCACAGGCACGTTGTAGAATCGAGCCAGTTGCGCGAAAGCCACGTGCAACATCCCGCATTCGATTCCGCCGGAGGTATAAGCCCCGGAACGCATGTCGGCAACGGTGGCAAGGGTGGCGTAAATCAGCGGCGTTCCTTCCTTGACCATCTGCATCAGCGTGGCGGCGGCAAGGAATTCGGCATTGCCCTGCGCAAGCGTCCCAGCCATGGACATGGGCGAGGTCAGCCCGGCATTCGGGACAATGGTCGGGTAGACGGGCAGGCCTTCCTTCGCAAAGTACATCACGTTCTCGGTCGAGAGGACATCCATCGTCAGCGGAGAGACAACCGGGCAGTAGTGATGCGTCAGGAAGGGATGTTCCCTGTACGCCGCTTCTCCGCCTGCCACCAAGTACGCCATCTTCATTACGCTGGCGGTGTCTTTGGCGTCTGTCGTGGTGACACGCAGCGGCTTCTTGCAATACTTGAGGGCGGGATACATCCGCGAGAGGGTGAACTGGTCTTTGGGGGCGTCATCTGCCAGCGTGGAGATGGAGAAAATGTCGTAGCCAGGCAGTTCATTGATAAGGTGGGCGATCCGCGCAATGTCGCTGGAGGTCGCCCGCCGTTCCTGACCGGTGACGGGGTCGAGGATGTCTGGCGCGGAACTTGCCGTGACGACGACAGGACTGTCCTGCGGCAGGGTCTTATCGAATTTCGGGTCGCGGGCATAGAAGGTGAAGGTCGGCGGGTACATCTTGCGGTATTTCTCCACCACCGCGCGCGGGAATTTGACCCGCTCCTCTTCGACGGTGCAGCCGTGTTTCTTGAACAACTCGCGGGCGGGTTCGTAGCGGACTTTCAAGCCCGCTTCTTCGAGAATCTCCAAAGCGGCGGCGTGAATCCGTTCCACTTGCTCTTGCGTCAACAAAGTTGCGTATGACATCGGGTTCATCCTTCCTATAAGTTTTCAATGTCATTGCGAGGAGGGCTTTAGCCCGACAAAGCAATCTCATCCACAGACGGGAGATTGCTTCGCCGCCAAAACAAAAGAGCGGCGGCTCGCAATGACGACGCTATCCAACCAGCGAACGTTTGATTTTCTTTCGCACGGCTTTCTTCTTTGGCAAAAGTTGCTGCGCGAGTTTGGCGCTGCTCTTCAACAATGAGCTTTGCTGCGCCTGCGAGAACAGTTTATCCATCTCGAAGAATTTGTTATCGCGGTAGACCATGCGCTCCATTTCGAGGGTGGCAGCCAGTTCCTTGATTTGCTTGACGGGGAACATCTTCAAGCCTGAGCGGGTGACTTTGAGCGAAGCCGCCGCAATCGCAAAGCGGACAGTTTCCTCCAAACTCCATTTCTTGAGGTAGCCGTAGATAAAGCCCGAAGAAAAGGTTGCGCCCGCGCCAGAGCCGTCCACTGCCTTGAACTTTGGCGCGTGAACGCGGACAATCTCGTCGCCTTGAACGACCATGCAGCCCTTGCTTGCCATCGTGATGATTGCCGTCTCGATGCCCGCTTTGAGCAGTTTCTTCGCGGTGGCAAGCATGGCAGACCTATTACCAATCTGCGCGGCGTCGGTGACTGCCTGGCAGATGGTGGCGCGGCTGACGTACTTCTCCATGATTTCGGGGTCGGTGTGACCATGCTCCAAATTGAGGAAGACTGGCACGTTGCGGCGGCGGGCTTCGTTCATGGCGCGGATGATGTGGTCACCGTCGTACCAATCCACATACATCAGTTTTGCGCCGTTCAGCATGGACAAGTCCGCCGTATCGAGGGTGGATAAAATCTCAGGTGAACGCTGCCAAAAATACGTGCGCGCGCCGAACTTATCCGAGACATTGACTTCGAGCGGCGTCTTATACTTTTTGGTGAAACGGACGTTCCCCTGCACGCCCATTTTTCCCAGAGTGTCGGCAACATAGTGTCCGAGCAGGTCGTCGCCCACTGACGTGCCAACCATGCCAGTGGAGATTCCCCACTGGCGCAGGTTGCAAGCGATGATCGCCGCGTCGTCGTAGACGTACTCGCTGACCTGATGGACGATTGCGCCCGTATTGTGCTTGGGCAGTTTGTCCAGCGCCATCACATAGACGGGGGTCAACATGCCAAAGCCAACGTAGGCGGGAGGTGTTGTTTTCTTTTCGGGCATTTTCCTGTTTACCACAAAAGATGAAAAAGACCTGACAGGTTTCCGCAGAACCTTAATCAACCTGCTGGAAATTGATTCTCGAAACTCGAATCAACTTTCCACACGATGAAACCTGTCAGGTCTATAAAATTACGCGCGCGCCCGTTCGCCTTTCGGGTCGAACAAAACGGTGGCGGTCACTTCGGCTTCCTGGCGTCCTTCGATGAGGTCGACAGTGAAGCGGTTGCCTGCTTTCGCCAGTTCAACGGGGAGATAGGCGTACATGATGTTCTTCTTCAACGTGAAGCCGTAGCCGCCGCTGCGGACTCGACTCAAGACCTTGCCTTCGTGGTAGATGGCTTCGCCGCCGTAGATTTGGGTGAAGTCATCGCGGTCGGGCAGGACGAGGGTGCAGAGCTTTCGGGTGAAGCCCGCTTCCTTGCGTTTGACCAACTCGCCGCGTCCGATGAAGTCGCCTTTGTTCAAATCCACGCAGAAGCCAAGTCCGCCTTCATAAGGAGTCTCCGAGACGGTGATGTCGGCGGTAAAGTAGCGGTATCCCTTTTCCAGACGCAGCGCGTCCAGCGCTTTATACCCGCCGAGTTCGATGCCGAATTCCTTGCCAGCTTCCATCAACAGGTCAAAGACAGGGGTGGCGCGGTTGTTGGGGATATAAAGTTCCCAGCCGAGTTCGCCCGCGTAACTCACGCGCTGGGCATAGACCTTCGCGCCGTTGATGTCAATCGGCTTGGTGGTCAGGTACGGATGCGCGGCGTTCGAGACATCGCTCCTGGTAATTTTTTCCAGCGTCAGGCGGGCTTTGGGACCCCACAGCGCGAGACAGGCGTACTCCTGCGTGATGTCGCGGATGGAGACTTCGCCGTCGCTTTCTTCGACGTGCATCCGAATCCATGCCAGGTCGTTGCCGATGAAGCCCGAACCTGTCACTGCCCAGAAGCGGTCGTCTGCCATGCGCGTGACGGTCAGGTCAGACTGGATGCCGCCATTCTTGTTGAGGAACTGGGTGTAGACCGCGCTGCCGACGGGCTTGTCCACGTTGCTGTCGCAAAGCCGCTGCATGAGTTTCAACGCGCCCGCGCCTTTGACTTCGATCTTCCCGAAGGAGGTCAAATCGTAGAGGGCAACCCGCTCACGGGTGGCTTGATGCTCCACCGCGAGGCGGTCAAAGAACGGGGGCTTGCCCCATCCCCACAAGTTGCGCTGATCCTCCGCCATGCGGCGCGATTCCTTGCCAGGCTGGAAGTAGTTGACGCGCTCCCAACCGAACTTCTCGCCGAAGACCGCGCCATGCTCCAACAGCCGATAGTGAATCGGGCTGGTGCGATGCGGGCGCGCCCATTCATGCTCGTCATGCGGGAAGCGCAAACGATAGTAATACTTGACCGACTCGCGGGTTCGTTCCGCCGCATATACAGGATCGTTGTAGTAGTCGCCGAAGCGGTTGGGATTGAAACCGTACACATCCATCGGCATCTCGCCGCCGATAATCCACTCCGCGATCAGCTTGCCGATGCCGCCCGCGCCGCCGTAGCCGTTGAGCGACATGCCTGCCGCCATCCAGAATCCTTTTGCGCCCGCCATTGGCCCAAGCATGGGATGACAGTCGGGCGTGTATGCGCCAGGATGATTGACCAACGTGATGATTCCAGCCTGGTCGAGGAAGGGCAGGCGTCGGATTGCGCCTTCGAGCAGCATTTCGAACTGGTCGAAGTTGGAGGGCAGGGTCGCGCCGCCATGTTCCCACGGCACAGCGTCAATCCAACGGGCAATCGGGTTCGGTTCGTAGCCGCCGATGACCAAGCCGCCCTGCTCCTGCCGCATGTAAACCAAATTGTCAGGGTCGCGCAGACAGGGAGTCTCGTGCGTGAATTCATGCCCAGGCACAGCTTTGAGCGCGATGTGCTGATGGTCAACGGGCGTGGTCGGGACGTACAACCCAGCCATCGCGCAGATGCGCGGCGCCCACAAGCCAGCGGCGTTGATAACGATTTCGCATTTGATCGTCCCTTTGTCCGTGACTACTGCCTGAACCTCACCCTTCGCTGACAGTTCGATTCCCGTCACCCGCGTGTTGGCGTAGACCTCCACACCCAGTTCGCGGGCAAACTTCGCCATCGAAGTGGTGGTGATGTACGGGTCGAGTTGTCCATCGCGAGGGAGATAGATTCCGCCGTAGAGGTCTTTGCTGGAAATCTGCGGCATTTTCTTGACCGCTTCTTCGGGGGAAATGACATCCACGTCGAGACCCAACGCCTTGGCGCGGCTGACGCTTCGCTCCAACTCTTTGAGTTGCTCTTTGCTCGACGCGATTCTGACACTGCCGCAATGGTCGAACAGTCCCAACTCGCTGTACAGTTCGATGCTGTACATGCGGAACTTGAGCAGCGCCTGCGAGGTGGCAAACTGGGTCACCAGTCCCGCCGCATGGGACGACTCTCCGCTGGCGATCTCGCCTTTTTCAACCAGCACTACATCCTTGCGTCCCATCTTTGCAAGATGATACGCAATTTGCGCGCCTACGATCCCGCCGCCGACGATGACAATTTGTGCCTGTGTTTTCATGTTTTCACCTGTTTGAATTAGTTTTGTACATCTTTCAGCCACATTGAAAACGCTGCGGAGTCCATCTTTTCTACGGCTCTGCCCCAGCGTTCGATTGCCCAACCCCAAAAATCGAAATCAATCGTAGATATTTTCGCCTGGATCGCAGCCCACAATCCCCAGCCCACGTCAGACATGATCATGTTGAGTTTCATTCGCGCAGTCATGTTAGGCGTCACTTCGCCAAAATACGCCGCGCAGACTTCGCCAATCTGCTCGTCGTTGAACTGCATTTCCTGGCAGGTATTTCCAAGCTCAAATGTCGGGTCGTTGTTCCCGCTATATTCATAGTCAATCAGCCATAACTGTTTGCCGTCGTCGATGTAATTCTCCGCCAGCAGGTCATTGTTACATGGGACAGTCGTCAGCGGTTTGACGCTCATGGCTTTTTCGATCTGTCCCACAGTCGTCATTCTTTCGAGATAACCGTCTGGAATGCGGATGTCACGCTCTTTGCATACATTCAGATAATATTCCGTCAAGCGGAACATGTTGAAGTCCGTCAAAAAGCGCGGACCTTGATTCAGCTTTTTGATCGCCTGCGCCATGCGGGTCGGCATTCCTTTTTCATTCAAGGAATCCTTCGACATGGTTTTGCCGTTCAAGAATTCGATCACCATCACATTGTATTCGGGAAGGTGATACAAAACCTTTGGAGCGACCCCCGTCTCGGATGCGGCTTTTGCGTTGTGATATTCATTGTTTCGGTCGATGGCAAGCAGTTCTGTGCTTTCACCCGGCACGCGGACAAAATACGACATTCCATCCACTTCCACTTTGAAATTGGTATTGGTCAAGCCGCCAGAAAGCAGATAGATGGAAATACTCCTTCCCTTCCAGGCGGCAATTCTGGCAACCGCTTCATCAATTACAGCCATGCATATACTCCTCAAAAAAACGCCCCTCGTCCTGAGCGACACTTGTGCCTGCGCGTAGTGCGGGTGAGCTGAAAGACATCATTGCGTTTCGACTTCGCACAACGCGAACAATTATTGTAGGTCACGCTTTGAACGTGACCTACAATATCATGCGACTGACAAAATTTACTCTGGCGGAATTTCCTTGAAAGCATAATCCACGTCAATGCCCTTGGATTTCTGGGCGCTCTTGGCGATGAAGTACCAGACTGCCGAGACAGCCAAAATGCCAAACACAACGCTGTATGCGAGTGTGCTAGTCAGACCGAGTTGGGCATAGAACATGAACATCAAGATCATGGCGCCGCCGAGGATGAAACCAATCACGCCGAAGATGGTCACCAGCGGGATGCCGCCCACTTTGTAAGCCGCGCCCGGGGACGATTCGTACACGTCCTTTGCGCGGTAGGGTAACAACGCGCCCGCAAGACAGGTAATGACGAACACATAACCACAGGCGAAGGTCACACCCAGGGTAAGCGCAACCCAATCAGGATGCAGGTTATAGAGCAGAATGACCGGAATGCTGGCGAGGAAGTAAGCCAGATGCGCGTTAACGGGCGTATGCCGCTTCTCATCCACCTTGCTGATCCACTCCGGGAGCAGGCGGTCGAGGGACATGGCAACCATCACGCGAGTCATGCCGATGTAGCAGTTGTGGACGATCTGGTGCGAGTTAAGGATGTATCCCACGCCGATGATGAGGATGACCAGAGGACTGGCGGTCAACGCCACGGCAATGATGTTTGGCCAGAGCCAGAACCCGGCAATGGTCGCTTCGCCGACTCCCGCCCAGTAACCTGCTCCAGCCACGTAAAGGAATTCCGTGCCAACGGCTTTTTCAAGCGCGGCGGCAAGCAAGGCAAGCAGGATGCCGGTGAAGATCAATGAGCCGACAATGATGAACATCTGGCTGTTGAATGAACGCGCGTTCTTGATCTCGCCGTTTTGCTGCGCGCTATAGGTTGCCCATTGCAGGGACGTCCACGCGATCGGGGCGACGAGTACCGTGGCCAGCAGGCTGAACGGCGGATTCAAGTCCACACCCGCGGCAACAGTGGCGTCCTTTGCGGTCTGGACGAAGTTTTGCACTCCGCCAACCGCCAGGGCAAAAGCGTCAAGTTTGCCCATGGATGAACCGGGCTGTCCCATGAACAGCACAACCAGCATGGTGACAAAGGCAAGCAATGTGCCGACGATCATCACAGCTTGGAAACGCACGTAGTTCTTGAAACCGCTGACGAGAATCATCATGGCGACAAAAGCGTTCAGGATACTGGTAACAATGATGCCGGTCGAGCCCGTGAACCATATTCCCAAATTGGATAGCGCCGCGCTCCCCATCGTTGCCCCCAATCCCAGGAAAAGGGGCGCAAACCCAAGATACGAAAGCAGCCATCCTGAGAGGGCCACCCATTGCAAAATCCAAATCACGTAGCCCGACATCACCACTGTGAATGCCACACCGCCACCGAAGACACGGCTTTGGAACACGTAGTCGCCGCCGGAACGCGGTAAGGCAGTGGACAACCACACATAGACCAATGCAATGGGAATCTCGATGACCATCGCCAGCAAAATTCCCCAGACGAGTTTACCGCCGGGAAGCGCGCCGGGCGCCCAAAGATAGGTCCAGGGAAAAATCAGGCCCATGGTCAAAATGTTATAAACGAAGGCCGAAAATGGGGACATGACCCTGACAAGCCCTGAGGCTTTGCGGGTAAAGACTTCTGGTTTCGCTGTTGTCATTTCTTCTCCTTTGGTCTTTGAAACAAAACAGTCACATCATGCGGGAGGCTCCAACTCCCATTCTCCAGAATAATCGGCGGGTAAAATAAAATTTTTTGAGTAAACTGTGCCTCCTTGTATCCTGCCGTTATCCGCTGGTCATCTGATAGCCCTGCACTTCACCATCCACAAAAGTGACAAGGCAACCGCGTAAAACGCCTTCGGCATATTCACTGCCGGGGTTGACACAGGTTGTCCGCCCGATTTTCGCAACAGATTGGGATTCATGGATGTGACCATGCAGTCCAAGCATTGGCTTGTATTTCTCGATTGCCGCGCGAACGGATGCGCTGCCCGCGCCATGCATCACGGGTTGTCCACCCTGCACAATCTGCTGTGGCGGATCCTTGTCCCAATCGAGCATGGGACAGGTATCGAGCGTTGAATCTTTCGGCGGGTCATGAAAATTGAAAATGGCCTTGTTCATGTCAGGAACCAATGCCGCCATTTTCTCGATCATCGTGTCAAGTTCCTCCTCCGAAACTTCGCGCGGCGTTTTCCAAGGTGTCGGCGTGCTGATCCCAACTGAAATCATCGTATGATCATCGTCTACATAAACCATCTCATTTTCGCAGGGGATGAAGGACTTCGCACCTTCCTTTTTCATCACGTTCAACACGTCCCACTCGTCGTCGTTGCCGCCGGTGACAAAACAGCGGATACCTGTCCCATTTAGTCGCTCTTCAGCCAGGTTCACCCAATTTTCCATCCTCTGCCGGGCAAGGTCGTGGAAGAGGGCATCCACCGCGGGCTGGTCGGCTTGCAGGGCGCGGAACTCCTCCTCCTCCATCAGCTTGTAATAAAAGCCGAGGATGTCCAACTTACCCATCAGGGTCTTCAATTCCTCATCGGTGGCAAGGTGTTCCACTCGTCCCTGCACGGTGGCGCGGTGATGTCCATTGCCCTCCTTGATGATGGGGATCATCAACTTGCCCTGAATATCGCCGCCCATTACCAACACATTCACCTTATAAAACTTGCCAGCATTGATAAATTTGCGAAACGTGCGTTCCGACCCGTGTACATCGGTGGCGAAAAACAAACGGGTCTGTTCCTTCTTGGGTTTCTTTGAAAACAGAAAAGACATCGGGACACTCCTCCAAAATTAAAAGACCTGACGCTGGCGAAGCGTCAGGCTGGGTTGGCTATGGTATTGGCAAGCAGGCAGGAAACGCCGTGGTCCGCAAGCAGTTCGATTGCGGATGGATCAAGTCCATCATCTGAAATGAATTTGTCAACCTCGTCGATGGAGGCAATTTGAAAATTGGAAACCACTCCCCACTTGCTATGATCGGCGACAATAAACACCTGTCCTTTGGTGCGTTCGATCATGTGGCGCACCACTTCCGCTTCCGGGTCGGTCGGCACGGTACAACCGTGCTTGGCGCTGATTCCATCCACGCCAAGAAATGCCTTGTTCGCATAAATCTGATTCAAATTCTCCATGGCAAAACGTCCTGCCAGCGAATTGGAACGCGATTGAAATTCCCCGCCAATCAGGCAGTAGCGATAGCCGGGCTCGCCCAATTCGAGCGCGGCATTCACATTGTTGGTAAAAACAGTGATACTGGCATCCTTGCGGATGTGTTGAAGAACCTGCGTAGCAGTCGTGCCGCTGTTGACGAACACAATATCCCCCGCTTCGATGAACGAGGCAGCCAGTTCGCCGATGGACTTTTTTGCTTCAGGGTTCTGCTGTGCGCGCTGCTGGTATTCCTGTTCCAACGCCACACGTTGACTTAGTATCGCCCCTCCGTGCGTGCGTTCCAATATTCCCCGTTGTTCCAGCCATTCGAGATCGCGCCGAACGGTGGCTTCGGAAATCTCCAGCACCCGGCACAAATCCGCCGAGCGGGCGATTTGATGAATTGACAGATATTCCTGTATTCGTTCACGTCTTTGGGCAGGGATGAGGGGTTTGCTCATTAAAAGATTCCCAGATTACACATGAAGGAAAATGAACGCTTTGATTTTGCATTATATAAGAATATGAAGAAATTTGCAAGTTTTTGATTTTTTCATTATAATTGCGCCCAGTTCCTATCAAATAAGAAAAGTGTTCGCGGCCTTGGAGTTTCAGGCCCAAACTCAATAACCATTAGGAGAAGTCATGGCAAACCAGTCAATCGGCATGGGCGCACAAGACCGCTCGGAACGCGAGAAGTTTGAAAACGAACTAAAGCGAATCCTTGAAGCCAGCAATAATGCGGGCATTCTCTTGAGGGTGATCGGGTCTCTGGCTTTCCAAATGCATTGTCTCAAATACGGATATTTGCAGGAAGCCATGGGACGCGCTTACACCGATATCGACTTCGGCGCCTATAAAAAGCAGACAAAGCAAATACAAGCACTGATGGCGGGACTGGGTTATATCGATAATCGTGAAGTCTTCATCGCATCCGAGGGGGACCGTGCGATCTTCGACAAACCCGATACGGGACTGCATGTGGATGTATTTTACGAGAAGTTGGATTTTTGTCACGAAATTTTCTGGAAGGATCGTCTCGAGGTCGACTCTCCCACCATCCCCCTCGCCGAACTCCTGCTCGAAAAAATGCAAATCGTCCAGATCAACGAAAAGGACGTGATCGACACCATCATGCTCCTGCTCGAACACCCACTGGGGGACGTGGACAAGGAAACCATCAACATCAAATGGGTGGCAGAGTTATGCGCCAGAGAGTGGGGACTATGGCGGACCACCACCATGAATCTCGATAAAGTAAAACAACTCGCACAGCATTATTCGCAATTGGATGAAGGACAAAAAGCGCACGTCACTTCCCAGGTGGATACGATCCTTGCCCGCCTGAACAACGAACCGAAACCACTTGCCTGGCGCATCCGTGACCGCGTGGGCGATCGTGTGAAATGGTACAAAGATGTGGATGAAGTATAAGGAGATACCATGGCAAAACTCGTACGCGACTTAATGCACACCGGACTGATCACCTGCAAACCCAACGCCACGCTCGGGCAGGTGGCCGTCCTTCTCGATCAACACCAGGTTCATGCGCTGATCGTCTCCGACCGCGACGGACGCCCCGTCGGAATTATTTCAGACCTCGACCTGATGGCTGGGGAGTGGCTATCCTCCGATGAAGAAAGCCTGAAGGTGATGCGCAGCCTGACCGCCTCCGACCTGATGACCCAGCCAATCGACTCTGTCGAAGCCACAGTGCCACTGAAGGAAGCAGTTAACCTGCTTATGGAAAAACATGTCAGCCGTCTGCTTGTCACTGAAAATGGAAAGCCGGTTGGCATCATCTCACTTTCCGATTTCATCGCCAGCCTGGCGGAAAAGGCCCAAATCAGCCGCAACACTGTCGCCGACGTCATGTCCGACGCCATCCTGGTCTGCCGCGGCAAAACCCCCGTCGCCTCCGCCGCCCGCGCCATGACCTCCGCCGGATGGCGCTCCGTGCTGGTAGTGGATGCAAAGGGAAAAATCCTCGGCGTGGTCAGCGGTCTTGACCTTTTGCCCTTCGTCAAAAACGGTTTGGATGGCAAGACGGTTGTCCGCGATGTGATGCATCCCGCCCTGACCATCGACATGCACGCCTCCTTGCAGGAAGCGGCAAAGTTGATGATCGAAAACCATTATCACAGACTTGTCGTCATCGACAAGGACGATCCTGACGCCTTCCCGCTTGGAGTAATTTCCACCTTCGACATTGTCGAAGTGATGGCTCGTCCCGACTCAGTCTGGCAAAAACAATAAAAGAAGATGAACCATAAACAATGGACGGTGACAATCGTCCATTGTCAGATTTAAACAATATCTTCATAGGAGACTCACATGTCCGAATTCCCAACACAAGCGCAAGTTGTCATTATCGGCGGCGGGTGCGGCGGCGCAAGCATCGCCTACCACCTGACCCTCATGGGCTGGAAGGATGTCGTGCTCGTCGAACGGCACGAACTGACGGCTGGCTCCACCTGGCACTCGGCAGGCCTGGTCGGTCAGATGCGGTCCGACGCCAACCTGACTCGCATGATGCATTACAGCACCGACCTGTATCGCAAACTAAAGGATGAAACGGGCGTAGACACCTCCTGGCGCGAAGTCGGCGGATTGCGCCTTGCATCCTCTGCTGAACGCATGGAAGAAAATAAGCGCCTCGTCGGCATGGCACGTTCCTTCGGTGTGCCCATGGAATTGATCTCCGCCAAGGAAGCGCAGGCAAAGTTCCCGTTGATGAACACCGACGGCGTGTTGGGCGCGGCTTTCACCCCGAACGACGGCAGCATCGACCCGACGGGTATGACCAATGCCCTCGCAGCAGGCGCCAAGAATCGGGGCGCAAAAATCCTGCTCAACACTGACGTGCTGGGCATCAACGTCAAGGATGGTCGAGTCTGCGAAGTGGTCACAGACAAAGGCACCATCAAGACCGAAGTTGTGGTCAACGCCTCCGGTATGTGGGGACGCGAAATCGGCAAGATGGTCGGCTTGAACCTGCCCGTCGTCCCGATGGCGCATCTCTACATCATGACCAAACCCATCGCGGGCGTGGACCACACCTTCCCCAACCTGCGCGACCCAGACCTGCTGGTCTACTGGCGTGAGGAAGTGGGCGGCATCGTCACGGGTGGCTACGAGCGTCAGCCCGCAACCTTTGGCTTGAACGGCATCCCCAAGACCTTCAAATATCAACTGCTCAACCCCGATTGGGACCGCTTCGCCCCGTTGATGGAAAACTCCATCCGCCGCGTGCCTGCTGTGGAAAGCGCTGAAATCGTCAAACTGCTCAACGGTCCCGAAGGCTTCACCCCCGATGGCGAATTCCTGCTCGGACCCACTTCGGTCAAGGGCTTCTGGGTTGCCTGCGCCTTCTGCGCACATGGCCTCGCGGGAGCAGGCGGCATCGGCAAGGTGATGGCGGAATGGATCATTGATGGTCACCCCGAATGGGACGTATGGCGACTGGATGTGCGCCGTTTTGGTCCCAACTACGACAACCTCAACTACACTGTCGCCCGCACCATCGAGACCTACACGCAGTACTACGATATTCACTTCCCTGGCGAAGAGAGAATTTCAAGGCGCGGACAGCGACTCTCTCCCACTTACTTCCGCCTGCGCGACCTGCGCTGTTCCTTTGGTGAGAAGTTCGGATGGGAACGCCCCAACTGGTTCAGTTGCTACGAAGAAAAAGCCGAACACGGTCACGAACCACGCGGCTGGGCGCGTCACAGTTGGTCGCGCGCCATCGGCTACGAGCATCTGATGACCCGCGAAAACGCCGGTCTCTTCGATGAGACCTCGTTCAACAAATTCGAGATTCGCGGACCCGGCGCATTGAAATTCCTCAACTATGTCTGCGCCAACGAAATGGATGTCCCGATCAACACCGTGGTCTACACCCAATGCCTCAACAAGCGCGGCGGCATCGAAGCCGATGTCACCATCACCCGTCTCGCCGAAGACCGCTTCTTCCTCATCACGGGAACTTCGTTCGGTCAGCATGACCAATCCTGGCTCTCACTGCTCATGCCCGAAGACGGCTCTGTCACCATCGAGGATGTCGGCTCGGCGTACGCCTGCATCGGCTTGTGGGGACCGAAAGCCCGCAAGATTTTGGAGAAGGTCACATCTGATGATGTCTCCAATTCTGGCTTCCCCTACATGACCGCCAAGCGCATTACCGTGGGCGACGTGCCTGCAATGGCAGTCCGTGTGACCTATGTAGGCGAACTCGGCTGGGAATTCTACTGCCCAATGGAATACGGGGTACGCCTGTGGGATATGCTGTGGGAAGCGGGTCAACCCGAAGGTCTGGTGGCGGCTGGCTACAAAGCCATTGACACCCTGCGCCTAGAAAAAGCCTATCGCTACTGGAGCGGCGACATTTCGCCTGATTACACGCCCTACGAAGCGGGACTCGGCTTCGCGGTGAAACTCGACAAGAAGAGCGATTTCATCGGCAAGGAAGCCCTGCTCAAGCAAAAACAGGAAGGTCTCAAGCGCAAGTTGTGCTGCATGACCCTCGCCGACAGCCGCACCATTGCCCTCGGCAAAGAACCCATCCGCACCCCCGACGGAAAGATCATCGGCTGGGTGGCTTCGGGCGGATTCGGCTACTCGGTCGGCAAGAGTATGGCATACGCCTACCTGCCCATCGAACACTCGAAGCCCGGCACAAAACTGGTCATCGAATTCTTCGGCGAACCGATGGAAGTCGAGGTCGTACAGTCTCCGTTGTTCGATCCGAAAGGCGAACGCATCCGAGCCTAGAACAAGACCCGATCGGGAGGCAGTCTCTTCAACGGGGGGACGCCTCCCGCATACTTCATCCCTAAAGCACAGGAGGCGCTTCGACACCGACAAATCAAATTGATTAGTTTCACGAACATCGTTGCATTGCGGGCACGTCAAAATTCAAACAAGTTAGGAGAAATGCCATGGGTCTTTCAGTCAACGAAGTCATTGCCAAAGTGCCGTTTCTAGCCGAGGCAAAAAACCTTAAAACCGCTCCGCTCACCGGCGGGATCACAAACCTGAACTACAAGATCGAAGCGGACGGAAAGAGTTACGTCTTGCGCATCACAGGGGCGGATACGGATAAGTTGGGAATCAAACGCGACGTGGAACATGCCGCTAACAAAGCGGCGGGTGAACTTGGCATTGCGCCCGAAGTCATGTACTTCATCGAACCCGAAGGCTACCTGCTCACCCGCTTTGTAAACGGAAAGCACATCCCTCCCGAAGAGATCGTCAAACCGAATTACCTGATCCGGGTGGTGAGAAAGATTCGCCTTTTCCACAAGCGCGCTCCCAAATTGAAGGGGACGTTCAATGTCTTCCGCCGCGTGGAAATGTTGACCAAAGTTTCAAAGGCGCATAACTGCAAGTTCCCCTTTGATTTCGACTGGATCATGCAAAAGGCAAAGGAAGTCGAGAAGGCTCTGTTGAAGGACCCATATGTTCCCACGCCCTGTCACAATGATCTGCTCAACCTGAACTGGATGGATGAGGATACCCCCGGCGAGATTGGCGAAATCCGCCTGCTGGATTGGGAATACGCTGGTATGGGTGATATCTTCTTCGACCTGGCCAACTTCTGTCACCACCATCGCTTGAGCGATGAGCAGGTCCGGTTCTTCCTGCAGGAATATTTTGGCGAAGTGACGCCGAAGAATTTTGCCCACCTCAAACTGATGTGGCCCATGTCTGAATTGCACGAGTCCATGTGGGGTACCACCCAAACGGGCATTTCCCAACTGGAAGAGGACTTCCAGGGATATGCCGACCTATGGTTTGGCCGCCTGCGACAGCACGTGACAGATCCGCGCTGGGATCAATGGCTGAAGGATGTGGCCAAGCCGACAACCAGGAAGAAATAAAAAGGAGCAAACCATGTCCATTGTAAACGCAAAAGAAATCATGATCGAAGCCGCGAAGAACAAGTACGCGGTGGGCGCGTTCAACATCACTGACCTGCTTCAATTCGAAGCGGTGATCGACGCAGCCGTCGAAACCAAATCCCCGGTCATCGTGCAAACATCCGTCAAGCCATCGCAATTCCTCGGCACCAAGATGATGGTGGCGATTTATCGCACGCTGGCCGAATCGGCCCCGGTGCCGGTCTGCCTGCACCTCGACCATTGCACCGACATCGCCTATTGCAAGACTTGCGCCGATGCGGGCTACACCAACATCATGATCGACGCTTCCAAGCAGCCCTACGAGGAAAACATCCGCCAGACCAAGGAAGTGGTGGACTATTGCCACAGCGTCGGCAATATCTCCGTCGAAGGCGAGTTGGGAACCGTCGGCGGCGTGGAAGACCAGGTCAAGGTCGCGGAAGACGAAGCGCAACTGGCGAACCCGAAGCAATCGGTGGAATTCTGTGAGCGCACCGGCGTGGACATCTTTGCCCCCGCCATCGGCACTGCCCACGGCGTGTACAAGACCAAGAACCCCAAGATCGATACCGAGCGCATGGCAACCATCAACCAGATGTTGAACGGCAACGGTATCAAGACTCCGCTCGTCGTCCACGGCGGGACGGGTCTGCCCGAAGACACCATCAAGAAGTTGCTGGCGGCAGGCGGCGCAAAATTCAACGTCTCTACCGAGTTGAAGCGCACCCTGATCGACGCCAAGTTCGAGTACATTTCCGCACACCGCGATGAATACGATCCAGGCAAACTGGACAAGTTCGTCCGCGACGCCACCCGCAAAGCCGTCATCCACTGGATGGAGATGATTGAAAGCGTCGGCAAGGCGTAGAATTAAACGGGTAAACAAGTAGACACGTACCTGTGTACTTGTATACGTGTCTACTTTACACATATATAACAGGAGAATAACACTATGAAAAAAGTTGAAGAATTCTACGCCCCGTGGGTCAAGGGCATCCCGATGTACATTTCGGATCACATCGAAAAGGCATGGAGGGATCCCAAACTACATCGCATGATGTCCAACGAAAACCCGCTTCCCCCGTCGGACAAGGTGCTGGACGCGATGTTCAAGTATGCCAAGATGACCAACCGCTATCCCGACCAGGGTTTGGTTGTGCGCAGCAAGATTGCTGAAATGAACGGACTCGAGGGCCCTTACAATGTGATGATCGGCAACGGCTCCAGCGAAGTCTATGACAACATCTTCCGCATGTTCATCGAACCGGGCGACGAGGTCATCCAACATACACCCTGCTTCGGCATCTACGGACTGCGCGGGAAACTGCTCGGCGCGAAGATGGTCTCCGTGGAAATGGCGTACAGGGATCACAAGATGGAATTCGATCCCGATGCCATCCTGAAAGCCGTCACCCCCAAGACCAAGATCATCGTGGTCGCCAACCCCAATAATCCCACCGGCAATTTCATGGATGCCAGGCACTTCGTGACCATTGCCGAGACGGGCATCCCATTCGTGGTGGATGAAGCCTACGTGGAGTATGCAGGTCTGCACATGTCGCAGGTGGCGCTGACGAAGAAGTACGAAAACGTCATCATCACCCGCACGCTATCCAAGGCGTACGGTCTGGCTGGCATGCGCTTCGGCTACGCATTGGGAGCCAAGCCCGTTATCGACCAGATTTCCGGTTCCCTGCTTCCCTGGAATGTGGGAACGGTTCCCATGTGGGCGGCGCTGGCGGCGTTCGAGGACCAGGAAGGACTCAAGGAGCGCGTCAAGTTCAACAATGACGCGGTGGATTACATCACCGAGTCGCTGAGTGTCATCCCTGGTTTCTATGTGATGAACTCCAAGGCCAACTACATCCTCTTCGACTGCGGCGAGACCGGCAAGACCGGCAAGGAAGCACTTGCATTCGCCGAAACCAGGGGTATCATCCTGCGCGGTGAGAGCAAGAAGTACGGCTCCGACGGCTGGTTCCGCGTGACGATCGGCACGAAGGAAGAGAATGAGTTATTCGTCAACACCATGCTTGAGTTCTTTGGCGTGAAGAAGTAGTAACTTCATTGCGAGCAAGGCGAAGCAATCCCCTGTCACGAGGAGATTGCTTCGTCGCCGCTTCGCGGCTCCTCGCAATGACATAATAACTGGAGGAAACCATGTCTAAAATTAAAGCAGTGTTCTTCGACCAGGACGGCGTGATCATCGACACCGAGCGCGATGGGCACCGCGTTTCGTTCAACATGACCTTCAAGGAATTCGGCTTCACTGACGAGTGGGACGTGGAGTATTACCACGAACTACTGCAAGTCGGCGGCGGCAAGGAACGCATGAAGCACCACTGGAAGACCAAGGGCTTTTCCAAGCCGTTGACCGAGGAGGAGATCGATGTCCTCGTCAAGGACATGCACAAGCGCAAGACCGCCCTGTTCGTGGAGTTGATCGAGAGCAACAAGCTGCCCCTGCGCCCCGGCCTCCACCGCTTCATGAAAGAGGCAATGGACGCGGGCTTGAAGATCGCGGTCTGCACCACGTCCAACGAGCAGGCAGCCAAGGCAATCACCGAGAAAATCCTCTCGGATATCAAGTTCGAGATTGTGCTGGCCGGCGACGTGGTCAAGAACAAGAAGCCGGATCCCGAGATCTACAACATGGCGCTGGAAAAACTCGGTCTGAAACCCGATGAAGTCATCGTGGTGGAAGATTCCAAGAACGGCGTGAAAGCTGCCAAAGCCGCGGGGACGAACGTCATCGTCACCACCAACCACTACACCGAAAAGGAAGACGTGGAAGCGGGTGACGTGATCGTCTCCTGCCTCGGTGATCCCGATGGCGAAAAAGCCGTTATGCGCAAAGGCGGCATCAAGGACTTCGATGGCGTTGTCCATGTAAAGCAGTTGGTTGAGTTGTTTGGGTAAGTCTGAACGAGTAACAAGTAACAAAGTAAAAGGCTTCTGAGGTTCGAGAAACTTCAGAAGCCTTTTGATTCAAGGTAAAATCAAGTAAAGAGAAACTGCCATGCCCGACGAACTCCTCGATATCGTAAACGACAAGGACACCATCACTGGACAGGAAATGCGTTCGGTTGTCCACGAACTTGGCTTGCAGCACCGCGGCGTGCATGTCTTTTTGTTCACATCCGATGGCAGGATGCTGGTACAAAAGCGCAGCGCCGACCGGTCCACGTCGCCATCCGCGTTCGATTGCTCGGTCTCGGAGCATGTCAAGGCGGGGGAAAGTTACATCGAAGCGGCAATGCGCGGCACGAGGGAGGAATTGGGGCTGGACGGAATTCAGGTCAGGCGGCTGGTCAAATTCAAGATGAACTATGGCGTCAACGACAACGAAATCAGCACACTGTACGAGGGCCAAGTCCGCCCCGCCGATGTGAAATTCGACCCGGAGGAAATCGAGTCTGTCCACTATTTCAGCCTGAATGAATTGTGGGACATGGTCAATGGCGGCACGGTCGAATTCTGCGGCTGGTTCGTGGAATTGCTGAAGTGGTATGCGGGGAAAGCATCGAAGATGATTCTGTTGGATCAGCCATCGCTCATCCCCAAAAACTAGACCGTTTTCCAGACACGTTCATATTGCCCAACATCTGCGTCGAACAATGCCGGCATATTGCGACGTTCCAGCGGCGCGAATCGTTTCAATTGCGTAGTTAACAGGACTGAAAGGACTGGAATATCCCGCCGGTTGTATAATGAAAATATAAATGTATTTTCAAACAGAAAGTGTGCCGCAATGAACAGTCAATTTTTCGATGCAATCAAAAAAGGCGGTCTCGATGAAATCGAAGGCCTGCTTTCCGATAACTGCGGTTTGATCTATGAAAAGAATGAGGGTCTCAGCCCCATCATGGTCGCAATGTACAACCGCCAGCCGGAAGCCGCCGAATTCCTCTGGGAAAAAACCGGGGTCTTGACCATCTTCGAAGCCGCCGCACTGGGAAAAACCAACCAGGTGCTCCTGCATATTGCCCGCGATTCTTCGCTCACAAACGCCTACGCCTGTGACGGGTTTCAACCCCTAGGCTTGGCCTGTTTTTTCGGCCACTTGGAAACCGCAGAGCACCTCATCAGGCTGGGAGCGGCAATCAATTCGCCATCCAGAAACATGTTTGGAGCGGCTCCAATTCATTCCGCTACAGCGGCGGGACATGTGAAAATCGTCCTGCTCTTGATTCGGAATAACGCCAACCCAAACGCCCGTGACATCAACGGACTTACCCCCCTGCACATCGCCGCTCAAAATGGGGATACGGAAATGCTCCGTGCGCTATTATTCAACGGGGCTGACATGAGCATCCGCACCCGCAAGGACAAACTGGCGATAGACCTGGCCATGGAAGCCGGTGAGGCAGCCGCGGTGAAACTGATCAAAGAGGGGATCACACGGCGGTTTCGCCCCCGCATCATGAGCCCCATAAATAACTAGCCGCAACATTTCAGGGGAAAAAGCGTATACTCTATTTGGAATGTTTTTCCAAAAGGAGTATTCATGAAAACCCAATATAAGATTTTTTCCATTTTTACCCTGCTTGCCCTGATGGCGCTGGCATTTGCCACGCCTGCGCAGGCGTTTGACGGACGTTCGGGGGATAACATCGTGATCAAGTCCGATGAAGTCATTGAAGATGACATATACGTTACCGCGAATGAATTCACGCTCGAAGGAACCATCAAAGGCGACCTGGTGGTGCTTGGCGCGAACATTGTCATTAACGGCACAGTCGAAGGCGACCTGATCGCCGCCGGGCAAAGCGTCATCATCAACGGCAAAGTCTCGGACGACGTCCGCATTGCCGGCGCGGCGCTCAAAATCGGCGAAAGCGCCTTCATTGGCGGGGATGTTATCGCGGCTGGCGCAAGCCTTGAAAATGAAAAAGACAGTACAGTTAAAGGCGATGTCGTCGTCGGCGCAGGACAAGCCCTGCTCGAAGGAAAAATCGGCGACGATGTACTGGCTGGCGCCGGTTCGCTGGAATTGAACGGAGAAATCGGCGGCGACGTCAAGGCTGAAGTCGGCGACCCCGAAGAGGGCGGGCCGCCCATGTCCATGTTCATGCCCCAATCAGGCATCAGCTTCCCCAGCGTCAAGCCCGGCTTCAACGTCGGTGAAGGCGCAAAGATTGCGGGCAACCTCGAATACACACAGTCGAAGGATGTCACAATCCCTCAAGGCGCTGTCAGTGGAAAAATCACCCGCACCGCGCCCGTGGTTGATACTTCCAAAGTGACAGTCCCGCCCACCCCCGCTGAAAAAGCATTGAAGTGGACTCTTGATCTGCTCCGCTCCATCGTCACCTGGATTCTCTTCGGTTTGCTCCTCGGATGGCTGGCTCCACTATTCATGAAATCGCTGATGGACAAGGTGAAGTCCCAACCCGCTGCAAGCCTTGGCTGGGGTGTGGTGACCTATGCCGCGTTCTTTGTCGCCCTCCTCGTTATCCTGATTGTGATGATCGCAGGCGGTGTTCTCTTCGGTATGCTCACGCTTGACGGTATGAGCGGAACCATTGTCTGGATTGGCATCCTCGCCATCTTTGCCCTGATCCTCGGCTTTGTGCTGGTCACGGCCTTCCTGACCAAGATTGTGGTGGCATGGCTTGGCGGCAAGTTGATCCTCTCTCGCATCAAACCCGAACTGGCGGAACATAAGGTTTGGCCGCTTGTTCTGGGCGTGGTAATTGTCGCCCTGCTGGCCGCACTGCCCTTTGTCGGCTGGTTGTTCAAGTTGCTGATCATGTTCGTCGGACTCGGCGCGCTCTGGATTTGGGGACGTGATCTCATGCGGGCGCGTAAAACTGTTGTAGTAACGACTTAAGTCGTTACTACCAATTATTACTCAACAGGCCGAGGGCTTGAGGCCTCGGCCTGTTATTTTGACAATTCTAGTATAATTTCGCCCATGTTAAATCCTGAGCAGATAGAAGCCAAATTAGACTGCATACTTTTAAAGGTACAGAAGCCTGGGCGATATGTTGGTGGCGAACTCAACAGCATTCGTAAGGATTGGGACAAGGCACAGACCAAAGTGGCGCTGGTCTTTCCCGATATTTACGATATCGGGGTTTCCAACGTCGGTTTGAAAATTCTCTACGACCAGATCAACCAGCGAGAGGATGCTCTCGCCGAACGCGCCTATGCCCCCTGGCTGGATATGGAAGACTTGATGCGCGAACATGAGATTCCACTCTACGCGCTCGAGTCGAAACAACCCCTAGCCTGCTTCGACCTCATCGGCTTTACTCTGCCCTACGAGACGCTCTACACCAACGCGCTCAACATCCTCGATCTGGCGGGGATTCCCGTCCGCTCGGCGGAGCGTGACGAGACCCATCCAATCGTCATCGCGGGCGGACATTCCACCACAAACCCCGAACCGCTGCACGCTTTCATCGATGCTTTTGTGATTGGTGAAGGGGAAGAGGTGATTCACGATATTTTGGGTGTGATAAAACGAGTCAAAGGTCAAAAGTCAAAAGTCGGTGGAGACCTTCTACCCTTCGACGCCACTCAGGACAAGCCTTCGACCTTTGACCGTGAAGCATTGCTCCTTGAACTCGCCCAAATCCCTGGCGTGTACGTCCCGAAGTTTTACGAGACAACCTATCTCGACGATGGAACTGTCGCGTACACCCAGCCCACCCATCCCGACGTCCCAAAGGTCATCACCAAGCGCATTGTGGCGAAACTGCCCCCGCCGCCGACCAAGTTCATCGTGCCGAACATCGAAGTCGTCCACAACCGTGCTTCGGTTGAGATCATGCGCGGATGCACTCGCGGGTGTCGCTTCTGTCAGGCGGGGATGATCACCCGTCCCGTGCGTGAGCGCAGCGTGCAGGAAATTGTCGACGCCGCCGACGCCGCCATCCGCTCGACGGGATTCGAGGAATTGGCTTTCATGTCGCTCTCCTCCTCGGATTACACCCACATTCGGGAATTGGTGGATGCGGTCAGCAAACGGTTTGAAGGACGCAAGCTGACATTTGGTCTACCATCGCTGAGAATTGAATCCGTTTCCATTGACCTGATGGACAAGCTGCGACAGCAATACTCCGCTGGGTTTACGCTTGCCCCCGAAGCCGCCAGCGAACGGATGCGCCGCATCATCAACAAGTTCATCCCCGATGAAGATATCATCAATACCACGCGCCAAATCTACGAGCGCGGCTGGACGACGATCAAGCTGTACTTTATGATCGGACATCCGAGTGAGACGCTCGAAGATGTGCAGGCAATCGTGGATTTGTCGAAACGCGTGATTGCCGAGGGGCGCAAAGCTGTGGGCTGGAGAGTCAAACTGAACGTGGGTGTCAGCAACTTTGTGCCCAAGCCGCAGACTCCCTTCCAGTGGGTCTCGTGCGATACGAAGGAAAGCATCCTCGAAAAACAGGCGCTGCTCAAACGGCAGTTAATGAAAGACAAAAGCATCAAGGTCAGTTGGACAAAACCTGAAGACTCCCTGCTCGAAGCGTGGCTAACTCGCGGTGACCGTCACATGGCGGAAGTGGTTTACTCTGCATGGAAGAACGGCGCGAAGTTCGATGCCTGGAACGAGGGCAAGAAGAACACAGCCTGGTTACCCGCATTTGAAGAACACGGACTCGACCCTGCGTTTTACACCCACCGTCAGCGCCGCACCGACGAGGTTTTCCCGTGGGAACATATCACCGCCGCTGTCCGCAAGAAGTTCCTGTTCGAGGATTTCCGTCAGTCGCTCGAAGGGCATATCCGCGTGGACTGCCGATTGAATTGCTACGCCTGCGGCATCCTGCCGACCTTTATCAACTTGCGCCGCGAGAACCCCGGTGACGGGTGGAAATGTCCCGAGGTGAAGCCGAAAGTCAGTGAACCGTTGGCGGTTATCAATTAGCATGTCATGCTGAGCGCAGCGAAGCATCTCTTGGCAAGTTCACGAGACCCTTCGGTCGCCCACCTGCCCTGGCGGGCGGTGCCAGGGAAGAGCGCTCCCTCAGGGTGACACATACCTTTCATGAACAAAATCATCTTTCTTCCCCGCTTGCAGCGCGAACGCGACAAGTTTGAACATTTACTGAACCAGGCTGGCTTTCTGCGCCAGATGACCATGGTCGGCGTTTTTCGAGGTTTATCCATCAAAGACTTGCTGGCTGACGTTCTCTCCCGCGAACAGTTCATCGCCGACCGATTGAGCGAAATCCTGCATGGCGAAAATTATTCGCCCTGCACCTCGCACACCGCCTATGAGAATTTCCAAAAGAGGAACGGTTACCCTGATTACGAGTCGCTGCTGTGCCACAAGGAAAAATTGAACCACCTTGTAATTCAGAAATACAAGCACATCAGCCTCGATGACATCGTGGAGCAGGAACTCGCCGCTTACCTCAGTGTTGTGTCTGCGATGGAGAGGTTGACCCAAGAGCAATGTCTCGACCATGACTTGTTCCATCGCGTTGCCGAACACACCTACAGGCAGTATCGCCGCACCAGCATGGAAATTCAGCGTTGGTTAAAATCCATCGAAACGGAAATCAAATAATGCGCGCACGGATTACTTTTTCCAAGCAGGGCGCGCTGCGTTACACGGGACATCTCGATTTGCATCGCCTTTGGGAACGTGCCATGCGTCGCGCAGACCTGCCGCTGAGCTACTCGCAGGGATTCCATCCCCAGCCAAAGATCAGTCTCGCCTCCGCCCTGCCATTGGGATTCTCGTCCCGCGCTGAAGCATTAGATGTGAGGTTCAACGAGGAAATCCCCACCGAGGAGATTTCCTCCCGCCTGCAAGCGAGCCTGCCGCCCGATATCCAAATCATCCGCGTCGAAAGCGTGGATGAGAAACTGCCCGCCTTGCAGACCCAGGTCCTCTCGGCGGTGTATCAGGTCGAATTGACAGAACCAGTTGACGGGTCGGAGTTGAGTCAGAGGGTGGAGGAAATCCTCCAAGCCGAATCCCTTCCCCGCGAACGTCGGGGGAAATCCTACGACCTACGTCCGCTGATCGAGGAGTTGAGCATATCCACAGCGGATAAAATATCCCTGCACATGAAACTCGCCGCACGCGAAGGCGCGACGGGACGTCCCGAAGAAGTGTTGAACGCGCTGGGCATCGAGCCTGAAACCGCGCGGGTGGAAAGAACGGAATTGATTTTTCAGTAAAAGACCTGACAGGTTTTCTCGCAGGTGCGATTACCAGGACTATTTGTTAAAACCTGTCAGGTCTATGCAAAAAAGGAGAATCCCATGCCATTCCTTGTCTCTTTGTTTTTCGGCTTTGTCCCCATGTTCATTTTTGCGGCGTTCGTCTACTGGCTGGACCGTTACGAAAAGGAACCGAAGGTTTTGTTTGGCGCGGCCTTCTTTTGGGGAGTGGTGATTGCGGCGGGCGGAGCGTTCATCCTCAACACTGCATTCGGCATCGGCATTTATGCGTTCACAGGCTCGGAGGGTGCGGCTGAGTTTGGGACCACATCCATCGTTGCGCCCATCATCGAGGAATTCCTCAAGGGGCTGGCGGTCGCCATCGTCTTCTTCATGTTCTACAAGGAATTCGACTCCATCCTCGACGGCATCATCTACGGGGCAGTTGCCGCGCTCGGCTTTGCCGCCACTGAGAATACCCTCTACATTTTCCGCAATGGATACCAGGAAGGCGGCTGGGAGGGTTTGTTTCTCCTCGCCTTCATCCGTGTTATTCTCGTGGGCTGGCAGCATCCGTTCTACACCGCGTTCACAGGAATTGGTTTTGCTGTCGCCCGTACGAGCAGAAACGTGTTCATCAAACTCGTTGCGCCTTTGATCGGCTACGGTGTGGCAGTGACAACTCACGCCTTTCACAACACCTTTGGCGGGTTGATCGGCGGATTGGAAGGACTCGCGGCAGGAACCATCGTGGATTGGATCGGCTGGACAATCATGTTTATCTTCATCATTTGGATGATCATTCACGAGCGGGATATTGTGAGGAATAATCTGTACTCAGAAGTGGTTTCAGGTTTGATCACGCCAGCCCAATATCAAAGAGCCATTTCCCCATGGACTGTGTCCACCGCGGGCTTGAGCGGACGAAACACCTCGCGCTTCTATCAGGTCTGCGGCGAACTGGCGCACAAAAAGGAACAGGCTCGGAAACATGGCGACGAAGGCGGAAGTCTGGCGATCATCGAAAAACTCCGCGCAGAACTGGCGTCCCTTGCGCCGTATGCGAGGTAACGAAAGACCTGAGAGCGTGTTTTGAAAATATGGAACTATCGCTATGTCGTGTCATTCTGAGCCGCGAAGCGGCGAAGAATGTCAACTTTTAGCGAAATATCTGGTCAAAAACGAGATTCTTCGCTCCCATTGGTCGCTCAGAATGATACGTCCAAGTAATTTTACGAATTTCAAAACACTTTCTGACAGGTTTCCATAAAACCACGGTCGAGCGAATTGCTTCTAATTCGCAAGAAACACGGTTAACTCAGGTCACAGTAAAACCTGTCAGGTCTATACATGATATACTCGCGCCGATGGCTACGTCAAACGAGCGCAAATCCCTCTATCTCATTCTCGTAATCTCAGCAATTTTCTATCTGGCGTTCATCGTTGGCACATCCTTTGTCGTCGGCGATGAACGCTATTTCACACTGGTGGACGACGCCATGATTTCCATGCGCTATGCCAAGCATCTGACACAGGGACATGGTTTGGTCTGGAACATCGGCGACGCGCCCGTTGAAGGTTTCACCAACCTCGGCTGGACTCTGTACCTTGCTTTCCTGCATTTCCTCCCCATCCCCGCCTCCAAGATTTCGTTCGCCGTCATGCTGACTTCGTCCGCGATTCTGCTCGCTAACATTTACGTGGTCTGGCAAATCGCCGCTCACCTTCTCCCTGAATCGAAGTACGCCCCAACACTTGCCGCCCTCGTCACCGCTTTTTATTTTCCGCTTGTGTTCTGGTCCCTGCGCGGCATGGAAGTGGGATTGCTCGTCCTGCTAATCGATCTCTCCATCCTTATTGGATACACACAAAAGAAAACATTCCTCCTCGGGGTCCTAATTGCACTGGCAATTCTTGTCCGCCTAGACGCGGTTATCGCTGCAACTCTCATCCTGGCTTATCTTTTCACCAAAGACAAACGAAGTGCCATCGTTCCCGCCGCTATCATTATCGTCACAACGATTGGTATTCTTTGGTTTCAACAAGCCTATTTTGGCAGCATCCTCCCCGTCACCTACTATCAAAAAGTCACGGGCTTCTCAGCGCTCGACCGCATCCGCAACGGGATTTTGGTTTTCAATCAATATGCCACCCGCGACACGCTCTTCCTCTTTCTATTTTCACTCGCCGCACTCTTCTTCTATAAATTACACCGCAATCGCGAAGCGCTTTTGTTGATTGGGATTTTCCTCGCCCAATGCGCCTATTCGATCTACGTCGGCGGGGATTATGCCGAGCCTGAGACCAACGCCGCGAATCGATTCATCACGCAGGGGATGCCCGCGCTGATTCTGCTCTTCAGTTGGATGACGAGCCGCGTCCTCGCCGACCTGAAAGCTGGTCAGCCCCAATCGGCATCGACCAACCCGAAGATGAGTCCCGCCATCCCACTTGCGCTTGGCGTTTTGCTCATCGTCAGCGGCGAACCGTGGTTCAGCTACGGCATCGACAACGCCCCCCTGCTCAAAGCGGATATCCGCCGCATGAAACTGGGAATGCACATCGCGCAAAACACGTCACCCGAAGCGGTGATCGCCGTCCATGCGGCTGGACAAATTCCCTACTACTCGGAGCGGAAGATCATTGACCTGCTCGGCTTGAACGACCCCATTATCGCCATGGGAAACGCGCACGGGACGTTTTATCCCGGTCACAACAAATGGGATTACGAGTACAGCATCGACGAACTTCAACCTGACGTGATTGCCGATAACTTCACAGCGCTTGCTTCATTCATGCAAGGCAACAGACAATACACCAAACTCAAAAACGGAATCTATATCCGTAACGACAGCGCGCTGGTGGATGCGAACGG
>DAOUAS010000238.1:0-7881 GCA_034433295.1 Anaerolineales bacterium | reverse complement strand
CGAAAAGGAAATGCTCGCCGACTTCACGCCCTACCGCGTCATCTGCGACCACGCCCGCTCTGCCGCCTTCCTCATCGCCGACGGCGTTGTCCCCGGCAACGGCGGACGCAACTACGTCACGCGCATGATCATCCGCCGCGCCGCCCGCTTCGGCACGAAGATCGGTCTCCACCAGCCATTCCTCGCCAAAGTTGCTGAAGCGGTGATTGCGGAATATGGCGACTTTTATCCTGAACTGGAAAAGAACCGCGCGACGATTTTGGACAACCTCACCCGCGAGGAAGTCCGCTTCGCGCGCACGGTGGAAGCTGGTACCGCCCATCTGGAGAATCTTCTCTCGGAGCTTCGCGCTGCCAATGCCAAAGTCCTCGACGGACACAAAGCCTTCGACCTCTACGCCACCTATGGTTTGCCCTTCGAAATCTCCCGCGATATTGCCCGCGAGCAGGGACTCGACGTGGACGAGGCTGGCTTCAACGCTGCGAAGGAAGAACACAGCAAAGCCTCTGGCGGCGGCAAAGCGATGGGCAAACTCGGCGGCGAAGATTCTGAATATTTTGCCAACATTCTGAAAGACTTGCAGGCTAAAAAGAAGCTTGGACCGAATGGCGTGGAATACGATCCATACACCAGCACTAAGGTGGAAGGCGAAGTCCTCGCGCTCATCGTCAACGGCGAGTCGGTTTCCTCTGCCTCTCTCGATGACCAAGTCGAAGTTATTTTGCCGAAGACGGGTTTCTACATCGAAGCGGGTGGTCAGGTGGGGGATGAAGGTTATATCCGCTATTCACCCTCTCCCTCTGGGAGAGGGCAGGGTGAGGGCTGGGAGATTGAAATCACCGCCGTCCGCCGCGCCTCGGCTGGAGTCATCGCCCACATCGGGCAGGTGATTTCTGGTCAGCCCAAAGTCGGTGACAAAGCCACCGCCGAAGTGGACATGGTCCGCCGCCACAACATCATGCGCAATCACACCGCCACGCATCTGTTGCATAAGGCGCTGCACGAAGTCCTCGGCGATCACGCGCGGCAGGCGGGTTCTCTCGTCGCGCCAACCCATCTACGCTTTGACTTCACCCAACCTGACGCGATGACTCCCGAACAGATCGAGCGCGTCGAGAAGATGGTCAATGAAGCGATTGCCGAAGACATGCCTGTCCACAAGGAGGTCAAATCGCTGGATGAAGCCCGCAAGGAAGGCGCGATGGCGCTCTTCGGCGAGAAATATGGCGAAGTGGTGCGAACCATTTCCATCCTTGAAGACGAGGATGACAAATACTCTTACGAACTTTGCGGCGGCACGCACCTCGAACGCACCTCTGATATCGGAGCGTTCCTTATTGTCAGCGAAGGCTCGGCGGCGGCTGGGATTCGCCGCATTGAAGCGGTGACAGGTCGCGGCGCGTACGAACTGATTCAGAAACGCTTCAAGACTCTCAAACAAACTGCGGGCGTGTTGAAGTCCTCGGTGGATGAAGTCCCCGCGAAAGTGGAAGCCTTGCAGGACGAAGTCACCGACCTCAAGAAGCAACTAGCCGACCTACGCACTCAATCGGCTCTATCCATGTTCAATGCCCAGCTTGGCAACGTCCAAACCGTCAAGGATGTGAACGTGCTGGCAGCGGAAGTGCCGAATGCCGATGTAGATACCCTGCGCTCGCTCGCCGATAAATTCCGCGAGAAATATCCGAAGAACGGCGCAGCGGTTTTGATCACAGGTTCCACCGTCATTGCGGTGCTGACCGAAGACGTGGTCAAGCGCGGAGTCAAAGCTGGTGACCTGATCGTCGGCATCGGCGGCAAGGGCGGCGGACGTCCCAACCTGGCGCAAGGCAGCCTGACAGGCGATGTCAAAGAGGCGCTCGGCAAATTGCCGAAGGTATTGGAAGAAAAATTGAAATGACCCGTAGGGACACGGCGACGCCGTGTCCCTACATTTTGAGAATCATCCCACCCAAGCCATTCAACCGAATGGCTTTTTGTTTTGGAATGTATCTCAGACCTGACAGGTTTCAGAATGGCGCGTGATGACCAAACTTCCAGGAACACGGCGGCTTCTGAACAACCAGAGATTTGTGGAAACCTGTCAGGTCTTGGGTGACGCGCTTTTTCTTTTCTCCTTTCAAACCTGTTGGGGAACATTCTTCGTCAGTCGCGCGTCATTCAGGCAACAAACCAACTCGACGGGACGCCGCCCGTTGAACCACCAAAAATAAAATAGGAGAAGAAGAAATGAAACCCTTACGCAAAGCCGTTGGCTTGAGTGTCCTGTTCGTGCTGCTATTTTTGACAGCCTGTGGGGGAGCGGCTGCAACCGAAGCCCCTGCCAGCCAGGATTATCGCGAAGCGTATGAAGCGCCTGCCGCCACCGAGGCACCCGCTGCCGCACAAGAATATTTTGCGCCCGCCGCGACCCAGTCATTGAATTCGGCAAGCCAACCGCAGGCGGGCGCGCCAGCCCCAAAAAGCAATAACGAACCCTATGACATGTTCTTCGAGGACTATGGCGTCAACCCATCCATCGACACCGAAGACGATAACCTCTCCACCTTCGCGCTGGATGTGGACACGGGTTCGTACACCGTCATGCGGAATTATTTGAACGATGGAAATTTGCCGCCCGCTGATTCTGTCCGCGTCGAGGAATATGTCAACTACTTCGAGCAGGGTTACCCGACCCCATCCGAACGCCAAACCTTCGGCGTCTACGTGGATGGCGGTCCCTCGCCCTTCACCCAGACCGAACGCTACGACATGCTCCGCGTTGGCATTCAGGGATACGAAGTAGACGACGAGGAACGCAAGGACGCCAACCTTGTCTTCGTGATCGATGTCTCTGGCTCGATGAATTTAGATAACCGCCTCGGTCTGGTCAAACGCTCGCTGGAACTGCTCGTCGAGCGGCTCCGCTCCGACGACACAGTCAGCATCGTGGTGTACGGAACGCAAGCCCGCGTAGCGCTGGAGCCGACTCGCGGCTCGAAGTCGGGCAGAATCCTCGATGCGATTTACAGCCTCGAACCCGAAGGTTCGACCAACGCCGAAGCGGGAATCCGCTTGGGGTACAAGATGGCGATGAAGGAATTCAAGCCCGGTGGAATCAACCGTGTCATCCTCTGCTCGGATGGGGTCGCCAATGTCGGTCGAACCCAAGCCGATGAAATTTTGAAGGAGATTCGCGGTTATGTGGAAGAAGGTGTGTGGATGACCACCATCGGCTTTGGCATGGACAATTACAACGACACGCTCATGGAGCAATTGGCAAACGATGGCAACGGATTCTACGCCTACGTGGATGACATCGACGAAGCCGAGCGGCTCTTCCTCGATAACCTGACTAGCACCCTGCAAACCATTGCGCTGGACGCCAAAGTGCAGGTGGATTTCAACCCCGATGTGGTCATGCGCTACCGACTGGTCGGCTACGAAAACCGCGCCGTCGCCGATGAAGACTTCCGCGACAATACGGTGGACGCGGGCGAGATTGGCGCAGGTCATACCGTGACGGCTTTGTACGAGGTCAAGTTGTACTCCGAAGCTCGCGGCAGAATCGCCACCGTCAACATGCGCTGGGAAGACCCCGACACGCGTCAGGTGACGGAAATCTCGAAGGACTTCGACACCAGCGACCTCGCCTATGATTTCCGCGAGACCGACCCCTACTTCCAACGCGCCGTGGTCGTCGCGGAATATGCCGAGATTTTGAAAGACAGCTACTGGGCGGAGGAAAGTTCGATGGACGATGTCTACGACGAAGTCCGTCGTCTCAGCGATGAATTCCACCGCGACGAAGTGATGGACGAGTTTGTGGATTTGGTTCGCCAGGCAAGGCGGATGGGAGACTGATGTCACACCTACACTTGCGTGCCATTGCAAGTGTTGCGAGGAGGGCACTAGCCCGACGAAGCAATCCCCGTATCATAGGGAGATTGCCGCGCCGCCAAAGGGCAAAAGCGGCGGCTCGCAATGACATAACAATTGATAAACAACTCCCCGTTCACACGAGCGGGGAGTTGTCCAATTACCAACTTACCAATTACCGATCTCTACTTATACTTCCAATTCTGCGCGCCCCAACTCATGCTGCCCCAGGTACTTGGGACATAACCTTCGAGGCTGTCGGCGTAGCCATAGCCGTCGAGGAAGACGTATAAGAATACCTGTGGCAGGTCCTTCTGATTCTGCTCCGCGACCTTGCAATACGCCTCCTTGCGGACATCGATGTCGAAGCTGCTGCCAGCTGTTTCGAGGGCGGCATCCACTTCGGAGTTGACCCAACGGAAGTAATTTCCGCCCGTGGGATTCTCAGCCGTCGGAATGCGGGACGAATGATAAGCGTCGAAGTTGTAGCTCTGCGGTTCGGTGGTGAAACCGCGGTCGAAGATCAGCATGTCGAAGTCGCCGACGGCGCGGGGCGAGTTATCCTCGTATGTGCCGAAGATGATCGAGAAGTCGTAGTTCTGAATCCGCGCTTCGATGCCGACAGCCTTGAGATTTTCCACGATGAATTCCTCGCTGCGCTGCAGAGGATCGAAGGCGGTGTAGCCTTGCAGTTCGAGCGAGAGGCGGGTTCCGTCTTTCGCGTACATCGCGCCCTTCGCCACACGGATGCCGTCGTTGCCCATCACCCATCCAGCCTCTTCGAGCAGTTGATTTGCCTTGTCCACATTGTAGGGGAAGGGACGCGGCAGGTCACATTTGTACCAGCCATAGGCAAAAGGATTTGTGGACTCGGAAGTGATGCCGCTGGTCACATCGTTGATGAGCGTGTCGTAGTCAATGGCGGAGGCGATGGCCTGACGCGCGCGCAGGTCGCCTAGAATTGGATGCGGGGCAGAGGCGGTTGGGTCGCCGTCGAAGGGCGCGCTCAGGTTGAAGTCGATTGCCATGTTCCAGATGCCGGGCACGGTGGCGTAGTGGGCTGTGCCTTTCAGCAGGGTGTCGTATTCTTCGGGAGTCTCGCCGGGCCATAGATGTACCTGCGCCTCGCCGTTCAACATCATCGCGGTTTGAGCGGCGGGTTCAGGCACCACGCGGAAGACCAGCGAATCCAGGTACGGCTTGCCTTCTTCAAAGTAATTCGGGTTGCGGACCATGGTGATGCTTTCGCCCGAAACCCAATCGCTGACGATGAACGGTCCCGCGCCGACCGGGTTGCGGTTCCATTCCCAGTTCATCAAGTCGGCAGGCTCGCCCGTCGCATGACGCGGGAACAAACCATAGGCGAACTGATCAAGGTAGCCGGGATATGGGCTGGAATAGGTCAGGATGGCGGTCTGATCGTCGGGAGTTTCCACGGAAGTGATCAGGTCGAATCCGGTTGTCCCAACCAGCGCGCCGGAGTCGGGATTGGATAAAACCTCAATCGTGAACTTAATGTCGTCCGAAGTGAGCGGCTCGCCGTCGGACCATTTGAGGTCTGGCTTCAATTTCCAGGTCACAGTCAGGTAGTCTTCTGAGAGTCCGCCGTTTTCGACCGTGGGCAATTCCTCAGCCAGCACCGGCACGAAATCGCCGTTTTCATTGATGGTGGCGAGACCCGTCATCGAGGTCGCTTCAGCCGCCTGACGGACGATGGCCGCATCGGCCAGGAAGTAATTGAGGTTGGCTGGTTCTTCGGGAATGATCAGGGTGACGGTTCCGCCGCCCGCCTCGGTTTGGACTTCGCCGCCCAAGGCGGGTTCTGTTGCCGGAGCGGGTTCCTCCGTTCCGGCTTCGCTGACTCCTCCTCCACATGCGCTGAGGACCAGTCCGAGAATCACAAACAGGGTCAACAACTTTAGTTTCATCTTTCTTCTCCTTTTTTGAATTGGCGTATCGAACATGGACTCAAAAGTCTCCTGACTTTTGAGTCCAACGACTCCTGCCGTTGGACTCCATCATACCTTTACTTTTCCGCGTGAACCACATATGGGTCGAACGCATCACGCAAGCCGTCGCCGATGTAGTTGATCGCCATGACCGTGATGAAGATCATCAAGCCGGGATAGAACGCGATCCATGGCGCGCGGAAAACCTGGTCCTGTGCAGTGGATAAAATACTGCCCCAGGTGGGCGTGGGTGGCTGAACGCCAAACCCCAGATAACTCAAACCAGACTCGGTGATGATGGCCGAAGCCATTTGCAATGTGCCGCTAACCAAAATGGGACCGATGCAGTTCGGCAAAATATGGCGGACGATGATTCGCCAGTGACTTCCGCCCAACGCGCGGGAGGCGGTCACGAACTCACGCTCGCGCAGTACGAGAAAAAGTCCGCGCACGAGACGGGCGGGCCACATCCATGCCAGTACGGCAATAATGATGATCACAATCACCACGCTATTTTTCAGCCAGGGGACTTGTTGTTCGCGCAGGAAAGCGCCGAGGATGATCAACACGAAAATGGTGGGGAAGGTCAGGAAGGCGTCGGTGATACGCATGAGGATGGAATCGACCCAGCCGCCGAAGTAGCCAGATAGCGAACCGACTACGACGCCCAAAGCGATGGAAAGGAAGGTCGAAAGCAGACCAACCGTCAGTGAGACCCGTCCGCCGTATAAGATGCGGGTGAAGATGTCGCGTCCCAGTTCATCTGTCCCAAACCAGTGATCCATTGTCGATGTCTGGAACTTGTTCGACGGTTCCTGCTCGGTGGGTGTGTAGGGCGAGGCAAAAGCAAACACGGAAGCGAGAACCAAAAACGCAAGGACGGCAACCGCAATGCCCGCCAGTTTGTGCTTGAAGAATCGTCGTGTAATGATCCGCGCCATGCCTTGTTCGGACTGGATGGTCAACTCACTCATACTTCACCTGCGGGTCGAGCCAGCCATAGGCAAGGTCGGCGAGGATATTGCAGACGATGATCAACACAGCAGTAATCATTACCACGCCCAGCAAAACCGGATAGTCACGCCCCTTGGCGGCGTCCCAAAACAAACGGCCCATGCCGGGCCAGGAGAAAATGGTTTCGACGAAAAGCGCTCCCGCGAAGAGACTCGGCAGGTCGAGCGCAATCAAAGTCACCAGCGGCAGGATGGCATTGCGCAGGGCATGTTTGTAGTACACCACGTTTTCACGCGCGCCCTTCGCCTTTGCCGTGCGGACATAATCCTCGTGTAGCACATCCATCATACTGGAACGCAGAAAGCGCGAGTACCATGCGACCCAGCCGAGGCTGAGGGCCGTAACCGGCAGGACCAGATGCCAAAGCGTATCCAGCAGGTCACTTTTGCCTTGCGTGTTCATGCCGCCAACCGGAAACATAGGCGTGCCAGTGAATGGATTTTTGATTGTGATATAGAAAATAACGATCAAACCAAGTCCCAGCCAGTAGACGGGGATGGACTGTCCAATGAAAGTGATGGTCGTCATCGAATAATCGAAGAGCGAGTACGGCTTCCGCGCTGAAAGCACGCCGATGGGGATGGCAAGCAGCAGGGTGACGAGGAAGGAAACGCCGACCAGCAAGAGGGTGTTGGGGATGCGCTCCGCAATCATCTCGTTGACGGGGCGGCGGAACTTGATCGAATCGCCGAGATCCCCTTTCAACACGCCGCCCATCCACCTTCCATACTGGACTGGGAGCGGGTCGTTCAACCCCAGCTTTTCTTCTAACGCCTCGATTTGTTCCTTCGTGACATTTGGGTTGCGGCGGGCGGAAGTCAACGGTCCGCCTGGGGCGCTGCGGACGAGGAAGAACAGCAGGATGCTGATGATGAAGAGAATTGGGATGGTCTGCAAGAAGCGGCGGATGGCGTAGGTCGTCATGTCTCGAAGACCACCTTTCCATCGACCATCGTCAGCGCGGCTTTGGCGGTCATGATGTCTTGCTTCGGCAGGGCGAAGAGGTCATGTGTGAACAAAACCAAATCGGCGAGATAGCCTTCCTTGATTTTTCCTTTTT
>DAOUAS010000237.1:0-67794 GCA_034433295.1 Anaerolineales bacterium | reverse complement strand
CATCGAACGCGAACCGCGCGGCTTGGATAATTTCTCAACCAGCCATGCCTCACTGCGGTCTGGCGACATGTCCAACGTGATGTTTGCCACGCCGCTGGTTTCGATCTCGTCGCGGAGCAAAGCCGACGCCGCATAAATCAAACTGCCTTCCACGCCATCTTTTGTGACGATAAATTCTCCCTGCTGACGAAACTCCCCAAACGATAAGACCACTGATTTGAGCGGCTGACCGTCGAACTTCTCACGAAAGTGCGGACTCCACTTCACATCAAACCCGCAATTGGATGGCTTGAGCGGCTTGACCTCCGCCCCGGCCTGATTCAGCCACTCGACCCATGCCCCGTCCGAGCCGAGCCTTGCCCAACTGCCTCCGCCCAAAGCGAGGACAAACGCATCCGCGGGAAGCGTTTTTTCCCCTTCGAACGTTTCAAATTTCAAAGACTTGTCCGCATTCAAGCCGACCCACCTGTGCCGTAGATGAAACTCCACGCCAGAATCAGCCAGCCGCTTGAGCCACGCCCTCAGCAGGGGACTGGTCTTCATCCCAACAGGAAACACCCGTCCCGATGTGCCGACGAAGGTCTCGACGCCGAGTCCGCGCGCCCACGCACGCAGGTCATCGGGCGTGAAATCCCTCAGCCATTTCTCGACCTCGTTTTTTCTTTTTCCATAACGGGAGATGAATTTCTCGAAAGGCTCCGAGTGAGTCAGGTTCAGTCCGCCCCTGCCAGCCATCAAAAACTTGCGCCCCAGTGACGGCATGGAATCGTAAACGTCGACTTTTACCCCATGTTGAATCAACACCTCGGCACACATCAACCCCGCAGGTCCACCGCCGATAATCGCCGCCGAATAAGCCATGCAACTATTATATGTCATTGCGAGGCGGCGCACTACCGCCGAAGCAATCTCCGACAGAATTGGGGATTGCTTTGAGCTAACGCTCTCGCAATGACATCAATGTCTATTTCAACACCGCCTGCATCGACCACGGTCCCGTCCAGGTGACGGTGACGGGGAGCAGTTTTCCGCGCAGGCTTTGCCCTGAGCCTGTCGAAGGGTCGTCCTCTGTCTCGACGAAGATAATTTTGTTGGTGGGGGTGCGTCCCTTCCAGCGGCGCTTGACCTTTTCCTCGAACAACACATCCACGGTTTCACCAAGATATTTTTGATTGATCTCGGCGACAATCTTTTCCTGCAAATCTTCCAGCAGGCGGAAGCGGCGCATCTTTTCTTCCTCTGTGATTTCATCCGCCATGCGGCGGGCAGCGACCGTCCCTTCACGGACGGAGTAACGCGCCAGGTGAGCCACATCCAGTTTCAGGTCAGCGAGGACGCGATAGGTCTCCATGAACTGTGCTTCGGTCTCGCCGGGGAAGCCGACGATGATATCTGTGGCAATCGAGCAATCAGGAATCCGCTGACGGATTTTCGACACGAGGTCGCGGTAACCTTGCTGCGTGTATCCACGCTTCATGTCCGCCAGCACCTCGTCATCACCAGCTTGAATTGGTAATTCGATGTGTGGCATGACTCGCGGAAGTTCGGCGATGGTGTCGATTAGGTCGTCACCAAAGTAGTTGGGATGCGAGGTCAGGAAGCGGACGCGTTCGATACCCTCGACTTCGTGAATCAACCGAAGGAGAGCAGCGAGATTGGATCCATCGGGGACATCCTTCCCGTAGCGGTCCACGATCTGCCCAAGCAGGGTCACTTCCTTTACGCCCTGCTTTGCCAGCGAGCGGACTTCCGCCACGATGTCACCCACAGGGCGGGAGCGTTCCCCGCCGCGTTTGGAGGGGATGATGCAAAACGTGCAGGCGTGCGAACAACCATACACTACCGGCACATGCGCGCTGACGAGTTTGCCCTGCTCGGCCTGGGGGAGGACCAACTCATCGTCCATCATCAGGAAGCGGTGTGCCGTTTCTGCATCCTCCAGTGAGCGGACTTCGCCCTGAGTGAGGTGCGAGATCAGGGGACCAGGATCAGACGGCGGGGAGAAAACGTCCACGTAGGGCAGCCGCGCCTTGAGTTTTTCCGCGCCGCGCACCCCCACCAGACATCCCATCAGGTTGATGATCAGATCGGGGTTTTTCTCTTTGAGTTTTTTGAACGAACTCACGCGACCAATCGCCCTGTCCTCGGCAGATTGGCGTACCACGCAGGTATTCAATACAATAACGTCCGCTTCTTCGGGTTTTTCGGTAAGGGAGTAACCGAGGTGCTCCAATGAAGAGCCAACCCGTTGCGAGTCGGCGACGTTCATTTGGCAGCCTTCAGTCCAGATATGATACTTTTTATCCATAGGGCTGGAATTATACCAAGAGTGGTCTGGATTAGCCGCCAATTTTTACTTGGTATAATTTCGGGCATGGATCGAAAAAAGTACATCGAAATCGGTTTTATTATTTTGCTGATCGTTGCATTATTCGTGCCGCGCGCCCCGGCATTGGATTCATTTGCCACACTTGACGAACCGTATTGGTTGAGTATGGGCGCAAACTTTTATTACGCGCTGGGGCAGAGGGAATTCCAAAACACGGTTTACGAATACCAGCCTGCCGTCACAACCATGTGGATTGTCGCCCTGGCCATGTTGTTCTACTTTCCGCAATATCGTGGACTTGGTCAGGGCTATCTGGAATATGAAAAGGGAATGCTCGACCCCTTCCTGCTGGAACAGGGCAAGTCACCCCTTATCCTGCTCCACGATTCGCGCCTGATTCAAATCGTGGTGGTTGTCATTCTTTTCCTCTTGTTGTATTATCTTTTGCAACGTCTCATCCCAAAACCGTTTGCATTTTTTGCCGTCCTGTTTGCCTCTTTCGACCCATACTTTCTCGGCATGTCGCGCCTGTTGAATCACGAAGCCATGTTATCTCTCTTCGTGATGGTTTCCGTGCTGGCTTTTCTGATCTACTTTTCGCAGGGAAGAAAACTCATCTTCCTTTTGTTATCGGGTGTGACGGCTGGGTTGGCTCAACTGACGAAGTCATCGGCTGTTATTGTGCTCGTGCCGATTGGCGTGATCCTGTTGATGCAGGTCGTCCAACAATGGCGTGAAGGGCTCAAGAAATCAATTTGGGAACCCGCAAAAGCCTTTCTCGTCTGGCTGGCTGTGTTGGTAATTACGTATGTGATTTTCTGGCCCGGCATGTGGGTGGCTCCAGGCAAGATGCTTTATGAAGTGTATGGCAACGCGTTCAGCTACACCTTTCAGGGGGCACGTTTGAAAGTCACCGAGAATCTGGACACTTCCGAGTTCAGTCTCGATGCCGATGTTTCGGGTTTTGCGAATCTGATCAACGTGATTTTGTGGAGGACGACCCCTCTGACCTGGCTCGGCGTCCTTTTGGGCTTTGCACTGCCCTTCACCCGTGACCGGGAACTGGTCCGCCCCAACAGGCATTTGTTCACCCTTTTGCTGGTCACAGCCGCCGCCTTTATCCTGATGTTTGGCATTGCCCAGGGACGCAATTCGCCGCACTATCTCCTCGCTTGTTACCTTGCCTTGAACCTGCTGGCGGGACTTGGTTGGTTTCAACTGGTCAAGTGGCTTGCGGAGCATTTTCCTCCGTTGTCAGGACAACAATTCCAATATGCCGGGATGGTTCTTCTGGTTTCCATGCAGGCATGGAGTGTCCTGTCCTTTTACCCATATTACTATCCCTACCGTAACCCAATTCTGTACGCCGCCGGGTTGTATTCCCAGTTCCCGCAGAAACCCTACGGCGAGGGATTGGAACTTGCGGGTCGGTATCTTGCGGATTTGCCCGATGCAAAAGACTCGACTGCCCTTGTCTACTACTCGCGCGGTTGTTTCTCCTATTTCTATCCCGGCGAGACGCTCCGCTTCAAGCCTTACTTCGCGGATGAAGGCCACGAGAAGGAATTACTCCGCGAGATGCGCTCCGCCGATTACCTTGTCCTCTATTATGCCAATCAGGGCAAGATGGAAAGATATGCGAGGCTTTTTGATGCATTGTCCACTGTAATACCGCTCCATGAAATATGGATGGACGGCTATAAATACGTGGTCATTTACAAAGTGGAAGATATGCCCCAGACCGTCTTCGAGGCGCTTGAACAATGAAATTTCGAAAACACCTTCTTGCACTGCTTTTGCTCGTGGTGACGATTGTCCCGCGTTTGATCGAGTTGAAATCCTTTGTCGCTGTGGATGAACCGGCCTGGCTTACGAGAGGCGGCAATTTTTATTACGCTCTTGCCCGGCGCGAATTCCAAAACACGGTCTATGAATATCACCCGTCGGTAACTAACATGTGGTATGTCGCCTCTGCCATGTTGGCTTACTTCCCCGAATATCGCGGGCTGGGACAGGGCTACTTCGACGTGGACAAGGATACCTTCGACCCCTTTCTGCTGAAGCATGGGAAACTTCCGCTCAATCTGTTGTACATCAGCCGCATATTTCAGGTGGTTGTCATCTCACTCTTCGTCCTTCTCGTTTTTTACTTCCTGTCCCGGTTGATTGGCGGCAAAAAGGCCTTCCTCGTTTCGGCATTGATGTCCAGTGCGCCGTATTTTCTTGGACATTCCCGCCTGTTGAGTCACGAAGCGATGGTCGCGATTTTTGTGCTTGCGTCCGTTTTGGGGATCATGGCGTACCTGGAATCCGAAAGGAAATGGTTCTACCTTTTGCTTTCTGCCGCCGCCGCCGCCCTCGCCCAGTTGACCAAGTCTTCGGCCATGGCCATGTTTCCGGTGATCGGCTTGATGCTGGCAGTGGCTGTTTTCGAGAAAATGAAAGAGAGGGGATTCAAACCTGCGTTGTGGGATCATTTGAAAATATTCGGCATCTGGTCTGGTCTGGTGATTTTGGTTTACTTCATCGTCTGGCCGGGCATGTGGGTGGCTCCGGGCAGGATGCTCTATGAAGTCTATGGAAATGCCTTTAGTTATGCTTTGCAAGGTTCCCGTCTTCAGGTGACGCAGGAATTACAGCCTTCCCAGTTCGGCATTGACTCCGTAGGTACAACTGCAAAAATGTACACGACGTATATTTTCGAATCGGGAACGATCATCACCTGGCTGGGTGTTTTGCTTGCCGCCGCATCCCTCTTCGTGCGCGGAAAAAACAAACCATCACAAATCGAGAAAAAAGTCTTGGCATATCTTTTCACCACGGCGGTCATGTTCGTCCTGCTTTTCAGCGTGGCGCGGGGATTGAATTACCGACATTACGTCATGGCCAGCCATGTGAGCATGGCTGTGATTGGAGCGTTGGGCTGGGCAATGTGGCTTGAATGGCTTGGGACGAGGTGGAAATCAGTCAATAGGCTGGGGGTGCAGTCCTGGGCCCCGGCTCTGCTCATCATTCTGATGTTTGCAGAAGGCGCGGCTTTTTATCCGTACTACTATACCTATTACAATCCCATTGTCGCTTCTCTGACCGGGCGACCGCCTGCCTCGAACTACGGTGAAGGCATCCAACTTGCGGCGGCATATCTTGCTGAAAAACCGGACAGTGAATCGCTGGCGGTCTTTTCCTATCGTGGACGCGGTCCGTTCTCCTACTTCTTCCCCGGCAAGACCATCATTCTCAACCCGGTGTTCATGGACGAGCCGGGAATGCCGACCGTGTTCGAAAAGTTGGAGCAATCCGATTACATCGTCATCACCGACACATTGGGATTTCGTTCCGAAGGTGCCGGCGTATTCGTGCGGGCCCTGAAGAACACTCCGCCCGAACATTCGATTTACCTCAAGGGCGTTTCTCCAATCCACATCTATCGTGTTGCCGATTTGCCGCCCTCGTTTTATGATGAGTTAAGTAAATAAGATTTCCGAATATGAAAAGGTAACCATGACTGTCAAACATTCGAACGAAGTCGAAGCCAAAAACGTCGCCGCTGGCAAGGACGCCACCATTCAGGTCTTGATCTCCTCGCAGGAGGGACCCAACTTTGCCCTGCGAAAGTTTTCCATGCTCCCAGGCGGTGGGATGCCGCGTCATACCAATACGGTGGAGCACGAGCAATACGTCCTGCGCGGACATGCCCGCATCGGAATTGACGAGGAAATTTACGAGGTGAGGCATGGAGACGTGGTCTTCATCCCCGAAGGCGCGCCACACTTCTACGAAAATATCGGTGACGAGCCGTTTGAATTCCTCTGCATTATTCCCAACAAGGAAGACAAGATTAATGTTATAGACGAAACAAAATGTTGATGATTACCGTTGTAGAGGGCGCAACATGTTGCGCCCTCTACAACGGCATCTTCGTCGCCATCCCCGCCGCGCGCGGATACTTTGGCGGCGTGGCGGCAACCTTATCCACCAGCACGAGATAACGGTCGTCGGCGACCCCCGGCAGATTGACAGGGATCAACTTCCTCAATTTTCCGCCCAATAATTTCATCGCTTTTTCAGCGGACTGCGCTTCGGCCGGTCCGCTTTCGCCTTTTTGCGCCAGCACTGTCCCGCCGACTTTGACCAGCGGAAGCAAGTACTCGCCCAGCACGTTGAGGTTTGCCACCGCTCGCGCCACTGCCCAATCGTAACCTTCGCGGTGCTCCACTTTTTGGCCAATGTCTTCAGCGCGAGCGTGGATCACGCTCACCTGTTCCAGCCCCAATGTGTCCACGACATGCTGGCAGAACTTGGCTTTCTTGCCGACCGACTCCACCAGCGTCAACTGCATGGCGGGATAGATGATTTTCAGGGGGATGCCCGGGAGACCCGCGCCAGTTCCAACGTCCACGAGGCGCTGCGGGGGAAAGGCTTTCCAAGCCTGCACACAGGAAAACGAATCCAGGAAATGCTTGACACGGATCGACTCCACATCACGGATGGCAGTCAGGTTGAATTTCTGGTTCCATTCCAAAAGTTCACGTTCGTATGCGGCAAGGGCAAGGATGTGTCTCCCCTTCAGATGAACGTTGAAAAGCGCGAGCGCCTCGCGGATCAGGTTTTCCATGTGGTGATTATAGCAAAAAAGAAAGAGCCTGCTGAATTGCAGACTCTCTTTTCTCACTTATATCAATTACTTCTTCTCTATTGACGTAGCTGGCATATCCTGCGATCCTTCTTTCTTCGGCTTTTTGCCGCGCAACAGGCGGAAGACTGCGCGAAGTCCCAGGAAAGCAAGATAGAAGAGTCCGAAAATGATGATCAATATCGGCAGAATCAGGATTACGAAGCGGATGAGGAAATTGATGAAGCCTTTCAAGAAGTCGATCAAATCCTGGATGGCTTCGAGCGCCACACCCTGCGGCTGCCACTTGCCGATCACCACCGGCTGGATGGTTTCCTCGGCGACGATGCGGATGCTGATGGCGGAGAGCGCAGCGGCTTCCTCGTAGTATTTCATCTGTCCCTTCACCAATTCGATCTGTTCGCGATAGTATGTCAGTTGATTGAAGATGCTGACCACGTCTTCGGTATCGGTGGAAGTTTCGAGTATCTTTTCCAACTGTGCTTCGGCGGCTTCGTAATTCTTCAGACGCGATTGCAAATCCACATACTCGGCGGTGACATCCTGTCCGGTGCGGGTTTCATTTTGTACCTCGACCGCATCCTGTTTGATCTGTTCCAGCGCCTTATCCAGCTTTTCGGCCGGCACGCGAATCGTGATCTGGGCTTGGGAAACTTGAACGTTATCTTTTGTGTAAGTCTGTCCCAGGTTGGACGAGACCACGTATCCGCCCATTTGCTGCGCCATGACCTGGATGTTTTCCATGCGCCCCTTAACATCAGAGACAACGATGGTGAGATCGGCATTTTGAATGACGATGCGTTCCACACTGGTGGCTGATACTCCGCCCCCGGTGTTCGATGTGGTTGACTGGTCATAAGCGGCTTCGGGTGCAGACGCATACATTTCCTCCTGGGGCGGCATTGGCGCCGCGCCGCCAAAAACCGGCGCTTCCGATTTGGCGCTGGCGCATGCGCCGAGGATCAATGCGGCAATAAGAATTAAACTCGCAGGCAATAACTTTTTCATGGCGTTCTCCTTTTTACTTTTGGTGATTTCTCTACCGATAAAGACGGCAATACCTGCAAAATAGTTCCGCCAATTTTGGAGTCGAACAATTTGCCGATCGTTACCATCCTTCAGCGATTCGCAGCGCATGTTTCTCGGGCAAACCGGTTCCACGGATGCGATCCTGCACTTCGACGATGTTGTATTTTACCCGTCGCGGAGTCCAGGTGCGGGCTTCGGGGTCATAGATGGCATATGCGGCGCGAGGATCGCGGTCCCGGGGTTGGCCGACAGAACCGGGGTTCAGGATCAACTTCGAGCGCAGGCTGATTGCATGATCGGGCTGGGTCTGGTCGAGGGTCACGCGGTCAGTCTGTTCATTCAGCGCAAAAATACTTTGGATGTGGGTATGCCCCACAAAACACCAGGGCGTTTCAAATTGATCGAAGTTCATGCGCGCCGTAAGTCCGTTGATGATGTATTCCCACAGCGGGTCGCGCGGACTGCCGTGCGCGATGGTAGCCTCGCCGTGAACCTGGATATTTGCCGAAAGCGAACGCATATAACTCATGTTGCTTGCCGATAAAACCTGTTGATGGTAGGTCAATGAACGACGCGCCTCGCCGTTGAAGGCTTCGAGCGGCATCTTGCCGATGGTCGCCATGTCGTGATTGCCGAGAATACAGGTAAGGTTTGGAATGTCGCGCACCTCTTCGATGACCGCATTCGGGTCGGGGCCATAGCCGACGAGATCGCCCAGGCACCAGGTCTCATCCACCTGCCCCGCATCCTTCAAGACGGCTTCGAGCGCGGTGTAATTTGCATGAATATCCGAGATGATCAAAACGCGCATGGTCACTCCAACAATTTCGATGTGTGTTCGATGATGTTTTCAGCCACTTCGGTTTTGCTCATCAGCGGCAGGGTCTCACTTGTTCCATTTGCAAACAACAATGTGACGCGATTCGTGTCCACCGAAAAACCCGCATCGGTGGACGAAATATCGTTCGCCACGATCAAATCTAGTTTCTTGGATTGTAACTTCTCGGTCGCGTTTTCAAGCAGATGCTGACTCTCCGCTGCGAAGCCGATCACAACCTGAAACAGCTTTGACTTTTGGCCTGATACTGTTTTCAAGATGTCCGGCGCGGCTGTGAGCTCTATCTGCGGAATGCCGTCGCGTTTCTTCATCTTGTCCTTGGCGACGGTCTTCGGCGTGAAATCCGCTGCCGCAGCTGCCATGATCAAAGCATCGGCTGGTTCGGACAAAACCGCTTCTAGCATGTCCTGTGCGCTCTTGACGTTGACCACGCGCGCGCCCACAGGCGGAGTAAGAGCCGTCGGGGCGGTAATCAGGCAAACGTCCGCTCCGGCGTCGATGGCGGCTTGGGCGATGGCGTATCCTTGTTTGCCCGATGAGTGATTTGTAATCACCCGCACTGGGTCGAGCGCTTCCTGAGTCCCGCCGGCGGTGACGACGACTTTTTTGCCAGCAAGTTTTCCGCTTTTGCCGAGCACCATCCGCACACAACCGATGATTTCAGCCGGTTCGCTCATCCGTCCGGGACCGACCAGCCCCGAAGCGAGATGTCCCTCGGCGGGACCGACCACCGCCGCGCCACGTTTTTTGAGCGTTGCGAGATTCTCCTGCGTGGCGGGATGGGAGAACATGCCTCCGTCCATCGCGGGCGCAATCACCAGCGGACATTGAGCCGCCAGCGCCGTGACCGTGAGCAGGTTGTCGGCGATGCCGTTTGCGAGTTTCGCCATCGTGTCTGCCGTGCAGGGTGCGATAAGCATCAAGTCCGCTGTTTTACCGAAACTGACGTGCAGGACATGGGCTTCATTACCCCATAGGTCTCTATCGGTGTAGGCGCGGCGTCCTGTGACCGATTGAAAGGTGAGCGGTGTGACGAATTTTTCCCCCGCTTCGGTAAAGATCACGTCCACCAGCGCCCCCGTTTGTGCCAGTTTGGATGCCAAATCCGCGGCTTTGTAGACCGCGATGGAACCCGTCACACCGAGAAGGATATGTTTATTGGAAAGGATGGACATGGAGTGATTATACTGCCAAGAAGGAGGGGCAAACGATGAAAGTCCTCAAATTGAAATTATCCAACCCGCTCAATCTGCGGTAAAGAAGGTAATTTTATTTTTGCATGTGGTCACCGTTTCAGTTTCGTCGTGCGCCTCCGCGATTTAATCCGTGTGTGCTAAAATTACTTGTGAAATGAAACTCAAAGGTCCCGTTTGTTGGAAGTGAATCCAGATGAAAATAATCGACAAAACCGCCCAGCAGGACGCAAATGGCAATATCAATATCATTTCCCGTATCAAGGGAACGCTCAAGTATGGGCTGAGTTGGTCTGCCGAACTCGAAGCCCAGAAGTCGGTCATTTCGCAGCTCGAACGCCTGTTGGAGCGGGGTTTTGTTTTGATCCGCAATTTTACGCTTCCCAACAGCGAAATCGTGATTCCCATTGTTTTGATTGGAACCGGGGGGGTATGGGTGATTTATGTAACCCATGTAAAAGGCAACTTCGAGGCGAAGGGCGACCAATGGAACGTGGTCAACAACGATGGAAAGGCGCTTCCGGGCAGTATCAATTACATCAGCCGCGCCGCCCAACTGGCGACCGTCTTCCAAAAGTTCCTGAAAATTCAAAAGGTCGAAATGCCCAACCCGGTGGAGCCTGTGTTGATTGCGGCCGACCCCGGAGCGCAAATCGACTCGGTGCGCCCAATGGTGCGCGTGGTACGAAGCGACGCCATCAAGCAGCTTGCAGGCGCATTGCTGCAGGCGCGCCCCGTCTGGCGCACAGATTTCATCCACGAACTGGCTGACCGCATCATCGATCTCACGCCGGTCGAGGAATTGAAGATTCTTTCCCCCTCGCCAGCGCAAAGCGCCGCGCGCTCCAGCATTTTATCCCCGACTGCCGAAGAGGGCTTCGACGCGAACGATTTGGGGTTTGCTTTTGAAGAGGGCGAGCCTCGACCTTCCGCCCAGGAGACGAACGAAGTCAAGGCGCCTTCCCTCCGGCCTGTAAAACGGACCCCGGCCAAGAAGAGGTTTTTGGGGCTGAGCGATACACAAATCATCCTGCTGGCAGGCATGTTGTTGGTCTGGCTTTGCATCCTTTTTGGAATTGCCATCATACTTTCAGTATATCTATAACCTCCATTGACATCTTTATTTCTGTCCATCATCATCCCGGCTCACAACGAAGAGCATCGCCTGCCCCGCACCCTGGGTCAGGTCTTTGAGTTTCTCGAAAAACAGGACTATTCGGCGGAGGTCGTCGTCGTCGAGAACGGCAGTTCGGATCGTACTCTGGAATTGGCGCAGGAATTTGCCACCCAAAGGCCCAACCTGGTTGTCCTGCGCGAGGAAAGCGCCGGCAAGGGCAATGCCGTGCGGCGCGGAGTGCTCGAAGCAAACGGCGAATATCGGTTTATTTGCGACGCCGATCTATCCATGCCGATTAAGGAATTGGCAAAATTCCTGCCGCCCGTTTTGACCGGTTTCGACGTCGCAATTGCATCGCGTGAAGCGCCGGGCGCTGTGCGGTATAACGAGCCGACCTACCGTCATTGGGGCGGGCGCGCCATTAATCTTCTCATTCGCATGCTCATCCTGCCGGGTTTGAATGACACGCAATGCGGTTTCAAATGTTTTCGAGCGGAGGCGGCCCAAAAACTTTTCCGCCAGCAGACTCTCGGCGGCTGGTCATTCGATATCGAGATTCTCTATCTTGCGCGCAAAAAACGCATGAATATCAGGGAAATCCCCATTCACTGGTATTTCGGCGCGGACAGTAAAGTGAATGCTGTGCGTGATGCCCTGCGGATGATCGGCGATATTTTCCGCATTCATATCCATGCGCTGGGCGGCGGATATGACTTCAGTCCCTGACCTTTCCCACGAAAAAAAACTGTGGAATTTCTGGCATTATGTTGCCGGGCTGGATGAGACCGGACGCGGCGCCTTGGCCGGGCCGGTCTGCGTGGGCGCGGTCATCCTGCCGCCCGACAATCCACATCTCCAGCGGACCCTAGGCGGGGTACACGACTCCAAGCAGTTGACGCCCCGCAGGCGTTTCCAACTTGCCCCCAGAATCAAGGAAATTGCGATTGCTTGCGGAATTGGGTTTTCCTCCGCCGCTGAAATTGACCAATTGGGCATTGTCTTCGCTACCCGTCTGGCAGCCAGCCGCGCGCTCGAAGCCATGTCCATCCTCCCTGAGTTTTTGCTGACGGATTTTCGCCTCGAACTTCCTGAACTCGACCTGCCCCAGGCGGCGCTGGTCAGGGGGGATCAGAAATCTCTGAGCATTGCATCCGCGTCCATCCTTGCCAAAGCCGCCCGCGACGAATTGATGATGGAATTGGATATCCAATACCCACAGTATGGTCTTGCCCGTCATAAAGGGTATGGGTCTCTGGCGCACCGCGCTGCAATCTCGAAGTTTGGATTTTCCAACCTCCATCGGACGACTTTTCATATAAAAAGCGGATGAGGTCGGAAGGAGGCTCAGGTACTGATTACGCACACAGCGGGGTCTTTTTACTTTTACCAATCACCAATTTCCCAATTACTTCTTACTTGGCTTCGCCATCTCATCTCGTACCGTGTTATACAAACTCTCCGCTTTCAGTTCGCTCAACGAATAGCATGGTGACTTAAGATGGTCGGCAAGCTGCTGGGCGAGACCCTGGTCAAAGGCGGCGTGCTCCATATTGATGACCACCGAGCGGGTCTTTTCGTTGGCGATGAGTTCGGCAAACTTGTAACTTTCCTCCTGAGGTGGGAGCGTGCCAATCGAGACATTGCCCGCGCCGTCGGTCAGCACGATGAGCAAAGGCTCCACATCAGGATGGAGTTTCTTTTCGTGAGTCAGTACGTCATGCGCCATGAACAGTCCCGCCGAGAGCGGAGTCTTTCCGCCGACAGGGATGTCCATCAGCGCGCGTTGTGCCAATTGAATGGAGTTGGTGGGGGATAGCACCAGCGTGGCGCGGTCTTTCTGAAACACGATCAGCCCGACGCGGTCGCGCCTTTGGTAGGCGTCGGTCAACAGCGAGAGGATCGCACCCTTGGTCGCGTTCATGCGCTCCGCAACCGCCATCGACCACGAAGCATCCACGAGGAAGAGAACCAGGTTGGCAACCCGCTTGACGCGGATCTTGCGTTGCAAGTCGCTCTTCTTAATGGAGAACGCCAGCTTCTTGCGTTCCTCGGTGCGTTGTTTTTGGAAAGGTGCGGCGGCGCGGAACGAGGCATCGAAGGCGATGTCCGTCAGGTTGTCGCCCGCGGGACGCGCCTTGATGTAACGTCCGTGCTTGCGCTCGGTCTTGGTCAGCGAACGCCGACCAGCCTTTTGGCGGGTTAGTTTATCGAGAGGGGTGTTGAGTTTTCGAGGCTGGAAGGTCTCGCCTGCCTTGACCTTTTGTCCGCCTTCCCACCAGTTTGCATTGGAACTTGCGAATACTTCCTGCTGCTGCATGGGTTCGGGGTTACCCTGCTGCGGACCTTCCTCCTGCGCCTCATCTTCGAGTTTTAACTTTTTTTTTCCTCGCCTTCGCCGTCTTGCTTCTCGGTCTCTTCGCCTTCCTGGTCGTTCGGCATGGACTGACCCGCAAGCTGCTCGATGCGTTCCTGCAACTGTTCGGTGGTCAACTCGGCTTGCTGGAAGGGAGTCCGCTTGATGCGGTGGGGCAGAGCCAATTCTGCGGCGAGAGCGATATCGTGGTCGTTGATCTTGGTGCGACCCTCGAAAGCGGCTTCTGCGCGCGCAGCTTTGAGGATGACCAAGTCTGCGCGGTGGCCGTCTACGTTGAGCGAAGCAGTCAACGCGGCGATGGAGAGCAGGTCACGGCTGGTGTGGGTGACCTGGTCGACGAGTTCGCGGGCTTTGGCGATTCGTTCGGAGAGTTCTTCCTCTTTGGGAATCCAAAGATGACGGAAGGCTTCCGCGTCTTTTTCGTAGGAAAGATTCCGCTCCATGATAGTGACACGTTCCCGAGCCTCGTGGATGCCAACGATGTCCACCGAAAGGGCGAAGCGATCCAGCAACTGCGGGCGGAGGTCGCCTTCTTCGGGGTTCATCGTCCCGACGAGGATGAAGCGGGCGGGGTGGGCAAATGAGATGCCTTCGCGCTCGACTGTGTTCACGCCCATCGCGGCGGAGTCCAAGAGGATGTCCACCACATGGTCGTCGAGCAGGTTCACTTCGTCGATGTAAAGCAGACCTCGATTCGCGCTGGCAAGTACGCCAGGTTCGAAGTGACGTTCGCCCTTTTGGATTGCTTTCTCGATGTCGAGCGTGCCGACCACGCGGTCTTCAGTGGCGGACACGGGAAGATTTATGAATGGGGTGGTACGTTCTGTAAAAGGTAGAATCTTGCTCATTCCACCGCGCTCTTTACATTCTGTGCACCATGTGGTGGGTTTGTTCGGGTCGCAGCCGAAGCGGCAGTCTTGTACGATTTTTACACGTGGAAGCAGCGCCGCAAGGGCGCGGGCAGCAGTGGATTTTGCCGTGCCGCGTTCGCCGCGGATCAACACACCGCCGATACGGGTATCAACGGCATTCAAAATCAGAGCGCGTTTCATGCGCTCCTGTCCTACGATTGCTGTAAAGGGGAATATTGCTGGCATTTGTTTACTCCGAGGCGTGATTATACCGCCTGTTTCAATGATGGGAAGTGAAAAATACGCAGGAACTCGTTGTGAGTTCATTTTAAGGAGATTCTGTGAAATAGACTCTGAAAGTCCACTTTCGAATATTTATGGTATGGGGTTGTCAACTTCACATTTCACTTGTATAATCCGCCTTACATTTCAGTTAATTGGAGTCACGCGTGATGGATCAAAATGAAGCCCTCAGTGGGCAAGGGGCTGTGAATGCCCAGGGAGAACACCCTAACAATCAAACAATGGAATCACTGCTCGAATCAGAATCGATGAGTGTGGAGTTGCCCCAGGTGGGCGAGATCCGCAAAGGTGTCATTGCGAGTATCGGAACGAATCAGATTCTCGTCAGTGTCGGAACGAAGTCTGAAGGCGTGGTTGCCGGCCGTGAGTTGGAACAACTCACAGCCGAGGAACGCGCCGAGCTTCAGGTTGGGCAGGAAGTCAACGTCTATGTCCTCAACCCCGAAGATCAAAACGGAAACGTTGTGTTGTCGTTCAAACGCGCCCAGGAGGAAATGTCCTGGGAGAATGTCGAAAAGATGATCGCCGACGAAACCGTGATCGACACCAAGATCATTGGATTCAACAAGGGCGGATTGATTGCCGCTGTGGGCAACCTGCGTGGCTTTGTTCCCTCTTCTCAAATTAGCGCCGCGCGCCGCGCCCAATCCACCGGCGAGACGCCCGAACAGCGCTGGCAAAAGATGGTCGGACAACCCATCTCCGTCCGCATCATCGAGGTGGATCGCGAACGCCGCCGCCTGATTCTTTCCGAGCGTTCCGCCAGCACCGAAACCCGTTCTTCGATGAAAGACCGAGTCATCAGCGAACTCGAAGAGGGCAAGGTCTACACCGGAAGAGTTACCAGCCTGGCTGATTTCGGCGCCTTTGTCAACATCAATGGCGCTGACGGACTCGTCCATCTTTCCGAACTTTCATGGGAACGCCTTACTCATCCCAAGGAAATTCTCGAAGTCGGTCAGGAAGTCAAGGTCAAAGTCATCAACGTCGACCGCGAAAAGAAGCGCATCGGGCTTTCCATGCGCGCCCTGCAGGATGACCCCTGGAAGAGCCGCGTCGAGAAATACAGCGTCGGTCAACTTGTCGAAGGGACCATCACCCGCCTGACCAAGTTCGGCGCTTTTGCCCGTCTCGAAGGCGATATCGAAGGACTCATCCACATCTCCGAGTTGAGTGAGAATCGCGTCGAACATCCCAAGGAAGTCCTCAAAGAGGGCGAAGTCAAGACCCTGCGCGTCATCCGCATCGACGGCGAACAACACCGCGTTGGTCTCAGCCTTCGCAAGGTGGACTCAGCCGCCTTCGCCGATAAAGATTTCAAGATGCTCACCCAGCAATACCGCGAGCAGGAAGAAGACACTCCTTCGGAAGAAGAAGGAAAAACGGAATAAAGGAACAGAGCGCACCGAAAGGTGCGCTCTTCAATTCACATGCCAATCATTGTCGACGCCCACGCAGACATTGCCTACAACATGCTCAAATACGGACGCAATTACACGCGCTCCGCGCACGAAACCAGGCGTCTCGAAGCCGGCGGCCCCAATGTGCTGGATAACGAAGATACGCTCATTGGCTGGCCCGATTACCAGCGCGGACAGGTGGCAATTATTTTCTCGACACTCTTTGCCACGCCTGCGCGCTGGCACAAAAGCGGGAACGACTTGCAGGTCTACAAAAAGTTCGACGAAGCCTACAAACTCTACCGCGAACAATTGCTGACTTATCATCGGATGATGGAATCCATTCCCGATAAATTTCGCCTCGTCTCCACCGTCCGCGACCTGGACCTGATTCTCGACCATTGGCAGAATCCCAGCCCCGAGCATGGACATCCCGTCGGCATGGTTCCCCTCATGGAGGGAGCCGAAGCAATCCGCGATCTTTCAGAACTGGAAGAATGGCACGAACTCGGCCTGCGGTTGATCGGCCCCGCTTGGGCGGGAACCCGTTATAGCGGCGGATGGCGCGAACCCGGCCCGCTGACCAAAGACGGGCGCAAACTTCTCTCCGCCATGTCCGGCTATAACTTCATCCTCGATCTGAGTCACATGGATGAAAAGGCATCATTGGAGGCGCTGGATACTTACAGCGGCCCCATTGTCGCCACACACGGCAATTGTCTTTCGCTCCTGCCGAATTACGACTCGAACCGCCAATTCTCGGACCGCGTACTCGAAGGCATCATCGAACGCGATGGAGTGGCGGGACTGGTTCCTTACAACTCCTACCTGAAAGTTGGTTGGACGGCTGGAAAGAACAGGCGGGAGGAGGTTCCCCTGCGTCTTGTCGCCGACCATATCGATCATGTCTGCCAGATTGCCGGGGATGCGCTCCATGCAGGCATCGGCTCCGATTTCGACGGCGGCTTCGGGTTGCAATCGGTGCCGCCGGAAATTGATACCATTGCAGACCTGCAAAATCTGGTATCCTTGTTGCAGGCGCGCGGCTATTCGGAAACAGATGTCGTTAATATCCTCGGCGGCAACTGGATTGCGCGCCTGAAAAGAGATCTTCCTAAATGAATTCGAAACAATTTTCATTCACATCGCCCCCCCCCGCAACAGAAGCGGAAGACTCGTTTCTGCCGCGCGTGTATTTCAGTCTTGCAGTCACCTTGATCGGATTGTTCATCTTTGTAGTTGGATCCAAGCCCGACTGGTTCGGTTGGGATTACAGCCCCGTCGTTGGTTTTGTGCAGATTGCGGTGTTCCTGTTTGGGTTGGCGGTCATCTGCCTTGGCGGTTATATCGGACTGCTTACCCTGTGGTGGGGTTACGAGCGCACCATCATTGCAGATATCGGAACCAAACTGGTGGCCACAGGGTATGTTATTGCCGTGTTCGCCGGGCTGGCCGATATTTTTGGGATGGGCTCGCAGTCCTTTCCACAAATTCCCTATTTTGGACCCTGGCAGTCCACCGGTGTTCTGATAGGGCAGGGTATCATCGCGATGGGATTTCTATTGTTTATCCCATTTCGCCCTCATAAATCACCCCGGGGAATCAATTCATAACCCGAGCCAACACCTGATGCCGTGACTGTTCCGAATTTGGCAGAAAAAGTATAAGAGGCAATAAGCTGCGCAAGCGAACAGTCTGCTAGCAGATTAGGCAATCAGATTGTACTGCACCCATGGAATCGGCAGGCGTCAGATACTTCAAGGATGAGTGAACGCGCTTACGCATGTAAACATCTTCCAGGAACTGCCCGATCTGCCGATAGGCGTGATGATAATCTTCGTAATCTGAGGGGTCAACCTTCTCTTCTTTGATGGTTCTCACACCTGCGCTTGCGTGCGGTGCAAGTGTAAGACGTTCGGCGTACCCATTTTGTGTAGGCTCACCAACTTCAGCCATACTGATTTGAACGAAATGACCTTGTAATAATTCGACATAGCGGTTCCAGTCCGCCGGGGTGCGGGGGTCTGGTACAATCGTGTCGGGTTGAATGAACTGGTGAACTGGTTAAGATAGACACTATAGTACCTTGCCCTCAAATACACCAAATCCCCAGATTGCTGTTCCCCGGTAAACCCATACGCCGTGGAAATGCCGGGTGACAAGTACGAGGTGTCACGGATAACACCATACGGATCGTAGTTTTGGACAAAGGCAACCTCACCCGCGGAGTCGGTCAACTGCCGCACGCTGCCCAATGCATCGCCGAGGAAGTATTCGGATGTAGTTCCCTGTTGCTGTGAAATGCGTCCCAAGCCATAAGTATAGGAAGTTGTCCCATCGCTGAGGACTTGGGTAAGGCCAGTATTCAAATCCAAACTGTAATGGGTTCCATCTTGCGTAAGTCTGTCACCCAGACCATTGTATGAGTAGGTGGTCGCACTGTTCACCGAAATCAGGCGATTGGCGGAATCATAGGCATAGGTGTTCACCCCGTCACTGAGCAGGTTGCCATTGGCGTCGAAGGTGTAGGTCTGCCCGCCTGCGGTGGTAAGCCTGTTGGCATCGTCGTAAGCGTAATTGACCGTGGATGGCACGCTATCGACCATGCTTTCTTGCGACAAGCGATTCCCAACCGCATCGTAGGTGTAGGCATAGGCATCGCCGCTGGAATAGTCCGCCGAGGTGAGGCGATACAGGGCATCGTAGTCATAGTTGATGATTGTTATGCCGTTCTCCGGCGTACCTGTCGGTGTGCTGGTGGGTGTGGCGGTTCGGGTCATCGTGGGTGTGTTGGTGGGTCTCGCCGTATAGGTAGATGTAGCCGTGCCGGTGGGGCGCGGTGTCCGTGTGGAGGTTTGTGTCAATGGGGAGTCGATCATTTGTCCGCGTCCGTGTTGGATTACGATCAGGTGATGGAAATCGAAAAGACCACGTTATGAGCGTGGTCTTTTTGATGGGTATTTTGTTGAGGCTTGGAAACCCACTTGCAAAATGTGCCTATATAAAGGCGGTCCCGACGGGATTCGAACCCGCGATCTCGGCCTTGACAGGGCCGCATGTTAGGCCGCTACACCACGGGACCAATTTATTAAGCGGGCGCTAGTTTACCATGAGGGTATGTCGATGTCAATATGCACCGCCTGTGTAAAGTGCAGGGTCGGTTGGGGTCTGTCCGGTGGAATCATGGATATAGACCCAGTCGCCTTCAACAGCCCAATTGTACAGCCAATGCGCGTCGCCAATTGACAGGTTTACGCATCCGTGAGATTGGGGGTAACCAAAACGCGTGCGCCAGTAGGCGCCATGCAGGGCCCGGGCGCCATCGAAATACATTGTCCACGGAACGTTATAGAGGTAATAAAAGTCTGTAGGATCGTTGTTCCGCATGGTTTCGGTTTCTTTTTTCTCGAATATCTGGAAGAGCCCCGGCCGCGTCCAAAATGGCTCTGCTCCACTGGCAATGACGGTTGCAAAGGCAATCTGATTATTTTCGTAAACTGCGAGTGTTTGCTCGGCAAGGTCCACGTCGATCCAGCGGTTGGTCGTGACGCCTTGTGGAGGCGAAGTATTGACGGTCACCCGGGCCACCTTGCGTGCCTCCAGCCATTGGTTCGGACCGATTAGATACCAGTCGGCATTGTCGGCTGCTTGGACGGCGTAAATGCTTACGATTTCAAAAAGACCGGTTATCCTTCCCGTTTTGCCGGAGTTATAACCAGGCGCGTTCATGACCGGGATTTGCTCGAATGCCCATCCAAAGGAGACATATGGCGTGGCATTGAATACAAGCCCCTGAAAACCCGGCAGTTCGCTAATTCGGGAGCCTTTTCCAGGAATCCATCCGCCATCTGGCAACAAATAATACACGCCATTTTGGTCAACGCGGTCAATGTAGGAAACGTACACAAAACCTGGCGGAAATTGCCGGATACCCGGACCTTTTTCTCCGGGAGAACTGTAGACTGGCACATAGTCATTGTCCAGACGGAAATACTTGTAGGGTATCTGAACCAGACTCGGGTCCGGTTTGGAGATGGGCAGGGGGCGCGGAGGGAAGGTCATCCCAGAGCGAGCAAGTTCGGTCAGGTAGGCGGAAGGTCCCAGCGGCAGGCAGTCATCCGGTTGTGAGAGATAAACGCCCGGTTCGCAGACCACGCCTCCGCTTTCGGGTTCAGGAATTTCCCGCGCATGCGCTGTCGAGACAATCAAAACACTAAAAAGGAAAAGGAGTAAAGTCTTTACGATTTTCATGTTGACAAATTATAGCATGTGACGGCTTACCGTTTTGTAAGACGCATCAAGGCGAACTTGACACAATGAAAGCCATGTTCTAAAATAGTTGCAGTTTACGAATTGTCGCCCGTGATGGGCGCTCAACTTCCCCTATAAGGAGGGTTGGTTTGTCAAAAAATCGTTCGCAACAAATGGTTGATCGACTGCGGGAACTACAGGCTTCATCGCCTGATATTGAAGCCTCGGCAGTGGTCAGTGTCGATGGTTTGAGTATTGCGTCCGCCCTTCCCCAGGGCGTGGAGGAGGATCGCGTTTCGGCCATGTCTGCCGCCATGCTTTCGTTGGGTGAGCGAATTGCCAGCGAATTGGGGCGCGGTTCCCTTGAGCAGGTGTATATTAAAGGGTTGAAGGGGTATGTTGTTTTAATGTCGGTGGGTGAGGAAGCCGTTCTTACCGCCCTGGCGCGCGAACAAGCCAAACTTGGGTTGATCTTCCTTGATATGCGCCGCGCCGCCGAAGACCTGGCAAAGTTGATCTAGTGGAGTCATTATGAGCCCCCTTCAAAAAAGCGGTTTGTTTTATCCCAATAAGTTTGGCATGATCACCATCAAGTCTCTGGAAGAAGTGATGGGTAAAAACGGTTTGAATGCCATCCTGAATCTGGCGGGTTTGAATAATTACATCGAAAACTATCCTCCCGATAACCTCGATAAGGGGTTTGATTTTGCGGAACTTTCCGCCCTCGGTTCGGCCTTGGAGGAAATGTACGGGCCGCGAGGCGGGCGCGGGTTGGCCCTGAGAGCGGGGCGTGCAACCTTTTCCGATGCGTTGAAGAACTTCGGCGCATTGGCCGGCGCCGCAGATTTGGCTTTCGTTGTTCTGCCGCTGCAGTCCAAGTTGAGAATCGGGCTTCCCGCTTTTGCGAAGATCTTTACCCAGTTGAGCGATCAGCACACCACGGTGGAGGAAAAGGACACGGAATGGATATGGACGATCCATAAATGCCCATGCTGCTGGGGGCGCACAGGCGCAGATAAACCGGTTTGTTTTATCTCCACAGGTTTGTTGCAGGAAAGCCTGAAGTGGGTTTCAGGCGGCAATGAATTTCGCGTAAATGAATCGAAGTGTGTTGCGGTTGGCGATGATGTTTGTGAATTCATCATCCAAAAAGAACCGCTTTCCTAAACTCACATCATAGTAAAAGTCTGGCGCTGCACGCCAGCGTAGAGCCCCTTCGATGTCGCCCAGGACGACACTTGGCGGCTTTGTCAAGCGATAATGAGAAAACCATATGACAGACATCAAGCCCAAAATACTCATCGTCGAAGACGACCTGGACGTGGCCGAGATGCTCAACGCTTATTTTCGCGTTCAAGGCTACGAAGTCTACACCGTCAATTGGGGGGAGGACGGGGTTCGTTCGTGTCAGACCATCCACCCGGACCTGGTCATTCTCGATATTCGCCTTCCCGATATTGACGGTTATGAAGTGGCCCGGCGGCTGCGCGGTGACCGCAGGACATCTGAAATCCCCATTATTTTCCTTACCGAAAAAAGAGACCGCTCCGACCGCCTGCAAGGTCTGGAACTTGGCGCCGACGATTACATTACCAAGCCTTTCGATGTGCAGGAACTTCGTCTGCGCGTGCGAAATGCGCTCAAACGCATCAGCCAGGGTTCATTGACCAACCCGGTTACTGGCTTGCCGGAGGGCGCATTGGTGGATGAGAAACTCTCTGAGGTGCTTGGCAAGGACGGTGCGGCCCTGCTTTTTGTCGCAATCGAAAACATGGCTTTATTCCGCGAGACCTACGGTTTTGTTGCGTCTGACGACGTTTTGCGCGCAATCAGTTTGATGATCGTGAACACGATGCGCGAGGTCAGCCGCCCGGAGGATTTTCTGGGACATTTGAGCAGCACGGACTTTGTACTGGTCCTTCCACCTTCGAATCTCTCGGCGTTGAGCGAAAAAATTCGCATCCGGTTGGAGCAATCCCTGGAATATTTTTACCCAATCAAGGACCGTGAGCAAATGGCAAAAAGCCGAAACCGTTTGAACGTGAAATTATCCGAGATTTCATCGCTGAAGGATAACTTCACGGATGTCAGCCAGGTTAAAGCAGAATTGGGGCGTCTAAAGAGCTAGGAGTTTATTTGCGTACCACGGTTGTTGTCCCTACCTATAACGAAGCGGAGAACCTTCCCAAACTGGTCTCCGCTTTATTTTCGCTTCCCCTTGACCTGCGGGTGCTGGTAGTGGACGATAACAGCCCCGATGGTACCGGGCGTGTGGCCGATAAACTGTCTGTAAAGTATCCGGATCGCGTCAGCGTGCTTCACCGTCCCGGAAAACTTGGTTTGCGGTCTGCATATTTAAATGGATTCCAGAAAGTATTGGAGGGGGACGCTGAAGCTGTGGTTCAGATGGATGCCGATTTTTCACATGACCCCACTGCGCTTGTGGAAATGGCGAATATGCTTGCACACAAGGATATTGTGCTTGGTTCGCGCTACGTAAAAGGCGGCTCTGTGGATGAGAGGTGGCCCGCCTGGCGCAAGTCCCTCTCCGCTTTCGGAAATTATTACGCTCGCACGATTCTGAGAATGCCCATGCGTGATGTAACCACAGGGTATCGCATATGGCGGAGGGAAGTTTTGCAACAAATCCCCTTCGAGCGGATTCAATCGAATGGGTATGTCTTCCTGGTGGAAATGATGTATCTTGCGCACTGTCTCGAGTTCAAAATTGATGAATACCCCATCTACTTTGCAGACCGCCGCTGGGGAAAGTCTAAAATGTCGTTCAGGATTCAACTCGAGGCGGCGTTCCGCATCTGGCAGGTCTGGTGGAACTATCGCGACTTGAGGAAAGCGGGAAGGTCAGCCAGGTTATAGATTTCTTCCGGCAGGCAGACGTCAGACGGGTTTTCTCTCCCCGGGAACTTCTTTGAGTGGGAGAATCACCGTAAACGTGCATCCCCGGCCTTCCTGACTTTCCAGTTCGATCCGGCCGCTCATGATGGATGTCAACTTGGCGACGATGGAAAGCCCCAGCCCGAAACCGCTTTGTTTCGAATTTTCCATGCTGTCAACCTGTTCGAAGGCCTCGAAAACCCGCTTTTGTGATTCGAGTGGAATGCCGATGCCGGTATCGATTACCTGAAGCGCCCAGAACTCGTTTCCTTGCCGGATAAAGCGCACTGTCACCGAACCCTTCTCCGTAAACTTTACAGCATTGTGGACGAGGTTCATCACGATCTGCCTCAACCAGAATTGATCGCCGATCAGTTTTTGCGGCAGGGCAGGGTCGATGTATTCAACCAACTTCAACCCTTTTTTGTAGGCGTGAAAGTTCAGAGTGGACAACAACGGCCCGATGACTTCGTTTACATCGAACGGATATTCGCGCAAAACGATCCTGCCTGTTTCGATTTGCGCCTGACCGACCAGATTGTTGATGAAGGAAAGCAATTGATTTGCTCCATCGAGAATTTCGGACGAAGCCTTTGCCTGGTTCTCGCTCATCGGACCGAAGGAGCCATCCTTCAGCATCTCCGCATAACCGATGATCGCGCCCAATGGCGAACGCAAATCGTGCCCAAGGTTTGCCAGCAGTTGACTTTTTAGGTGACTTGCTTCCATGATCTGCCTCTCCGCCCGCTTCTGTTCGGTAATGTCGCTGATGAGAAGAACGCGCCCATTGCGCCTTCCACGCTGGTCGACCACGGAGGTGGTTCGCAGACTGAAGATCAGCGGCTCCCCCGCCAGTTCGACGGAGATTTCCTGCTTGATCTCGCGGCGCGGATTGGATGATTGCCATTCGCTCCACTTGGGGAGCAGGGATTTGATGTCGCGCCCAAGCAGGTCGCCTGTATTTTGGAAGATGAATGTCCCCACGGGATTGATATCAACAATGCGTTCCTTGTTATCCAGAACCACCACACCGTCCTTCATCGCATTGAAAACGGAATCGTGCGCGATGGGACGCAGATCCATGAAGCGATAGCGCAGAAAACTGATGGAGAGGAAGAGGTTGGTCAGTGTCAGGGCTATGGGCGTCAGGTCCAGGGACGGATATGGATTCAGCCCGGTGACATACATGAAGTTCGCAATCCAGGGAAACGACATTCCCGCCAGCATGATTCGCGACTGGCGCTGATATAGACTTTGCGCGCGCATGGCGATCTGGAAAAAAAGCACGGTAACGACGATGATCAGGGCATATTGGAAAGCCACCAGCACGCTGAACATTGCCCCATGTTGAAGATCGAGCGGACCGAACGGCAGCCCATTGGTGAATCGGATCTCAGCCCATATCTGTCCGTGCCATTCATTGGTCAGGGCGAGTATGAAACCGATGCTGGCGATGATGGCGAGCAGGGCGGTTCGTGTGCGGGTCAGCCAGCCGCCGTGTCCGCTGTAGTGCATGGTGAAAATGAACATCCCCAGCGCTACGTAGGAAATGCCAAAATATTCAAGTTTTGCCCAGAGAATTTTTTCCGCCAGGTTTAGGCTAAAGATTTCCATCACATAGGTCAGCGACCATTCGACGACACATCCCACCGCAAGCATTAATCCGTATGCGCCCGGTATGGAACGCACGCCCCAAATCCGAATCATAAGAAGCGTTCCCACCAGACTCCCCGTCAGCAGGATGATAATATAGCCAATGTAGTACGGGTACATTTCCATGAACGCGCGCGCTATCCTTTCGGTTATTTTAATGCGAAAAGGATTTTTCCAATATGTTAAATCGATGAAATTTTGCCATTGACCGAATGCCGTGTTCCATTTTTCACATGCGCGGCTGTGGCAAACAGGAACTGAATATCATGTGTGAAAAATACGCCGCCGCTTGATCGTGGCAATCGCGCTTTGCTTTTTGCGCTCAGTTTGGAGGTGAGTCAGGATTTTTTTTCGATTTCATGGTAAAAATAATTGACTTTATAAACACAAGGATGAAATATGAGAAGAGCAAAAATCGTCGCGACCATTGGCCCGGCTTCGGAATCAGAAGAAGTATTGGAATCCCTCATCAAGGCGGGGATGAACGTCGCCCGGCTGAATTTTTCGCACGGAACACATGAACAACACGCGGCGCGGATTCATTCCATTCGCGCGGTATCTCAAAGGCTTGGAACACCCGTCGGCATTTTGCAGGATTTGCAGGGACCTAAAATCCGTGTTGGAAAACTTCCTGCTCCCATTCAACTTTCGATGGATGAACAGGTCTGCCTTTACGCTACTCAGGACAAAGCGCCCGGCACTGAATGTCAACTCATCCCGGTGGATTTCCGTGAACTCTTCGACTCTGTTCAAACCGGCGACCGTCTGCTTCTCGACGATGGGCGGCTGGCCCTCGAAGTGCTATCCGCAAAAGGACGTCTTGTTCAAGCGAAGGTTCTTGTCGGCGGCACGCTATCCTCGCACAAAGGGATCAACCTGCCGGGCGTCAAACTCCGTATTGCAGGCTTCACCGAAAAAGACAAAGCCGACCTCGCCTTTGGAATTTCACAGGGCGTGGATGCTGTAGCCATCTCCTTCGTCCGCAGCGCCGAAGATGTCAAGACTGTTCGCGCCGCCATTCGGGATGCGGCGCGTGCCGGCGACCGGCTCGCTCCGCTATTGATTGCCAAACTCGAAAAACCCGAAGCCATGAACGAACTCGAAGCCATCCTCGACGTGGTGGATGGCGTGATGGTGGCGCGCGGCGACCTCGGCGTGGAATTGCCGCCCGAGAGCGTGCCATCCCTGCAAAAGCACATCATCCATGCCGCAAACGCCCGGGCCAAGCTGGTCATCACCGCCACGCAGATGCTCGAGTCCATGATCCAGAATCCGCTCCCGACCCGCGCCGAAGCCTCCGATGTTGCCAACGCCATTTTCGACGGCACGGACGCCGTGATGCTTTCCGCCGAGACCGCGTCTGGCGAATATCCCAGTGAGGCGGTGTCCATGATGTCGCGGATCGTCACGGAGGCTGAGGAGCATTTCATCGAGTGGGGCAGCCGCCAGGATGCGCGGGAAGGCTTGGGCGAAAGCGACGCCGCTTCGATGGCACGGGCCGCGAACGTTCTCGCCAAAGACCCCGAGGTCCGCGCGGTGGCCGTCTTCACCATGCAGGGACGTTCTGCCTGGCTCATGTCCAAGGCGCGCCCGGCCAAGCGCATCCTCGCCTTTACCCCTGAAAAAGATACCCTGAACCAACTCGCCTTTTTGTGGGGAGTCCTGCCGCATTTGACGCGATACGCCAACTCGCTCGATGACATGATCTCCGATGTGGATGCCGCGCTCTTGCAATCGGGAATTCAATCGGGACAACAAGTGGTGCTGGTCTGCGGCTATCCGGTTGGCGCGCAACTCCCGCCAAACATGGCGCTGCTTCACACGGTCGGCAGTAATGCCACGGTCAAGTTGGCTCAGAAGCTTGCCGAGGCAAATGTCAAGAAGAACTGATGGAATCAAAAAGCGTTGGAATTTCTCCAGCGCTTTTCTTTTTGATAAACGGACTTGGACTAACTCGTTTCAACCGATTTGATTCACTCCTCCACATTTTCCAGCTTCCAAACTTTTTGTTTCTCCTCACCCTGGTCTGATTCCAACCATCGACATTTTCCCAACCTTCAACTTTCTAACTTGCCAACCTGCGAACCTACTTCTCACTCGTTGCAATCAAAATCCCGATGCCGATCAACACGCCGCCGGCAAGAAAGAGTGGGGTGATTTTCTCGTTGAGGAAAAACCAACCGAGCAATGTCCCAACCATCGGCTGGGCGAAGAAGGTCAGCGAGGCGACTGCGGCGGGTAACTCCGCAAAGGCGTAATTCCACATGAACATCGCAAGCGCTGTCGAGATGATTCCCAGGAACAAAATGCCGCCGATGACGCCGATGGTGATTTGACCCACTCCCTGAGTCTGCATTTCCCAAATCCCAAACAACAGGCTGGACGGAAGTCCACCGAGGAGCATGATCGTGCTTGAAATCAGCAGGTCGCCCGACTTCGAGACTTTGCGGACCAGTACCGAGTACAGTGCCCAAGTCAGCGCCGCCGCCAACAGACTCATGTTGCCCCAGAATAAAGCGGGCGAGAGTTCGGCGTTGCGCGGGTCGATCACCGCCACCACTCCCAGTGTGGACACGACCAGCGCAATGATGCCGCGCATCGTGGCGCGTTCGCCCAACAGGAAGGGAGCAAAGAGCAGCACAAAAGCTGGCGTGGCTGAAGTCACCAGCGAGCCATTGGACGCGGTTGAAAGGTTGGTGCCAACGAATTGGAATCCGAGTGAGATGCCGTATCCCACAAAACCAACCAGCGCGCTTTTCCAAATAAAGTCTTTTGTGACTTCAATTTTGTTCTTGCGGAAATGGAGGATGATGCCCAGCGTTGCCGCGCCCATTACCAGACGAGTTGCCAGCAGCGTAAATGGCGGGATGACTTCCATGACGACTTTGCTGACGACGTACATTCCGCCCCAGATTGAAGCGGCGGCAAGACCTGCAAATACCCCTGCAAGTGTGTGATGTTTGTGCATGGTGTCCCCGATTATATCGGATTATTTTATACAGGCACCTCCGGCGACTTGATTCTCCAGTTCGTTTTGAAGCCGCTGGGGTCTCGCAGAAGGACTGAGCTGCCATCCGCCCGTCGTCCGTAGATTTTGTGACCGAATAGCTCATACTCGATGACCTGTGTCCCGTCGGAAAGCGCAAACGGCAGATCGGGCCACATTTCCAGATAGTCGGAGCGGATCCACATATCGCCATTGTTGATATACGGATCGGTGATGAAAGGAGTATAGCAATCCGTGCTTCTTCCGAGTTTTATCATCGCGCCTCCCCTGGTGAACGCGTTGAACTTGTGGACGATCAGCCGCATATCCCTGTCGAAAAAGGTTCCGTTCAGGTCGGCCGCGTAACAACTTGCGGCGTAGACATTGGAATATTCGACGTCAAAACAGGTCCGCGTCTCCTTGACGATGACATGGTTTGCGGCCCAAGTCAGCCTTTCGACGGTGGGCGGCTCGGTCGGCCTGTTAACCCAGCCTGCGTTGGGTGTGAGAATGTTTTCCTTTACCTTTTCCCCATTTAACCTGCCGAGGTAATTCAGTATTGGTTCGGTAAGTGGAACTCGCGGACCTTTACGGTAGTCGCAAATTACATGGAAGGTGACAGTATGCGGATAGGAGTTCAATGTCCCGACTTCCCGAGGCGCAAATCCCCATTTTGGATTTTGCCAGTCCACGAGCAGGGTGGCGATCTTGCCCATGCGCTTGATTTGGGTGATCAGGCTGGGGATGGCTGGTTGCGGCGGGACATCGGGATCGGTCACAACCGGCGGGGGAGCGGGCGGAGGCGTAACCGGATCGGACACGACACGCCATTTGATATATTGCTGTTTTGCCCCGGCATTGACCCATCCGCCGTCGATCAGGTGAAGCATTTGGAACTTGTTTTCGGTGGCGGTGATTTCAACGTTGGCGCCAATGACTCTGATGACCTTTTCACGACCCGGCTTGTCGTAAACCTCGCGCTTTATCAGGGTTTTCCCTTTTATCATGACTGCTCCCGTGGAGTGCTACTCAAAAACATTCCTTGAACTTCCACGCTTCTTCTTTATGTCGCCCCGTTTCTTTTTTCGCTTCAGTCTTTCCTCCTGCGAAGCCTTCGTCGGTTTTGTTTTGTGACGCGCCTTTGGCTTTTCGCTGGCTTTCTTTACCAACTCGTTCAGCCGGGAAATGGCGTCCTCGCGATTTTTCTCCTGTGTGCGGAATCTGCCGGCTTCGATGACCAGCACCCCGGTCTCTGTCATGCGTTTGCCCGCCAGTTTGACCAGCCGCATTTTGACATCCGCCGCAAGGGAGGGGGAGTTCAGCACATCAAACCGCAATTGCGCCGCCGTAGCCACCTTGTTGACGTTTTGTCCGCCCGGCCCGCTTCCACGGATGAATTCCAGTTGGATTTCCTGTTCCAAAGATTTCATATGGCGGATTATAAACCGAAGTCATTGTGAGACATCATTTGGAATGAGGTAAAGAGTTTCCAGCCAATTCATCGAAATGATCGAGCAGTTGGTCGAGTTCCGGCTTTGCCGAAGAATGGAACAGGAATTCGAGCCGGGTATTTTCGGGCAGGTGGATGGACAACGTCACCAGTTCGTTTTCCCTGCCGGTCAGGTTGATGTCCCTGATTTTGTTCAATGGGATGTAATCCCAGATCCCGCCGTGTTTTCCGATGGCTCTGGTCTTTGGATCGTCTTCCCGAATTATGATCAACTCCCTATCCGTCAGGATGCTCATGTGGGTGGGGGAGAGGGTCTTGTGATACGTCCTTCCCAGAATCTTTATGATTGGCACCTGAATTTCGGGCTGCAGAATGAATTGGATGACTTTTTCTCCGGTCAGCAAACTGCGCCTGGCGTAATTCATAAATTTGAAATTCGACGTCGACAGATGATCGAACTTATCTTTTTCGTTCCCATTGAGGATTTCCTTGTGGCCGGTCGCGGCAAGGCGCATTGTCTTCAGAATGGGCGTGAACAGATAGTCTGTAACCGAATTGAACTGGATGATGATCAAATTGGGGGTACCCTCTCTTGTCACGCCGCTGATTTTGACATACGCATCCAGCAGGATGACTCCCGATTCAATGCAACCAATTTTTTCAAAAGGGTAACAATGCAGTTTGAATTTGTCCCCCAGGTTTTCCAGAACATTGATCTCCGACCCTGTAAGGACGACCAGTTTTTCGGTCGTCTTGTGGAAGAATCCATCGCGAAGCGGGGTGAGAACCGTATATGGGAACGACTGTCCGCTCAGGGACAGGGACTCGAAAAAGACCCTGTAGATCGGGGGAATATTATTTTGGGATTCAATGGTTTTAGCCCATGTCAACCGGGTTTGCTCTGCAGCGCTTAATAAAGGCGCCCAGGGAAGTTTTCTGCTTTGAATTTGTTTCCAAAGCATCGGAAAGAAATTTTGCATTTTAGTCAACATTTGCAATTCCTTTGTGGCGAAAGCCGTGGGCACTTAAAATAATATACCCATTTTTCATCCGTTTTTGGTATTTAATCGTTTGAATCTTGTTGGTTTTTATTCGAACTTTCCCGCTGTTTTGTTTTTGCAGATTTTGCCGTCTTTTCTAGTCAGTGCCTTAGATGAGAAGGCGGCTAGATAAAAAAGAGCGTGGAAAAGCAAACTGCAAATCCACGCTCTTGGCTATTAATTTTCGCCTTAGAACATCAAAGCATTGACCTTGTCGATCATTGAGCGGGCGGGACGCAAGTCAGCCTCGGTCAGGCGGTTGAGCGGCGTGTCCACCAGGTTGTACATTTCAGTCAGGGTGGGCTTGGTGGTATCCACGTAGAGCAGACCGGTCACGAGCCAACCGTTTTGCTGGGCTTCTTCCATCACACGCAGAGCCTCGTAGCGATTGGTGGGATCGTATTCCTTTTCGAGATTCTTCAAGACAACCACCGAACCATCGTGCATGGCAACTTCGCGGACTTCGCCTTCCTCCATTTCGCGTTCGAGCACGATCTCGTTGCGCGGCGCAATGTAGGAGATTTCGTGCAGGGGTTCTTCGTGATCCTTGCCCCACGAGTAGGAATGGAAGGCATTTTCCTGATTGTTGAAGGTCACGCACGGGCTGATGATGTCCAGTACGGCGATGCCCTGATGCGAGAGCGCCGCCTTCAGCAATTCCTTCACCTGCTTGGCGTTGCCTGCAAAGGAGCGGGCGATGAACGTCGCGTTTGATACAAAGGCTTCCATGCAGATGTCAACGGGCATGTAGAGGTTGCGGCCCTGTTTCTTGAGTTCCAGTCCCCTTTCGGCGGTGGCGGAAAATTGCCCCTTGGTGAGTCCGTACACGCCGTTGTTCTCGACGATGTAGAGCATGTTCACGTTGCGGCGCATCACGTGCTTGAATTGACCCATGCCGATGCTGGCGGAGTCACCATCGCCGGAGACGCCGATTCCCTTGAGACGATGATCGGCAAATAACGTGCCGGTGGCAATGGCGGGCATGCGTCCGTGCAGGCTGTTGAAGCCGAACGAACGGTTCAGGAAATAGGTCGGTGATTTGGACGAACACCCGATGCCGCTGAATTTGACGATGGTTTCCGGCACGACGTTCATTTCATACAGCGCACCCACGATCTGGTTCGAGATCGAATTGTGTCCACAGCCCTGACAGAGGGTGGTCGGCGTGCCGCGATAATCATTTTTGGACAGACCGGCGAGATTCACGCTTGCGGTTACGCCAGCCATGGGAAGAGCTTCAGTCATTTTTCATTACTCCTTTTTCACCGCTTTAATTCTTTGCCTTTTTGACCGTTTTGTCCTTCACGGTTTTCTTTGCCAATATCTTCTTCGCGGCAACCGCCTTTTTTACGGACGCGTTTTTTTTGCCTGCCTGCTCTTTGGCTTTATCTTTAATCCTTCCGCCTTCATACTTGTTTAGTATGCCTTCCAGAATCCACTTTGCCGAGGCGGGCAGACCATCTGTCAGCGCCACCGATTTGAATTTGACGGCATATTGCGGATATTCCACCTTGAGGATTTGATCCATCTGTCCGTCGCGATTCATTTCCACGACGAAGATCTGGTCATATTTCTTGAGGAAGGCGTCCACTTCCTTTGTAAAGGGCAGGGCGCGGATACGCAGGAAGTCGGATTTGATGTCGTGATCCCTGTTCAATTGATGTTGCGCTTCGATCACGGCCGCCTCGGTCGAACCGTAGGCGATGATTCCAATCGTGGCGCCTTTCATCTTGTGAAGCGCAGGCGCAGGGACGTATTGCTTGGCAGTCTCCTGTTTCTTCTTCAAGCGTTCCATGTTTGCCATGTAGACGGCAGGCTCCTCGCTATACTTGGCATATTCGTCATGCCCGGTACCGCGCGTAAGATATGCGCCAAGCGGATGTCTGTTCCCTGCCAATGTGCGGTATCCGATGCCGTCGCCGTCCTTGTCGAGGTAGCGTCCCCAGTTGCCTTTCAGTTCTTCCAGGTCTGTTTCAAAGAGAACCTTGCCGCGATCCATGGGGGTGTCGGGGTATTGGAACGGTTTGCTCATCCACTGGTTCATGCCCATGTCGAGGTCACTGAGAACGAAGACCGGGGTTTGAATCCGTTCGGCAACGTCGAAGGCTTTCCAGCCGAACTCGAAGCATTCGTACACGTCGCCGGGCAGAAGGATGATGGATTGTGAGTCGCCGTGTCCGATGAAATAGGCAAAGGTCAGGTCGCCCTGTGACGTGCGTGTGGGCAGCCCTGTGCTGGGACCGATACGCTGCACATCCCAGATGACCACAGGCACCTCGGCGTAATATGCGAGACCGGCAAACTCGGTCATGAGTGAAAGCCCCGGACCGGAGGTGGAAGTCATCGAGCGCAGCCCAGCCCAGCCCGCTCCGATAGTCATGCCGAGAGCGGCGAGTTCATCTTCCGTCTGGACGACGGCATAGGTGTGTTTGCCATCCTCCCGTTGACGCAGTTGCGGCAGGTATTCGTTGAGCGCTTCCGCCAGCGAAGTGGCCGGCGTGATCGGATACCACGCGGCAAACTGCAACCCGCCGAAAATGGAACCCAGCGCAGCGGCGGTATTGCCGTCCGCCATGATCATCCCATCGGTTTTGTTCATGGGTTCGATGTAAAACGGGTCCTTCTTTTCGAGATTGACCTTTGCCCATTCTGCGCCAGCCTTGACCGCATTGAAGTTCATGTCGATTGGTTTTTGCTTGCCCTTGAAGTGGAAGGTCAGCGCGGATAGGATGATATCCATGTCGAGGTCGATCATCTGGGCCAGCACGCCGACGTAAACCATGTTGCCGACCAGGTCGCGGAAGTTGGCAGAGATGCTTGCGTCCGCGCGGATGATGGACTTGATTGGCATGGGATAGATGGCGATGTCGGCGCGGTTGATGGGCAGTTTGATGTCGTCAGCGTAGAAGAATGCTCCGCCGGGAGCGACAGAGGCCAGGTCGCGGGTAAAGGAGGCGGGGTTCATGGCGATGACGATATCCCGCCGTTCATGATGGGCAATAAATCCATCCTTATTTGCGCGGATGGTGTACCAGGTTGGCAAGCCCTGAATATTGGAAGGGAAGAGATTCTTACCTGAAACCGGGACGCCCATCTTGAAGATGGCGCGCAGGATGGTGTTGTTTGCAGTGGAACTGCCCGAACCGTTGACTGTTCCCACCGTGATCGAGAAATCGTTGACGATTTTATTCATGTGTCTCCTTGTTTTTATAACGGGCGGGGCGCGTACAGGTCGATGTGTGTAACCAGCGCCTTGCGTCCCGCCGCGTAATTTCCATTGCAGATGCTTTGAACCATCGTCTTGTGATAGCCCCAGACCGTTTCAAGGTAGTCCACGCCGCCTGCGTACATGTTCAACCCCACCGCTTCGTAGGCGTCCCAGTAGGCTTCCAATAACCCCATGACAAAGGGGTTGTCAAGTCGGCTGTAGATCAGCAGGTGAAGTCTGCGATGCTCCTCGTGGGGGACCTGGATTGGGTTGCCGCGTAATTTGTCAAATGCAGTAGTGATGACATTTTGAAGTTCAGTCTTGTCCTCTTCTGTAAGTAGGGCGACCGCTTCATCCCAGTAGGCATTTTCGATGTGCGTACGCAATTCGGAATATTTTTGAAAATAATCCTGACTTAGGGTCAGTGCATAAGTCAGGCTTTGTTTAACAGCAGGAGCGAATGCATAGGGGAGGCGTCTTGTGCCGGTGCGTGGGCGGACGTCAACCAGCCCGAGAGCACGTGCCACCTCAAGCTGTTCGCGTAATCCTGCTACGCTAATGCCAAGCTCACGACTCAACTCACTTAGGGTAGGTAGGTTGTTTTCTGCTTCGGGATGTAAGGCCAGATAACGCAGGAATTCAGAAATATCGGGGGAAGTGCGGTCTCGTAAAATCATAAGTGTTATCCGATTAATCAGATTAATATGATTTTATGCCGGTAGTAATAGAAAGTCAAGTGAAAAAGCAAGTTTCGTCGTAGAGAATATGAAGTGGTCAACCTTTGTTCCGACCATAAAAATACCTTGCCTCATCCCACTGTGCATGATAAAATACCGCCCGCTGGTTAAGGAATTGGGGGCTCGTCTAATGGCAGGACGGCTGACTCTGGATCAGCTAGTAGTGGTTCAAATCCATTGCCCCCAGCAGAAAAATCGCCCTGAGATTATCTCAGGGCGATTGATTTTATTAGGTGGGTGGAATTTCTTTTCATTCCTCTTGCCGTATTATAATACTCGCCATCCCGCAGGTCGCGGGAAAAAGGAGATTGAATGAAAAACGTTCATTATGCGTTTGTGTGGGGACTGATATTCATATTTCTGCTGTCCGCATGCGGGACGCCAACACCGGTTACGATTGTTGTGACGGCTACCCCCCTGCCACCGACTGACGCGCCACCCGTGGAGCCAACCCAAACGCTGATTCCTGTGCCTCTGTCAGGCCCGCAGAACAGTACATCCATGAAATGGATCGACGGAAGTACGCTGGTGTACATTCCCTCCTCGGAATTTACCATGGGCAACGGCAGCTTCGACGCTCCAGTGCGGACGGTGGCAGTGGACGGTTTTTGGATGTACCAGACCAAGGTGACCAATCGTATGTATGCCCAGTGCGTGGCGGTCGGTTCCTGCTCTGCGCCCACCGAGGAACTTGGCGGGCCGGTTTACAGTAATCCCCAATTTGCCAACCATCCTGTGGTGGGCGTAACGTGGGATCAAGCGCAAGCCTATTGCGGCTGGACGCAGGGACAATTGCCCACCGAAGCGCAATGGGAAAAAGCTGCGCGCGGCACACAGGGAAATACATACCCCTGGGGAAATGACAAACCTGCCTGCGACCTGCTCAACCTCGGCTACTGTTCCGGGCGCACCTCCGAAGTGGACGCTTTCCCGGATGGTGTAAGCCCTTATGGGCTGTACGATATGGCCGGCAATCTCTTTGAATGGGTCAGCGACTGGTATGGAGAGGCTTATTACGCGGGCGCGCCCGTTTCCAATCCAACCGGACCGGAAAGCGGACAGTATCGCTCCATTCGCGGCAGTTCTTTTGAAACTGATTTCAACCAGGTCGAATCGGCCATTCGCCATTATGGTGCGCAGGTTTATCACAGCCGTGATCTCGGTTTTCGTTGTGCGGTTACCGCTCCGCAATTGGTTGCGCCGTATTGTCAGCTCTCGGCTTATATCCCCACCGGGGTAATCGTGGCCAATGGCTGCCAACTGCCTGTGACTGATGTTGCCGGCCAGTATTGTGCTGCTGGAAACAGCTTTGCCACTGTCAATCTCCCTGCCGATGCAGTCTACGAGGCCGGTAAAGCGCTTAAATGCGAGGAAGCTGTTGTGGATGGAAAACGCATCCTGACCTGTTTGGGACCCAAAGCAAAGGAAACGACCAACGAAATTACCGTTTGTAATCCAACATGCAGCAATTCCCCCAATATCACCGGCGCTGTTCCCACTTGTGATCCGGGTTACACCCTTGATTCCTCGACCGGCTTATGTAATTACTCGCCCGTTTCTGCGCAAATTGGCGTAGGCGGGTGCCCGGTGGGATATGTTTTGGCGGATAACGGAGGGCAACAATCCTGCATCGTGGGGACCAATGCAAACGGACAATGTCCGGCCGGGTTGTATTTCGACAACCTTGCAGGCAGGTGCGTGGCTCCAAACGGTTTGACCGGAGCGCCTTATGGAATTGACAATCCATCGCTGGCGGCTGAATCATACGCCGGGTGCCCAGCCGGATATTCATACAGTGAGACCTTCCAGTGCTGCCAGGCTGTGAGCGGCGGAACCTATCCTGGATGCCCCCCCGGCTCGGCGTTCAACGCTGAACTGGGAGCCTGTTCCCCCAGCGATTTGCGGCTTGCCGGACCCGGCTGTGTCACGCTCGATGTGACCACCTTGAAATGCAGCGAACCTGTGGATACCTGTTCCCCGATTACCAACGAAACACGCTGTATCAAGAATCCTTTCTGCCGTTGGAACGAGAAGGCCGGCACCTGCGACATCAGAAAATAAACCCTGAAAAACCCAAAACAAAAATCAGCGGAGCCGGGATATCCCGGCTCCGCTGATTTTTGTCTTTTCGAAATCTATGCGGCGCTTTCTTTTCGCTTAAACCAGGTGGACCATTCGCGCTTTTCCCACAGAACCAAAATGGGGGCCGCGACGAAGATCGAGGAATAGGTTCCGCTGAAAAGCCCGACCAACAGGATCACGGAGAACTCTTGAAGGGTGACGCCGCCGAACAGGGCGAGCGCCAGCAGGAGGAATTCCACGGTCATCAACTGGGTGTTGATCGAACGTTGCAGAGTCTGGACGATGGAATGGTTGACCAGTTTTTCATAGTCCAGTTTGCGCAACAGGTTCGAGTTTTCGCGGATGCGGTCGAACACCACCACCTTGTCCTGCACCGAAAAGCCAATGACGGTCAGCAGGGCGGTCAGGAAGAGCGCGTCCATTTGCCAGTCGAAGAGTAGCGCGCCAATTCCCGCGATGCTGAAAACGACCGCCACATCGTGGACCATGGCAATGACCGCGCAAACGCCGTAGCGGAAGGCATTCGGCACTTTGCGGAACGCGGCGGTGATGTAGATGACGACTGCCAGAGCGGCGACGGCCACTGCCAGCGCGGCGCGCGATGCCACCTGCCTGCCGATGCTTGGACCAACACTGTCGAAGCGGATCACGGTGACTTCGGAGCCTGTCTTTTCCTTCATTGCGCCCAGAATGCTGTCGCGGACTTCATTGGACAGGAATGACGATCGTATCTGGAGCGCGCCGGTTTCGGTGGTGGTGATTTGCGCGTCTTTGATGCCGGCGTCCTCATACAGGTTGACGAGTTCGGCTGTTTCCGGAGTCTTCCCTGCTTCGAATTGCACTTCGAGCAGACTTCCGCCGGTAAAGTCAATCGAGAGCGGCAACCCGCCAGTGGCGAGGAGGACCAGCCCCGGCACGATCACCAGCAGGGAGATTGCAAAATATAGATATCGTTTGCTGAGAATATCAATCATGGGATTAATCCTTGACGCATCCGTTTAGATGCCGAACCAGCGTTCAAGGTTGTCGAACTTGAACGATTTGAGGAAAATTACCAGCAGGGTGCGGGTAACGTAGATTGCGGTAAAGAGGGAGATCAGCACGCCGAGCGCCAGGGTGACAGAGAATCCTTTCACGATGGTGGCGCCGAAGGTGGAACCAAACCAGAAGAGGATGACCGAGGTGATGATGGTCGAGAGGTTCGAGTCGCGGATGGAGGACCAGGCGCGAGTCCAGCCCTGGTCAATTGCCTGGGCAAGGTTCCTGCCGTTGCGCAATTCCTCCTTCATGCGTTCGAAGATGAGGATGTTCGCGTCAAGCGCCGCGCCGGTACTGAGCAGGAAGCCTGCGATGCCGGGCAGGGTGAGGGTAAAGTGAAACCATTTGAACACTGCGAAAGCCACGGCGGCATAGATCAAAATCGAAATGACCGCCACAATGCCGGGCATACGGTAGTAGATGATCATGAACAGCGCCACGATGATCATGCCGATCAAACCGGCGATGAGGCTCTTGTTGAGCGAGTCCGCGCCGAGGGTGGGACCGATGATGCGGGTTTCCACAATCTTGAGCGGGACGGGCAGGGAACCATAGCGCAGTTTGATTGCAAATTTATTTGCAGATTCGGCGGTGAAGTCGCCACTGATTTGACCCTGTCCGCCGGGGATGGCTTCATTGATGACCGGGGATGAGATTACCTCTTTATCAAGCGCGATGGTCAGGCGCTTTTGAACGTTGGCGGCGGTGTGCGCGGCAAAGATTTCCGAGCCCTTGGGGGTAAGCACAAAACTGATGAGGTAGTTCATGCCCGTTGGGTCCTGCGTGACGGCGACAGATTCCAACTCGGCGCCGGTCATGATGGTGTGGTAGACCGTCTCGCCTTCGGTCGGCTGGCTAGTAGCGTTGTAGTCGGTCTGGATGAGCGATTCCGCCTCAGGGGCGTAGTCGCCTGTGTCCACGAATTCCAGCAGACCGGTCTGTTGAATGGTCGCCAGCACGGACTCGGTATCTTCGAGACCGGGGAATTCGCCGACGATGCGGCGGTCGCCTGCGACTTGAATGTTGTTTTCATTCACGCCGAGGGCGTCGGTGCGCTGTTGAACGATTTCTCGCGCAATTTCCATCTGGGCGGAGTCGATCTGTGTGTCTGCGGGAAGATCCGCTTCGAGAAGGACTTGCAATCCGCCCTGGAGGTCGAGTCCGAGGCGGGGAGCCAGGTCGCGGGTGAGAAGTGTTTCATCGTTCAAAGGGTTGATCACGTTGATCTTCTGGCTAAAGTCGATCCACAGCGCGAAGATCAAAATCAGCGCAATGACAATGATGCGGTTGGTGAGGTTACGAATCATGCTTCAATACTCCATGCACAAAAATGCCAGCCTTTGGCTGGCGCGGGCGTTATTATACTCCCATTGAATAATTTGGGGGATATTTTTTTGAGTCGGTTTGGGTGTAGAACCCGCTCATCGTCCGCCGGTCTTGGGCGGGGAAAAGAGAGGACGGGAAGGGGCGGAAGGCTTTTTTCATTGACCAAGCCCTTTTAGGTGGATCAAGGCCTGGTCAAGGACTTCTTCAGGAGTCGGGAAGTTTGTGTCGATGACAATGTCTGCGTGTTCGCGGGCGTGGGAAAGGCGCCGCAGTTGTTCCTCGTGATCGGCGGGAAGCCAGTTTAGTTTTCGGCGTGCGGTGGAATTTTCAAAGGAACATTCGAGAAAGATCAGAATATCGGGGTTGGTGATGACCCGCCACATGGTCTTGACGTACGAATGTTCCTGCGCGATGTGACGACAGCGATAGCCGTGTTTTTCCAGCCCGGCGATGAGTGTGGATTTCCCCGAGCCGCAGGGGCCGACGATGCCAATTAGAGGTCGTTGATCGGGGTCACTCATTTTCGTGTAAGAGGCGTCCCAGTTCCTCCGTCCCGCCCAATACGGCAAGTGTGTCACCCACGTGGATGATGCCGCTGTCGGTTGGGTGCATTTCGGAATGGTGGTCACGCCGGATAAGCACAACGTTGAGATGATAGTTGTCTTCCACGTGTCCGATGGTTTTCTCGGCAAAGGGTGCGGTGTTTGAGACAACGAGACGGGCCAGGCTGAGTAGTTGTCCTTCGATGGAAATGGGGTTGGTCACATCCACGCCAGCGGCGGCGGCGGCAAAAACAGGCGCGGCCATTTCGGTGGCGCTCAAAGCAATGAATCCAAATTGTTCCTGCAGGGCGTGAGCGAAGTCGTCATCGAAGATTCTGACCACCACGTTGATCTTCGGGTTGATACTGCGCGCCTTGAGCGCGATCTGCAAATTCATGGCGTCGTTCTGGCTGGCGAGGATGATGGTGCGGGCATCCTTGACATTTGCGCCTTCAAGCGCGATGGGGCGCGTGGCGTCATCTTGAATGACGGGAATGCCGAGGTTTCTCGCCGCGTTGATGGTATCGGTGTCGGCGTTGAATTCCAGCACCACCAATTGTTCCCCCATTTCGTGCAGTTTGAGGGCGACACGGTAGCCGAGATGTCCCAGCCCGACGAGGATGATGTGTTTATTAAATGTGGAAGCGACTGCCATTTCCCATTCCTTACTGCGCGTGCGGCGGTTGAAAAACAGACTGCCAAAGTCCGCCAGTCCCTGCGCAAGCACGACGATGCCGATCAGGGGCATCAAGAAGTGAAATAATTGCAAGATGATATGGTTCGGAAAGTCCCGATTTGGGGGTTGTAAAAAGGTCAGAGTCAGGACGGTGTAAACGGATTCCACCAGGCTGTCGACAGGCTCGTTGAATGCTCTGGCGAAGAGGTCGTACAGAATTCCACCGCCGATGATGGCAATGGAAAACCATAGCAGGGGTGTGCGGAATTCTCCCAGCAAGATGGATGTATCGCGGAAGGATGCCTGAATGTGCCTCCAGCGATGCAGGGTCGAGTCTGAATACCGCCTGCGTCTTTTAGCCATTGATGGGAAGCCTGACGTTCATCCGCCTGACATCGTCGCCTGTTCGCGCAGAGACCTTTAGTACCAGCACGCTGATATCGTCTGCCGGACGGTTGTCATCAAGCCTGACAGCGTGTGCGAGAAGCGTATCCGCCAGTTGCTGGGGATTTGGATCCTGGTCCTCGATAATCGAGCGAATGGTCTCGCCGATGTCCATGGGCCGCCCGTTGCGTTCACCCGCGTGACTGATGCCATCCGTGAAGATGACAATCGTCAGCCCGGTTTGGATTTCGAGTTCGGTGATGATGGGGCGCACGTTGCGTGACGTGCCCAGCGAAACGCTGTCTTCGTTGTGTGAGTCGATTTGTTCGCCGCGGCAGATGAATATGGGCGCAGGGTTGTTGCGTGTAAGCACAATGGTTTTACTGTGTAAATCGACGGAGGCAACGTTGAGAGTGCAGGTCACTTTGCCCGCTTTGTCGGCGAACAGGGCATCGGATGCCGCCCGCGCCGCCGCACCGTCGCGGACGCCTTCGGCAATCAGCCCGATGACCTTGCGGACGACCATCATCGAGACGGCTTTCGCGCCGCGTCCGCTGGTTTGCCCGTCCGCCAGCACGACGGAGAGTCCGCCGGTGGGGCGTTCCACCACTTCGAGTGTATCCCCGCTTTCGGAGACCGCATATTTGTTGATCTTTGCAACCGCGATTTGAATTTCCATGCGGCGATTTTACTATGTCTTTGAAAATATGTTCATGAGATCGGGGCTTGTTTTTTGAATGAATCTTCGGGACGGGAATATCATCAATTAAAATAACATGCCAATTCCATGTTTGCAATTGACGGGGATTATCACCCGTGCTATTATGAAACCGGATTTATTTGTCCGTTTTTTAATTTTTCGTACCGTCGCGCAAAAATCGCGGGAACTGCCGGCGGTCAATGTTTATAAAAAAGGAGTTATTGATGAGTTTTGAATTCATTCTGCGCCTTGTTGGAATGATCGTGCTGGCGATTGCCGGCGGTTTCTGGGGATTTGACGTTGCAAGGGCAAACCCAATAACAACGGACCCTTATATAGCGACGACGGTCTTTGGGTTGGTGGGCGCTTTGGCGGGTATCATCCTGACCCCATACTTCACCACGCGTCCTGCGCGAGCCATGCGTTCCCTGCTTGGGCGATTGTCCGCTGAAAGCCTGTTTGCCGGTCTAACCGGATTGGTCGTCGGCTTGCTGATTGCGGCCTTGCTCGGGTTTCCCCTCTCCCTTTTACCAAAGCCTTTCGGTCAAATACTTCCCTTTGTCGGGGTTGTTGTTTTTTCCTACTTCGGCGTCTCTCTTTTCGTGATGCGTCAGGGCGACATCATGGGATTGCTGAGCGCCCTCAGCGGACGCAACGGCGAGGGCGGTTCCTCTTCCTCGTGGACCAATCTCAACCGCAACATCCTGCTCGATACCAGCGTCATCATCGACGGGCGCGTAGCGGATATCGCCAAGACCGGCTTCCTGCCCGGAACCCTGCTCATCCCGCGCTTTGTCCTGAACGAACTGCAATATATTGCGGACTCCCCTGATGGGATGCGCCGTCAGCGCGGGCGCCGTGGCATGGAAGTGTTGGCTGAGTTGCAGAAACTGCCCAATGTCCTCGTCCGCATCTCCGACATCAACGTGGACGGCGTGCGCGAGGTGGATGACAAGCTGATCGTGCTGGGCAAACAACTCAAAAGTCCCGTATTGACCAACGATTACAACCTCAACCGCGTTGCCGAACTACAAGGCGTGACCGTGCTCAACATCAACGAACTGGCAAACGCCGTCAAGTCGGTGGTGCTGCCCGGCGAAGCGCTGAGAATCAACATCATTCAGGAAGGCAAGGAACACAGCCAGGGCGTGGGCTATATGGACGACGGCACGATGGTGGTTGTGGAGAACGGCAAGGACTACATCGGCGAGTACATGGACGTGAACATCACCAAGGTCCTGCAAACCGCCGCCGGACGTATGATCTTCGGGCGCGTGGATGAGGAAAACGGCGGGAAGAAAAGCAGGAAGTAGCCGGTTGCCAGTCATCAGCAACAGGGCGCGTGACCGCGTCCTGTTTTCATTTTGCCTCTGCAAATCCCTTTCATCCGCGTTCAACTATGGTTAAAATAGAAGCACATCAATCCCTCAGAGCCTCGGACACATTTTATAAAGAGAAGCCATGCTGAAAATCTACAACACCCTCACCCGCAAAACGGAAGAATTCCAAACCCTCGAACCGAACCTCGTCAAAATGTATGTGTGCGGTGTGACGGTTTACAACGACGCGCATGTCGGGCACGCGATGTCGGCGCTGGTCTTCGACATCATCCGCCGCTACCTGCAATATCGCGGATACGCCGTCAGGCACGTCATGAACTACACCGACGTGGACGATAAGATCATCAACCGCGCCAAACAACTGGGCGAGGACCCGCTCAAGCTGTCGCAGCGCTACATCGAGGATTATGCCAACGACCTCAAGTCGCTGAACGTCCTGCCTGCCACATCCAACCCGCAGGTCAGCAAGACCATGCCGCTCATCATCCAGTTCATCGAAGGGCTGATTCAAAAAGGTCACGCCTACGCCGCATCCAACGGCGACGTCTACTTCCGCGTCACCAGCGACGATGATTATGGCAGGCTTTCGGGACGCAAGCTCGAAGAAATGCAGGCGGGCGCGCGCATCGAAGTGGGCGAAGCCAAGGATCACCCGATGGACTTCGCGTTGTGGAAAGCCGCGAAAGAAGGCGAAATCTCGTGGGATAGTCCGTGGGGCAAGGGACGTCCCGGCTGGCACATCGAATGCTCCGCGATGAACCTCGCCGAACTCGGCGAACAGATTGATATTCACGGCGGCGGCAATGACCTCATCTTCCCGCACCATGAAAACGAGATCGCCCAAAGCGAATGCTACACCGGCAAGGAATTCTCCCGCTATTGGGTTCACAACGGCATGTTGCAACTCGGCGGCGAGAAAATGTCCAAATCGATGGGCAACATGGTCACCATCAAGCAATTTCTCTCGAAACGCGAAGCCGATGTGATGCGGATGCTGGTCTTGAACGGAACTTATCGCGCGCCGCTGGCATTCAACGACGACACCCTAGACGCAGCGCAGAAAAACGTGGAGCGACTCAAATCCGCGCTGCGGCCTGCTTCTGCTTCTGCAAGTGGACTCAACCCCGAGTCTTTGTCCGCGCTTGCGGCCGCCTCCGAGTCCGCCAAAGCCGGCTTCATCGAAGCCATGGACAATGATTTCAACACTGCGGGCGCGATTGCCGCGTTGTTCGAACTCTCCAAGTTCATCAATTCCGCCCGTGACAATAACGCTACGAACGAACAACTCAAACCCGCGCAGGCAGTCTTCTACGAATTGGCTGGCGCGCTTGGACTTCGCCTCGAAGAAAAGAAAGGCTCCGGCGATGCCGACGCCTTCATTAATCTGCTGATCGAAGTCCGCGCGGAAGTCCGCAAACAAAAACTCTGGGCGCTCTCCGACCAGATCCGCGACAAGTTGAAGGAACTCGGTGTGACCATCGAAGACAGCAAAGATGGCACGAAGTGGAGATATTCGTAGGATGGCAATTGGTAAATGCAAACTTCCGGTGCAATTCAACCCCGGAAGTTTTTCTTTGTAGGCGAGATCCTTGATCAGGCGTCGTCTGTAGTCGATGCAACCTCCGGTATAATCGCCCCATGTCCAACGATCTTTTTGATCATGCCATGCAGGAACGCCTGAAAAGCGAAGCCCCGCTCGCCGCGCGAATGCGTCCGCGCACGCTGGAGGAATACATCGGACAAGAGCATATCATAGGCGGGGGAAAACTTCTGCGCCGTGCCATCGAAGCAGACCGGTTGTTTTCTTCCATCATTTTGTGGGGGCCGCCCGGCACAGGCAAGACCACGCTGGCACAAGTCATTGCGAATACCACCAGGAGCCATTTTGTCACCATCTCAGCCATCCTTGCCGGAAAGGCAGACTTGCGCGTAGTGATTGACGAAGCCCTTGGACGCAGGCGACTGCACAACGTCCGCACGATTCTGTTTGTGGATGAAGTCCACCGCTGGAACAAAGCTCAACAGGATGCGCTCCTGCCCCACGTCGAAAACGGGACCTTTACGCTGATCGGCGCCACGACAGAGAATCCATACTTCGAGGTGATTAAAGCTCTGATCTCGCGCTCGCGGGTATTTCAACTGCGGAATTTGAATCAAGCCGAGACTGGAATCCTGCTCGACCGGGCTTTGTCTGACCCGGAACGCGGTTACGGGAACAAAAAGATTCTCCTCGACCCCGACGCCCGCACACATCTGATCGAAGTTGCCTCTGGTGACGCCCGCAACGCGCTCAACGCAATCGAACTCGCCGTAGAGTCAACGTCTCCCGGCGCGGATGGCGTCATCCACATCACGCTGGAGGTCGCTCAGGAATCGATTCAACGCCGCGCCGTTCTTTACGACAAAGACGGCGACGCCCACTACGATACCATTTCCGCTTTCATCAAATCGGTGCGCGGAAGCGATCCAGACGCGGCTTTGTACTGGCTGGCAAAAATGATTTACGCGGGCGAAGACCCCAAGTTTATCCTTCGCCGTTTGATCATTCTCGCAGGCGAAGATATCGGATTGGCCGACCCGATGGGACTGGTGGTTGCCAACTCAGCGGCGCAAGCCTTCGAGTTCATTGGCTTGCCCGAAGGGATTTTTTCCATTGCCGAAGCCACGCTCTACCTTGCCACTGCTCCCAAGTCTAATAGTACCGGCGCGTATTTCAGCGCCATGAAAAAGATCGAGGAGGAGGGGCAGGTCTCGGTTCCGCGTCACCTTGCGGATGGAAACCGCGATGCCGCCGCGACGGGACAGGGCAGGGATTACCTTTATCCGCACGACAACGAAGGCCATTACGTGCCTCAGCAATACCTTCCCAAACGTCTGCTTGGCACGTACTTTTACTCGCCGTCGCAGGAGGGTTACGAAGCGCAGGTTGCTGCAAGGCTGGAAATGTGGCGCAAGGCCCAGCGCAAAGCCCTGGGAATAGAACGCCGCGAGGATGTCCCGGCATTGGACGAAACGCAAATCGTCGAGATGAAACGAAAAATCAGGTAACGGTTGTGACAAAAGTCCGAAAGTTAAAAACAGAAGAACTCCCCCGAAAATCGATTTCGGAGGAGTTCTTTTTTGCTTTTGGATGCCGCGTTATCTGACTTCGATGGTCAACTTTAGTTTGCAAAAATCCTGCTTGCCAACGCGGAGAGACCATACGGTCAGGTAGGTTCCCGATGCTTTCGGCGCCTTCATGTTCACGATGATGTCGATCTGCCCTCCCGTTGGAACGGAACTCTGCAGGTCATAGACGGAGGTTTTGTGGAATTTGTCCCCGCTGAAGTAGTGATAATCGACGCTGTTTGCATCCCAGGCATTTGCGCCGATATTGATCACACGCCAGAGAGCGGCAAAATCCACCCCCTTTCCAAACGCCGAATTATTTGCCGGATTTTGGGCGGCAAGCCGGCACGCGTATGGATTGGAGGATAACTCCAATGTGGGCGTCAACGAGGGGACCGTGGGGGTGGAAACCACAAACACGAAAGTCTGCGTGGAGGTGGGTACCTCCGTCGGCGTTTTCGTGATCGTTGCGGTCGGCGTAAGCGTCGGCTGGAGGACAAAGGTCTGGGTTGCGGCTGCGCCTGCGGTTTGGGCAATGATGGTATTCAGCGAAAGGGGATCGAAGGTTGGAGGAGCAGGCGGGGTGGCAAGGGTCATTGGAGCGCAGGCAAGCGACAACGCAATGATCAGAAGAATTGCCGGCATGCGAAGGCTTTGCTTTAACATGATTCCTCCAGATCCGGAAAACTATTTTACCGTGATCACCACATAACCGAAGCACAATCTTCCTTCGATTGTCCAGGTCATGGTCTGGTTGCCGTATTCCGATGGGGCGGTTGCGTCGAGAATGACCTCGTGTTGGTCGCCCGGCTTCATGGCCGGGAGTTCGATGTGCGTTACCGATGTCATGACCGTTCCGCCGGCATATTTGAGGTCGTATCCCTGATACCAGGCGCGGCTTCCCTGGTTGACAACGGTCATCTTGATGTCGAAGTTTTGCCCGCGGTTGATCTCGGTATATGCCCTCGGACGAATACGGATGATGTCACAGGCGTAATCCGCTTTTTGGGGCGCACCGCCGCCCCCGCCGCCGCTTGGTCTCGTGGTGGGCGTGGAAACAACGAAGGGTGTCAGGGTGGGAATGGTGAACAATGTCGCGGTGGGCGTGGCGGTATATTGCGCCTCAGTGGTCAGGGCGACGGCAGTGGCAATCTGTCCCTGCGCCTCGATCGTTTGCGCCACGGCGGTATTGACCTGTGACTGGGTATCCAAAGTCGAGGTGCTCTGCGTCTGCTGTTCCGGCTGCACTGACGCAGTGGGCAGACAAGCGCCGATGAAGAATGACAGCACCAGCACGATGCCTGCCGTTTGAATTATCTTTTTCATTTTTTCTCCTTCGAAGAATAATTTACCTGAAATGAGGTGACAGTCGCTTTTTCGAAACAAAGCGGCCGTCAGCTGATTGCAAGTAAATCTGTGTGAAAAACGTCCCGCAGATCGATGAACCTGAGATTGTTTTACCACAAAACCTGCGGGGCGTTTCATTACTCTAGTCTGTTTCGCCTGAACCGATGCCGAGCGGTTTCCACTTGCTTTCATCCTTGAGGCGGTGTTGAATTCCGCCGCGGTTGTGCAGTTTATCGAAGCCTTCGGGTTTGATGAACATCTGGTCGCCGTCCAACAGGCCGGTCAACCCGGTCTGGCCGGGCTCGGGTCTCTTGTTCTGGCAGAACTTGCAGGTCTTCGGGTCGTGTGACGTGTACTCGGTCGACTCCTCGTAGGTGGTCACGTAGCCTTCGTAGTTGCGGACGATGATCTTGTGATCGGACATGCTCAACAGGTAGTTGGGCATGACGGGTATCTTGCCGCCGCCGCCGGGCGCGTCCACGATGAACTGGGGGACCGCATAGCCGGAGGTATGTCCGCGCAGGCCTTCGATGATCTCGATGCCCTTTGCCACTGGCGTGCGGAAATGTCCCGCGCCTTCCACCAGATCGCATTGATACAGGTAATACGGACGCACGCGGATGCGTGTCAGTTTTTGGACCAGGTCGCGCTGGAGATGGACGCAATCGTTCACTCCCGCCAGCAGGACGGACTGGTTGCCAAGAGGAATGCCGGCGCGGCTCAGGCGGTCACAAGCCTCATCCAATTCCTTCGAAATTTCGACAGGATGGTTGACATGGATATTCAGCCACAACGGATGGAATTTGGCGAGCATGTCGCACAGTTCCTGGGTCACACGCATGGGCATGAAGACCGGCACGCGCGATCCGATGCGGATGATCTCGATGTGCGGGATTTCACGCAGGCGGGCGAGCAGCTCCTCCAAAATCTTGGGAGCCAGCACCAGCGGGTCTCCACCGGAAAGCAACACATCGCGCACCTGCGGTGTGCGCTTGAGATACTCGATCTGCATCTCGAAATCCTGGCGGTTGAAGGTCTGTCCCGGATCGCCAACAATGCGCGAGCGGGTGCAATAACGACAGTAAGAGGCGCACTGGGTCGTCACCAGCATGAGGACACGGTCAGGGTAGCGGTGGACCAGACCAGGCACCGGGGAGTGGCGATCCTCCGCAAGAGAATCCTCCATCATGGCGGTAAAGGCGTTCATCTCATCCGAAGTGGGGATGATCTGTTTGCGGACAGGGTCGTTTGGGTCATTGGGATCGATCAACGAAATATAATAAGGCGTCACATCCACGCGGAACAAGTCCTGTTTTTGCAGGGCTTTGCGTTCGCTCTCTGTGAGGGCAATGACTTTTTCTATATCTTCAGCGGAATTCAAGCGGTGGCTCAATTGCCAGCGCCAGTCGCTCCACTTTTCATCGGGAACTTCTGCATAAACGGGTGCGCGCTTTGAAACAAAGGGGGTGGGCATTTTATCCTCCGAAATTTATATTAGTAAAGGGGCTGACAAACTGCCAAACCGGGAGGTTGTCTGCGCTGGAAAATCTTCGGGCTCCACGGCAGGCAAAATGGTGAACAGTAGCATCCCAGCACAAACTGGAGGATCATGATCCGGGCGAAAAAAGCCTGCAAACTTTGGAATCATATTAACATTGTAAAAGCAAACGGAAAGTGGGTCAATGCGGTTTTTGGGCAGTTACAATGGGGTAAAAGGAAAAGAGCATGGAAAACAGTCAGCCCCAAGTCATAAACAATGCGAAAAAAAATCGCTTCGAGATAAGTATCGATGAGCATGTAGCGGAATTGAATTATCACCGGCTCCCCGGTGTCATCGTCTTCACGCATACGGGAGTTCCATCCGCACTGGAAGGGCGGGGAATTGGCAGCCTGTTGGTAAAAGCGGGACTGGATCATGCGCGGGAAAACAAACTGAAGGTTCAGCCCCTGTGCTGGTTTGTGAGTGGATATATCCAGCGACACGCGGAATATCAGGACCTGGTCGGGTAGATTTCAGCAAATCCTCGGCAGCATTTCGCCGGGCAACATGTCCACCAGCCGCGTGCCGCCGATTGCGGTCTTCAAACGCACCTGTGAATTTCCCTCCCCCACCCTGCCAATGATGCAGGCATTTTCGCCGTATTTGTTTTTGCGCATCGCTTCGAGGACTTTGTCGGCGTCCTTCTCCGCTACAAAGGCAACGAGTTTTCCCTCGTTCGCCACGTAGAGCGGATCAAAGCCAAGCATCTCACATGCCGCCCGAACCTGCGGACGGACCGGAAGTGCCTGTTCCCGCAACTCGATGCTGACGTTCGACTGCTGGGCGATCTCGTTGAGGGTGGTCGCCAGCCCGCCGCGGGTTGGGTCGCGCAACACATGGACTTCGCCCGCTCCGAGCATTTCCGCCACAAGATGGTTCAACGGCGCGACATCGCTTTGCAGGTCGGTCTCGAAGCCCAATCCTTCGCGTACCGAGAGGACAGTCATCCCGTGATCGCCGAGCGTGCCGGAGATGATGACCATGTCCCTCGCTTTGGCATTGGCTCCTGAAATTTTGAAGCCAGCCTTGACCCTACCCAAGCCGGAAGTATTGACAAAGAGTTTATCCGCGCCGCCCTTTTGCACTACTTTGGTATCGCCAGCCGCGATGAATACGCCGGCTTCCGCCGCAGCATCCCGCATGGACTGAACGACACGCTGGAGAACTTCAAATGGCAGTCCTTCCTCGATGATGAAGCCGCAGGTCAGGGCAATCGGCGTTGCCCCCACCATCGCCAAATCGTTGACCGTGCCGCAGATCGCCAGCCGTCCGATGTCGCCGCCGGGGAAGAACAAAGGCGTGACGACGTGCGAATCAGTCGTCAGCGCGAGGCGCTCGCCGCCAACCGCAAGCACGGCGGAGTCATCCAAATCGGGCGGCGCGGCCTTTCCCAATTCCGGCAGAAAGAGGCGGTTGATCAAGTCGTGACTCAGGATTCCGCCGGAGCCGTGACCGAGCACAACGGTGTCCGTCGACTTGAGCGGGGCGGGACAGGTGTAACCTTCGAAGTTCAATTCTTCAGTCATGGGTCATTCCAAATTTCAGGGTCGGTGGTAGCGATAATATGCCGCGCAGGCTCCTTCGGCGGAGACCATCGGCGCGCCAAGCGGCGTTTGCGGAACGCATTGCTTTCCGTACGCCGGGCATTGCGGGGGCTTCTTCAAGCCTTGCAAAATTTCCCCGGCAATGCACAGCGCGGATTCCTGGGTGAAGATTTCGCCGACGGAAAAACGCGTCTCCGCGTCGAGGTGGGCAAACTCCGGGCGCAAGCCCCAGCCGCTCATCGGGATGGTGCCAATGCCGCGCCATTTGCGATCCACCGGCATGAAGACGGTCTCAATGGCTCTTTGGGCGGGCTGGTTGCCGTCGAAGGTGACGGTGCGCTCGTAGGCGTTCTCCACCCCGGCTTTGCCCGCTTCGAGCTGGCGGACAGCCCCCAGGACACCGCGCAGCAGGTCAACCGGCTCGAAGCCGGTCACCACGATGGGGGCGCGGTATTTTTCCGCGATGGCTGGGTATTCGTGGCAGCCCATCACCGCGCAGACATGCCCGGCGGCAAGGAAAGCCTGTACGCGGTTGGTCTTCGACGAAAGGATGGCTTCCATTGCCGGGGGAACCCGCACATGCGAGACCAGCACCGAAAAGTTATCGAGTTTGCGTTGGGCGGCTTGGATGACCGCCATGGCGTTTGGCGGGGCTGTGGTCTCGAATCCGATGGCGAAGAAAACCACCTGTTTGTCGGGGTTGTTCACGGCAAGTTCCACCGCTTCGAGCGGCGAATAAACCACGCGCACATCACCGCCTTTCGCGCGGATTGCGAACAGGTTCACAGTGGAACCCGGCACCCGCAGCATGTCGCCGTAGGAGGTGAAAATTACGTCGGGGCGACTGGCAATGGCAAGGGCGCGGTCGATCTGCTCCAGCGGCGTGACACACACGGGACAGCCCGGTCCATGCACCAGTTCGAGTTCCTTCGGGAGCATGTCATCCAATCCGTGATGAAGGAAGGCATGGGTCTGCCCGCCGCAGATTTCCATCAACACCCAGGGACGGGTGACGGCGGCGGAAATTTCGCCCAACAGGGCTTTGACCTTTTGCGGGTCGCGGTACTCGTCGATGTATTTCATTGGCGGCTCACTGTCCTTCGAGTTCCTCGCCGAAATCCACCGCTTCCTTGATCAGTTTCAAAGTTTCCATCGCCTCGTCTTCGTCCATCAGGCTGATGGCAAAGCCGGCATGGACAAGGGCATAGTCGCCCAGCTTGGCCTCCGGCACGTAGGCAAGGCAGATTTCCTTGCTGATGCCGCCAAAATCAATTTTGCCCATTTGGAAATTATTTCGTTCGTAAATATCGGTAATCTTTCCGGGAATACCCAGACACATATCTTCCTACCTTTCAATTTTTAATCACATGGTTTGCAATGACCGCCTGCCCGAGGGCAATGCCGCCGTCGTTGGCGGGAGTTTGGCGGTGTGAATAGACTCGAAAACCTTCCTCTTCGAGAGCGGTCATAGTCAACTCGAAGAGGAGTTTATTTTGCCAGACGCCGCCGGAAAGCGCAACCTCGTTCAATCCAATCTGTTCACGCAGGCGACGGGAAACTTCCACACCCCAGGCGGCAACCGTTCGATGAAAACGCGCGCCAATCAACCCGGGCGGCTCACCTTTGCGCACATCCGCGATGAGCGCTTCAAGCAAATCGCTGAGCTGCAGGTTGTGATTTTCCAACAAGTTTGGATACGCCTCCGCATCGGCATATCGCTTCGAGAGGGCTTCCAACTCGATTGCCGCCTGTGCCTCATAGCTGACCTCCGTCCGAATGCCTGCCAGCACAGCGACGGCATCGAACAAACGCCCCAGCGAGGACGTGTTCACCGTGTTCAATTTTTTGTCCACCTGCAAACGTACAACTTTTACCGCCTGAGAGTCGAGAACCTGCATGAACGGCAGGTCGGAGATTTCCAGTCCAATCGCATGTGCATAGCCTACGGCAATCTTCCAGGGCTTGTGGATGGCGGAGTCGCCGCCGGGCAGGGGCAGGTATTCGAGGTGGGCAATCCGCTCGAAGTTGGTGTAATCAGCCACCAAAATTTCGCCGCCCCAAATCAAGCCATCCGTCCCATAGCCGGTTCCATCAAAAGCCAGCCCAATGACCTTTCGATTCTCCAGTTCGTTATCTGCCATACAGGCGGCGATGTGGGCATGGTGATGTTGGACCATCACGGGCGCAAAGCCGAAGGGGGATTTCTGCGCCCAGCGAGTGGTGAAGTAGCCGGGATGCATGTCGCAGGCGAGAACTTCGGGTTGGATGCGGAACAACCCCGACAGGTGTCCAATCCCCTGCTCGAATGAGGCATACGTCTCGGCGTTTTCCATGTCGCCGATGTGATGGCTGAGGAAGGCGTAACGATTACGCGTGAGGCAGAACGTGTTTTTGAGTTCCCCGCCGACAGCCAGGGTGGGTCTGGTCTCGAACGGCAGGCGGACGGGATAGGGAGCATATCCCCGGCTTCGGCGCAGGTGGACGGTGGATGTCTTTTCCACCCGCACAACCGAGTCGTCACAGCGGATGTGAATATCGCGGTTGTGGAACAGAAACGCATCCGCCAGCGGGGACAGGCGTTTGAGAGCATCCCGATTATCGGTGGCAATCGGCTCCTCGCTGAAGTTGCCGCTGGTCATCACCAACAGCGGGGGAACTGTTTCCGCTGTCAGCGCAGGATCGGTCTGATTCAACAGCAGGAGATGAAGCGGCGTGTAGGGAAGCATCATCCCCAACGTATCCACCGCGGGAGCGACGCCTTCGGGCAGGGGCGCTCCCGCGTCCGGACGCCGGGTCAATAACACGATGGGCTTTTCCCTGCCGGTCAGCACGCTGCGCTCCGCATCTTCGAGACGGCAATGTTTTTCCACAGTGGCAATATCCGCCGCCATGAGCGCAAACGGCTTGCCAGCCCGTCCCTTGCGGCGGCGCAATTCATCGACAGCGGCGGCATTGGTGGCATCGCAGGCAAGATGAAAGCCGCCCAACCCTTTCAACGCCACAATGCGACCTTCGCGCAACAGGCGGCGGGCTTCGCGAATGGCATTGAGATCAACCGCCGGGGCGCCTTTGGCTTCCAGCCAGACATAGGGTCCGCATTTGGGACAAGCCACCGGCTGGGCGTGGAATCTCCGGTTGAGCGGATTTTCATATTCGCGGCGGCAATTCGGGCAAAGGGGGAAACCCGCCATGGTGGTGGCGGGGCGGTCGTAGGGAATATCCTTGATGATCGTGAAGCGCGGACCGCAATTGGTGCAGTTGATGAAGGGATACAGGTAGCGGCGGTCCCGCGGGTCGAAGAGTTCGCGCTCGCAATCGGGGCAGATGGCAACGTCCGCGCTGACAGGCTGGAACGCCCCCACGACCGAGGCTGATTCACGGATGTCGAAGGTTCGGTAAACCTCGTCGCTGTGGAATTCGGTCATCTCGAAGGAGTCAATGCTGGCAAGGGGCGGTTTCTCATTTTGCAGGGCGGACGCGAACGCCCGTAGCGCGTCTTCTGTGCCTTGAATTTCGATGTCCACCCCGGCAGAGGTATTGCACACCCATCCACACAAATCAAACCGCATCGCCAGTCCATATACAAAAGGACGGAAGCCAACTCCCTGTACGACGCCGGTGACGTGGATGCGGTGGGTGTTCATGATTACACAACCAATAAGGGTTTTGAGTCATTTCGCAAGCAGAAGGATCGATGAAGAAAGTATTCTGCGTGCGTGACGCCAATCTTATCACAAGATGCGCATGGCTTTGAGGAGGTCAAGCGTTTGCCGCACAGCCGACGGAACGGCTGCGGTAATGGCGGGTGTCAGTCCCTCCTGAATTTCGTACACATGTTGTGATTCGATTGCAACGACATGGATATCCCTGTCGTCGGGCAGGTCCGCGCCCAACTGCCTGCCGGTGGCAAGAGCGGTTTTGAGGGAAGTGTCGTGGGGGGCGGTTGTGTGACCAGAGGTAAGGTCCACCAAATCCTCCAGTGTGAAAGTGATGACCTCACCCTGGGGATGTTTGCCCGTTGTCAGCGAGTCGATCAGGATGACTTTTTTGTAACCAACCAACCGTTCCATCAGGCTGAGTCCGCCGAGGGAGAGATAATCCGCTTCGATGTCGCCGCCCTCCGCGCAGACGCGTTGCTCGACTTCGCGCGCAACCACCCAGCCGACACCGTCGTCGCCTAAAATCGGGTTTCCCAGTCCGACCAGCAAAATCTTTTCGAGAGGCATGAAGACTCCAGGCAACAAAAGGGCGGATAACCCGCGGGTTATCCGCTCTATTCTCCAATATCGCAACAAGGGATGGAAAACTAGATGTACTTTCCGCTGATGTAGTCGGAAAGTTCCCTGATCTCCGTTTCCTGGTTTTCGATGACGGTTTTGACCACATCGCCAATGGAAATCAACCCGACCAGTTCTCCGTTTTTGAGCACCGGCAGGTGGCGGATACTGTGCTGGGTCATCAGAACTAGGCATTCCTCCGTGGTGGCTTTGGGTCCCACATAGTAAACCTTGTCGGTCATGATCTCTTTAACTTTCGTATTAACGGATGCCTTGTTCCGCAAAACAACCTTGCGGGCATAATCGCGCTCGGAAATTATGCCAACCACCTCGTCATCATGCGTGACAACCAACGCGCCGACGCTTTTTTCCGCCATAAGTTTCAGCGCGTCCATCACGGTGTCATTGGGCGAGATTGTCCATACGTCCCGACCCTTTTGGTGAAGCATTTCTTCGACTGTCGTTTTCATGCGTTTATACCTCCAGGTTATGTTGGAAGAAACGATTGGAATGGGTAAAGACACCTTGACCGGTATTTCTACCCACTCCTATTTTATACACTAATCTACAAATTGCTTCAAGACATCCAGCACCTCACCGTTCGCCTTGCGGACGGTGACTTCGAGCGGCATCTGCCCGGGCAGGGAGTGGGTGGCGCAGCCGAAGCAGGGGTCGTAGGCGCGGAACGCCATCTCGACCATGTTCAGCAGACCTTCGTTGACATTACCCTTCTTGATGAGGTTCGAGGCTGCCTTCTTGATGGACATGGTGATTGGCGCGTAGTTGTTGGTGGTGCCGACGATGAGATTCGCCTTCGTCACCACGCCGCGCTCATCTGTCCAGTAGTGATGGGTGAGCGTGCCGCGCGGCGCTTCGACAATGCCCACGCCCTCAGTTGGGGTGGCGGTTGGAATGGCATGATAATTGGGCGAGGTAATCTCCGGATCGGTTGCCAGTTCCACCCAGCGTTCAGCGGCGTAGAGTAATTCGATGAGGCGCGCCCAGTGAGTCGCCAGCCGTTGGTGCACTGGCTTGCCGCCCAGGGTCTTGTACATCTTGTCGTACTCTTCCTGTGCGCGCGGGGTTGCCAGCCCGTCGGCGGCATTGAGACGGGAGAGCGGGGTCGCCATGTAAACGCCTGAATCCTTGCCGTCCACAAAACCCTTCCAGCCGACTGCCTTAAGATACGGGAACTTCAAATACGTCCACGGTTCGACATGCTCGGCAATGTGATCGGCATAATCCTTCGGCGCATACTTGACCAGTTCCTTGCCGTCAGGTCCCACCACGCGGACTTTGCCATCGTAGAAGTTGGTATGGTTGTTCTCGTCGACCATGCCCATGTAGTAGGTCTGATGGGTGTAGATGTCGCCCACAATCAGGTCGAGGTAGGTCTTGTTGCTGAGGACGATGTCATTGAAGGCTTGCAGGCTGAACTGGGCGAACTCGATTGCCCAGCGTCCCATTTCTTCGATCTCCTTGCGCTGTTCCTCGGTGATGCCTTTGGTCAGGCCGCCGGGGATGGACGTGCATGGATGCACCTTGCGCCCACCAATCATCTCGACTACGGTGTGACCGTACTTGCGCATCTGGATGACCTTGCCGCCAATCTCCAAACCGACCTTGTGGATGACGCCGAGGATATTGCGTTCGGCGACAGGGGCGTCGGGTCCGACGATGAAGTCTGGTCCAGCGAGGGCATAGAAGTGGGTGGTGTGGTCGGTGGCATAGAAGGCGCTGTACAGCAATTCGCGCAGCATCTTGCCGGTGCGGGGAACTTCCACCTTATAGACGGCGTCGGCAGCCTTGGCAGCCGCCATGTGATGCGCTTCGGGGCAGACGCCGCAGATGCGGTTGGTCAACAGCGCCATTTCTTCGACGGGTCGCCCGACGACGAAACGCTCGAAGCCGCGCAGTTCGGGGATCTGGAAATAGGTGTTGGCGACGTCGCCGTCGTCGTTGAGGAAGATTTCGATTTTGCCGTGTCCTTCGAGGCGGGTAATCGGGTCGATTGTGATTCGTTGTGTCATCTCTACCTCCAAAATTAGTCGCCCGATTTCCAGGCTGGTTTGGCGGCGCGAAGCAGGGAGCCTGCCAGGTTGAAGCGATAGAATTGACCCGCGGGGTCAACCAACCCATCGAGGATCTTGTCGATCTCAGCAGGATCATCCGAGCCGATGGCCGAGCCAAAGGCGGAGACCAGACGCGCGCCGTAATCCACCACACCTTCCGCTGGGCCGTAACAACCGATGCATTGCGCCCCAGCCGTCGGGCAGCGGGAATTGCATCCGCTTCGGGTGGCAGGGCCGTTGCAGGGGATCCCTTGTTCGAGCAGGCAGAGTTCGGGGTCGGGGTGAATCAGTTGAATGCGCTTGAATTCCTTGATGGTCTTTTCGTTGCGCTTGCGGGTGCATTCGTCGCAGACGGTTGAATTGCCCGCGCCGATGACCGCACCCTTGGGCGGCAGTTCCGCCTTGCCTTGCAAGACTTGAATCACCAGGTCGATGACCGCCGCAATCTGGTGCGACTCAGGCGGACAACCGGGCATGTAGTAATCCACATCCACAACCTGATCGAGGGTCTTGAGAACCGGGTAAAGGGTCGGGATATGGAGTGTGCCTTCCGGCATGTCATAGGAAGTCAACGGGCGCAAGTTATCGGGGTTATCGGTTGAGGGCGTGCTAAATGCCGTATCCACAATTTCATGGATGGACGAGAAGTTTGCCAGTCCAGGGATACAGCCTTCGTTGGCACAGGAACCGAACGCCACCAAAATCTGCGACTTCTTGCGTAGCAATTTGGCAACGTGTTCGTTCTCGTCATTGCGGATACCGCCGTTGAAGAGGGTCAACAGGATGGAACCATCCTCCATTGCCTCCACGTCTTTGTATTTGGCGTCCATGGCAACGGGCCAAAAGACCACATCGAAGTTGGCGTCCACATCCAGAATTTTTTCATGGATGTTCAGCACGGCGATCTCACAGCCCCCGCACGAAGCCGCCCAGTACATTGCGAATTTGGGTTTGCTCATACCGCTGCCTCCTCGAGGACGGGGGTTTCCGCTGCTACGCCATTCGACTTGTTCCAGTTTAGCGGACCAAGCGCGCGCACCTGTTCGACAAATTTATTGACTTCGGCGGCGAAGATCGCGCCTTCCGCTGCGCTTGCCCATAGCAATTTCAAGCGTCCCTGCTCGATGCCCATCTGCCCCAACACACGGCGCATCAGGTTGAAGCGGCGCAACATCTTGTAGTTTTGAGAGACGTAGTGGCAGTCGCCGGGGTGACAGCCTGAGACGAGCACCGCGTCCGCGCCGTTGGCAAACGCCTTGAAGACGAAAGTCGGATCGAGACGCCCGGAGCACATCAAGCGGATCAGCCGCACATTCGGGGCGTATTTCATACGCGCCGTGCCAGCCATGTCGGCGGCGCGGTAACTGCACCAGTTACAGGTGAAGCCGATGATTGTAGGTTCAAAGGGTTTCTTTTCTTCAGTCATGGTCGGTTTTCAGCCCTACACAGCGGCTGTCTCCTTGGAAAGATTGATCAGCAACAACCCCTCGATCTGGGAGAGGATTTGTTCGTTCGAGAAGCCGGTGCCGCTGATGGCTCCCGCCGGGCAGCCCGCTACACAAGTCCCACAACCCTGGCACAGCGCCGGGTTGACTTCGCTGACCATGCGGTCTTCGTGGAAGAGGATGGCATTGAACGGACACAGGTTATTACAGATGCGACAGCCGGAGCATTGCTCCTCGTGGACGGTGGCGCGGACAGGTTCGAGGGCGATTTCCTTTTGTTGGATCTTGCCCAACACTCGGGCGGCCGCCGCCGCCCCCTGCGCCACGCTGGCGGGGATATCCTTTGGTCCCTGCACGCAGCCGGCGATGTACACGCCTTCGGTCATGGTGGCGACGGGATCGAGCTTGGGATGCCGCTCGATGTACCAGCCGTCCGCCGAGCAGGAAATGCCAAAGGTCTTGGCAAATTCCTTCGAACCGGCGCGGGGTTCCAATCCAGCGGAGAGGATGACCATATCCAACGGAACACGCAGTTGAGTGGCGGTCAGGGTGTCTTCGACCTGCACGATCAGTTTGCCTTCCTCTTCGGGCAAGCGGGTGGCGTCGCTGATCTCAGCCACTTTGCCGCGCACGAAATGAGTCCCTTCTTCGAGCAGACGATGATAGAACTCTTCGTAGCCTTTCGCGGGGGTTCGGATGTCGATGTAGAAGTTGTAGACCTCCGCGCCGGTACGCTCCTCGACAAGGTGGGCAAATTTTAGGGATTGCATACAGCAAATTGCCGAACAGTATTCGTTGTAGTTCTTGTCGCGCGAACCAACGCAGTGGACGATGCCCACCGCCTTCGGAACAGTCTTCCCGTCGCGCAGGACGATGTTGCCACCTGTCGGTCCAGCCGCGTTGCTCAGGCGCTCAAACTCCAAACTGGTGAAGACGTTCGGCAGGCGTCCGTAGCCATACTGCTGGATGCGACGCACATCGAACAGGTCATAACCGGTGGCGAGGATGATGTTGCCGACCTCCACGGTCATTACAGTGTCTTCCTGTGCAAAGTCGATGGCGTTGGTCGGGCAAAATTTCTCGCAGGCTTTGCAGGTTCCCTTGATGTAGTAGGTGCAGTTCACACGGTCGATGACCGGGTATTTGGGGACGGCTTGCGGGAACGGCACATAGACCGCCTTGCGGTTCCCCATGCCCGCCTCGAACACATCGTCAACCACCTTCTTAGGACACTTCTCCCAGCAGATACCGCAGCCGGTGCAATCCTTTTCAATCACCGAACGGGCACGCTTGCGGATGGTAACTGCAAAGTTGCCGACGTATCCATCCACCTTTTCGACCTCGGAGTAGGTCAACAGGGTGATATTAGGATGGTTGCCCGTGTCCACCATCTTGGGAGTGAGGATACAGGCAGAGCAGTCCAGCGTGGGGAAGGTCTTGTCGAATTGCGCCATGTGTCCGCCGATGGAGGGTTCGCGTTCGACGAGGTAGACATGGAAGCCCGCGTCCGCAATTTCGAGCGCAGCTTGGATGCCCGCAATGCCGCCGCCGACCACCAGCGTGGCGGGATGAATCGGAACGCGCAGGGGTTCGAGCGCTTCGTGATGAGCCACGCGGGCAATACCGCCCGAAACGATGGCTTTGGCTTTTTCGGTGGCGGCAACTTTATCGGTATGAACCCACGAGTCCTGTTCGCGGATGGAGACTAATTCGCACAGATACGGGTTCAAGTCTGCGCCTTTGCAGGCGGTGCGGAAAGTCTTTTCGTGCAAGTGCGGGGAACAGGCGGCGACCACCACGCGGTTCAATCCATGCTCCTTGATGTCCTTCTGGATGAGTTCCTGTCCGAGGCTGGAGCACATGAACTTGTAATCGCGCGAGACGACCACGCCCTGATCCTTCAGGTTTTCTTCGACCCACTTGCTCACCTCACCCACGTTCACGACGCCGGCGATGTTGGTACCGCAGTGGCAGACATAAACGCCAATCTTTTTCTTCTCTTCTTTCTTATCCATACGTTTCACTCCTTTGTCGTTTTCCGGGGTAATCCCCATACCTTCTCGACCTTCAACGGTACCGGCGCGGCAACAAACTCCTTGCCAATTCCCAGTTTCCTATTGGGGATGCCCAGTGCCATGCCGATCAATTGGGTGAAGTACATGACGGGGACGGAAAAATTGGTGCCGAACTCCTGGTTTACCTGCTGTTGGTACACCTCCAGGTTGACCTGACACATGGGGCACGCCGTCGCGATGATGTCTGTCTTGTTGTCCACGGCAGACTGAAGCAGGTTGCGCACCATTGCCAGGGCTGCGGTACGGCTGGAGATGATGAGGGAACCCCCACAACAGCGCATTTTGAGCGGGTAGTTGACCGGCGTGGCGCCGACGGCAGTGAGCATCTCCTCGAAAAACTGGGGCTGCTCCACATCCTCTTTTTCCTTTTGAGGTCTGACAATCTGGCATCCGTAATACGGCGCGATGCGCATGCCTTCCAGGGGATTGGTTACATTGCGCTTCAGTTCTTCCGGACCGACATCCTGGGCAAAGACCTCGATGAGGTGCTTTACATTGACATTTCCACTAAAATGCAAATTGTCCTCTTCAAGGGCAAAATTGACATGTTCAGCCAGGTCTTCATCTTTCCTAAGGTGCGCGGCGGTGAAAAACATGTTCTTGTAGCAGGCGCTGCACGGTGCGACCACGTCCATTCCGGTCTTTTCGGCGATCGCTAGGTTGCGGGCGCAGAGCGTATATGCAAGCAGTTCATCGATGTAGAAATAGGTCGTCGCCCCGCAGCAATTCCAGTCATCGAGTTCGCTGAGTTTGATGCCGAGTTTTTTGGTCGTTTCCAACGCCGACATGTGGTAACTGGAGGCCATTTTTTCCAGCGAACACCCGGGGAAATAGGCAAACTCCTTCATTCGAGACCTCCCATCGGGATGATTCTGCCGAGCATGCGCTTGAAACTGTCCAATCGTTTGATTCTTGCCGGCAGTACGGGAAGCCTGCCCTTCAACAGGAGTTCGGTTGCGCCCTGCACTTCAAGGAGCATGTCGCGCATGCCAAAACTGAAAATATACGAAGTGGCAAGGATGGGCTCGTAAGAGCGCCCGCTGCGGACGATCATCTTGACAAAGGATTCCGAGAAAGTGGGACCGATCAAACCTTCCTTGTATTTGCTCTTCCAGATCGAATAACGCTTCAGGGCATACATCAACTCGGTGATGTTGATATCCTGCGGACAGCGCACAGTGCAGTGATAACAGGAAGCACAATACCAGAAGGTGTTGCTCTCGAGTACCTCTTCCTTCATCCCTCGATTGATCATCGAAATGATCAGGCGCGGCGTGTGGTCCATGTAACCGGCCACCGGGCAGGTGCCGGAACATGTCCCACACTGGATGCAGGTTTTGAGGGGCTCTCCCTCGGCGGCATGGAGGAGATTGGAAATCTCCTGGCTAAAGGTGATGGTATCTGACATAGGGTTGAACCTCTCTGGATCGCCGTGCCCCCGGCGGCAATCAGAAGGTGGTCTATTTTGCGAACCTCTTTGCCTCTGCTGTCTTGATCAAGGTATGGATCTTTTCCAGCAGAACCTTGGGCTCGACAGGCTTTTCCACCAGTTCGTCCACATCCACAAAACGCGGGTGAACCGGCTCGCCCGGAAACAAAAACGCAATCTGCTCGCGCATGCCGGTCATGATCAACACCGGCATCGTGCGCAGTTTGGGATGTTTGCGAAGTTTTCGGGCAATCATGATTCCCTCGGCGCCGCGTCCCATCATGATGTCGAGCAGGAGCAGGTCATACTCCTTCGCTTCGAGGGCACGCAAGCCGTCCTTGGGGTTGTAGGCAACGTCCACTTCGAAGTCGCCGGTATCTAGGATTGCCTTGATTCCCGCGACGAAATCGGGATCGTCGTCTATCATCAACAACTTTTTCTTGATCATTTTGCGCCTCCGTTAAGGGTTGCGAGAGAAATATCCCATACGAGGATGGGGTCATACATTCGAGATGGGCAGGCTGACGATAAAGGTCGTACCTTTGCCCGGCCTGCTTTCTGCGGACACCGTGCCATCGTGGGCCTCGACAATCTGGCGCGCTACAGCAAGCCCAATGCCATGCCCGGCGGCGGCCTCTTGTCCCGATTTTCCGCGATAGAAACCGTCGAAAATGTGCGGGAGGTCTTCGGGGGAGATGCCGATCCCCTCATCCCTAATCGAGACCTTGATTTGCTTTTCTTCCACCTGAATCTGGATCGAGACTCTGGTGAAATCCGGCGAGTACTTGAGCGCGTTGCCGAGGATGTTGATGAAGACCTCCGACAGGCTCAGACTGTCACCGTTGACTGGAGGCAGGTCTACAGCCGAGAAATCGACCTGGATGCCCTTTCGTTCGGCAAGTGTGGCAAGGTTCTCGATGGCAGCGTTGATCGGCTCGGTAATTGAAAGCGGCTTGAAACTTTCCTTCAATTTGTTGATGTCAACGGTAATCACTCTCAGCCAGGAATTGATGAGCTTGAGCATGTCGCCGATGCGGGTCTTGATACGTTCGAATTTGCCCTTTTGATCTTCACTCATTGCCTTTTCGAGCTCAAACTCCAGGGCAAAGAGGTTTTGCTGGACGGCGCTGAGCGGAGCCTTCAACTCGTGCGAGACAATCGAAGCAAATTGTTCGCGCAGGAGTTCCTTTTCGCGGCGAAGGGCAATCGCCTCCAGCATCAGTTTCCGGCGTTCGAAGCTGCGGCGCGTGATCAGGCGGAACTCGTCCGGCGTAAAAGGTTTGGGGAGAAAGTCGTAGGCGCCCTTTTTCATCGCGTCCACGGCCGAACTGACCGTGGCAAACCCTGTGATGACCACCACCACGATGGTGGAATCGAGAGCGTGGACTTTTTCCAGCACTTCCAAACCGGAGATGCCGGGCATTTTCAAGTCTACGAAAACCAGGTCGGGCTGGAACTCCTCAACCAGTTGCAGTCCGAGGGACCCATTGGAGGCGGTCTGAATCTGAAACTGGCTGCCTTTTAGGATTTGAAGGCAGGAGTCCAGGACGACTTCCTCATCGTCAATGATTAGTATCTTTGCATTTTCAGCCATCGCTTGTGCCACTGTTCATTCTGCTCAGCGGAAAGCTGGCGGTAAAGGTCGTGCCTTTGCCCGGTTCGCTTTCCACGTTAATCGCTCCGTTATGTTCCTTGACAATCCCAAAACTGATTGCCAGTCCAAGACCGACACCATGCCCGGTCTCCTTGGTGGTGAAGAAGGGGTCGAAGATCTTCTCCATGTTCTCTTCACTAATCCCGTGGCCCGTGTCTTGCACCTTGATTTCCACACACTTCCTCTCCCGGTCTTGACTGGTGGTCAGTGTGAGTTTGCCGCCGTTTTCCATCGCATCCGCCGCGTTGATGATCAGGTTGAGGAAAACCCGCTCCACCTGCGAGGGATCGACGACCACCAACGGGTCGCTTTCGTCGAGATTCATGACGATCTCGATATTGTGGAAGATCGTCTGCCGCTCCACCAGCGAGACGCAGCGCCTCAAAAGGTTGTTAACGCTGCACAGGGTCTTGTCTGGATTCTTGTGCCGCGAGAAATCCAGCAGGCCGCGGATGATGTCGCGGCAGCGATTTGCCTGAATGGCAATCTTCTCCGCGCTGGACCTGGTCTCCTCGTTGCACGCCTCTCCTTCGAGCAACAGGTTGGAGTAGGTGACAATCCCCTGCAAGGGGTTGTTCAACTCATGCGCCACGTTAGCGGATAGCTGCCCGATGAGCGCCAGCCGCTCGGATTCCATGATCTTTTTTTTCGCGAACTCTTTCAACTTTTCATCGCGTTCCCGGAGGGCGCCAGCCATGAAGTTGAAGTTGTCCGCCAGGTCGCCAAGTTCATCGTTGGAGTTTGGCTGAACCTTAATTTCCAGGTTTCCGCCTGCCAGTTGCTTGGAGGCTTTCGCCAGGGTGCTGATGGAATTGGAGATGCGGCGCGAAATGTACAACGCGATAAAAATCGAGACGACCACGCCGACGAAGGTAATGATCAGGAATGCCTGCATCGTTTGATTTTTGATGTCCGTGTATTTTTGCTCCAGAATGCCAACATATAATATTCCAACGATATCGCCGCTGTAATTGCGAATGGGTTCGTAAGCGCCTATGTACCAGTTGTTAACCACATAGGCCCGCCCAACGTATTGTTCTCCGTCTATCACGACCTGTCGGTATACATCTTCTGCAAGACGGGTGCCAACCGCGCGGCTGCCATCTTCGTTGGAGACATTGGTCGAAACCCTGACATCGTTCTGAAAAATCGTGGATGTGCCAATGTCCTTGTTCTTGTAGACAACGCCCTGAAACACCGTTTGTTTCACTTCGTCCACAATTGTGTAATCATGGTTTAGCAGGACGCCAGCATATACCACACCGATCAGGTTTTCGTCTTTATCGAACACCGGCACGGCGGACATCAGGACCATGCCGGAAGTTTCCTCGGTCTCCGTTCTTGGCCTTGCCAGCGGCGTATCCACAAACTTGAAATATGCCCGGTTGGCAAGAGCCTGTGATTCAAGCACAAGTTGCTCAGCAGAAAGGATGACTGTTCGAGAAACAGGCTGTTTCGTCTTCAAAACCGCGTTGACCAATTCCTGTCGGCTTTGGTCGTCGCCTGATATTTTTGGATTGTTAATGCGCAATATGACAATGCCGCGATTGTCCGTGATGGTCAGGATATCGAGACCTTCCTTTATCTTGAAATTCCGCAACTCGTCCACATAAGTCTGGTTGACATCCCCATTGAGGATGTCTGCCAGGAAGGTTCTGATCGCCGTAAACTCAGCCTTATCCTGGATGTTGCTGAGGGTATCCGTGTAGATCATGCGGGCGGTGTTCAAGTCGTTGCGGACTCGATCCTCGGCTTCGGACTTAATCAAACTGGAAATGATTTGTGCGCCAAGCAAGGTAAAGATCAGGCTGCTGAAGACGATGATGAAGAGAAAACTCAGGATCAATTTGGCGGCAATGGGCAGCCTGACAGCATGTAAAAGTGCAGAATCGATCCGATGGAAAACGCTCCTGATCCTGTTCATGAAAACCTGGCAAAATCCTCTCGACCCGGAAGCCGATTACAGGGCTTCGGCGACCAGATCGATCAAATCCTTCACAATCAAAATTTGTTCATTGCCGGTGGTCTTGACGGCGTCCTTGAACATCGTCAAATCCTTGGGACAGGCGACCACGAATGTTTGCACACCCGTCAATGCCGCCGCCTCACGGACACGCGACTCGCTGGGTCTGTCCTTGACTTCCTTTTCGTCCATCCAAATCCGTCCGCCGCCGGCGCCACAGCAGAAGGCACGGTCACGATTGCGGGGCATCTCGACGATTTCACAGCCCGTGGCTTCCAGCACGCGGCGCGGAGCATCGTAGATCCCGTTGTAACGTCCCAGATAGCACGGGTCATGATAGGTGACTTTACAGCCAAGTTTCTTGCTGAACTTAATCTGACCCGACGCAATCATCTGGTCGAGCAGTTCGGCGTAGTGCAGAACCGCCCCCATTTCGGGATATTCGTTCTTGAGCGTGTTGTAGGTATGCGGGTCGGTGGTGACGATGGTCTTGAATTTGGCTTTGGCAAACGCCTGCTGGTTCTTGCCGACCAACATCTCGAACAGACCTTCCTCGCCCACACGGCGGACATCGTTGCCCGCGTTGCGTTCGGCATCGAAGAGGATGCCGAAACTTAAGCCGATCTTGCTGAAGACTTCGGCGGTGCGGCGGGTGACATCCGTCAGCGTGGCGGAATACGAAGCGTAGTCACCGACAAACCACAGGTATTCGACCTCTTCGCGGCGGGCATCCTTGACGGCGGGTTGCACGCCCTGAGTCCACTTGGCACGCATTCGGTCGGATTGACCGAAGGAATTGCCGTAGCGTCCGAGGTTGGCGAGCGCATCCTGCAACATCTTGTCCATGCTGCCCTGATCGACCAGATGACGGCGCATGTCCACGAAGGTGGTCACATGGTCGATGAACGCCGGGCAGACTGCCATACAGGCGCGGCAGGTGGTGCAAGACCACAACTCGTCGGCGGTGATGACATCACCGTGCAGGGCATGTCCGTTGTGCCACAGGTGATCTTCCAGTTTGGACATCATATTGCGCGGCGAAAGGATTTTCGCGCTGGCATACGCCGGGCAGACATCCTGACAACGCCCGCAGCGGGTGCAGGATTCAAAGTCGAGCAGTTGCTTCCAGGTGAACTGCTTCCACTCCTTCACGCCCATTCCGCCTTCCATCACGGCGGCGGGAAGTTTGCCCGCAGGCTCCAGCGAGCGGAAATAAACATTGAGCGGGACAGAAAGGATGTGGAACAGTTTTGTGAACGGAATGCTGAGCAATGCGCCAAACGCCGTCAAAATATGCAGCGACCAAACCACCAAATGAAGAGTCTGGTTGGTGGGGTCGCCCATCGAGAGAAATAGCGCGGCGATGGCGTTGCCAATCGGCGACCAAGCAGCCCAATCGGGCTGGGTCACGGCGAGCCGCAGACCTTCGGTCAGGTAGCCGCTGAGGACGATGAACGACAGCATGACGAGGACGTACAAGTCGTCACCCGCGAGTTTCTTCACGGGGAAATTCCCCAGCCGCTCCGGGCGGGTTCCGTACCGGCGCTGGATCGCCATCCCCAAGCCGAGGACAGCCAACAGACCGAGGATGTCCAGCATCAACTCGAAGACGATGTAGAACCAGCCTGTCAGGATTTGGAATCCGAAGAACAGGTGGGTCACGTCCCAGTCAATTGTCGCAAACGCCGTGCCGATTGCCAGCACCAGCATCCCCCAGAAAATCGAAAAATGCATCAGCCCCGGGAATTTTTCATCCAATGTGCGGCGCTGTGCAAAAACTTGAAGCACCATGAACCAGATACGCTGCCAGAAGTTGCCGCCGCGTTTTTCGGGGCGACCCTGACGCCAGCGCATGATTCGACGAACCACCCCGGCGACGAAAATCGCCATCGTCAGGAACGCGGCAACGTACTGGGCGATTTCAGCCCAATGCGGAATGTTCCAGAAGGTGTCTCGAATTGGCATGTTGCCCTCCGTCAGCCCTACTTGGACTGCCGAACCTTTTCGCTCAACACAGGGAGTAGATCAAACATGTCGATGGTGGTGCCGTATTTGGCGATGTTGAAGATGGGCGCGTTGGGGTCGGTGTTAACCGCCACGATCATGTCGCTGTCGCCCATGCCTTCCACGTGTTCCGGCGCACCGCTGATTCCAAGCGCAAGGTACACCTTTGGCTTGACCCGCTTGCCCGATTTCCCCACCAGGCGGGTGGTGGGCATCCAGCCCTGATCCACCACGGGACGCGAAGCGCACACCTGCCCTCCGAGCGCTTCCGCAAGTTCATTTGCAAGCTCGATATTGTCCTTGTTTTGAATGCCGCGCCCCACCGAAACGAGCATCGGCTCCTTGGCGATATCGACATCGGACGTATCTGGCTCGATATATTGTTTGATGGACATCCGCAGCGAATCCAACGCGGGAGCGGAAACCGCTTCCACCGCTGGAGGCTGGTTGCCCACTTCAGCTTTGTAGCCCCCCGGAACCATCGTCACCAACGCAGTCGGCGCAGGGAGGTCGCCCTCCGCCATGATCTTGCCGCCGCAAATCTGACAGACGAATTTTCCGTCTGCGGTGAAATTGCGGCAGGAACTCACAACGGGGATTCCAAGTTTGGCTGAAAGCCCGCCCGCAACGTCCATGCCGACAGAGGTGTGCCCGAACAAAACCGCGCGCGGCGACTGGACTTGAATCAAACCCGCCAGCGCAAGTTGATAAGCATCGGGGGTGAACTCAGCCAGCGCGGCTGAATCCACATACAGGACGCGGTCCGCCGCCAGGTCCGCAGCCAGACTCTGGGCATCCTTCCCCAACAACACGGCGACCACTCCGCTGCCGCTGGTCTGAGACAAGGCGCGCGCGCCCGCCAGCATCACATGGGTAATGTCTGCAACTTGCCCGCGCAGGTGTTCGACAACAACGAAAATATCCTGACTCATGGCTGCCTCCTACAACGCGCCCGCTTCTT
>DAOUAS010000236.1:0-5573 GCA_034433295.1 Anaerolineales bacterium | reverse complement strand
GAAGCCCTGCGCGGCATTTCACTCGCCATCGAAGCAGGCGAGCAGGTTGCCATCGTCGGGCAGAACGGCGCGGGCAAGACCACCCTCGTCAGGCATTTCAATGGGTTGCTGCAACCAACTGTCGGCTCGGTAATGATCGGCGACTGGAATACGAAAGAACATTCGGTGGCAAAATTCGCCTCGCGAGTCGGCTATATTTTCCAAAATCCTGATGAGCAATTGTTTTCACGGGACGTGGAAGCCGAAGTCAGGTTTGGTCCCCACAATTTGGGATATTCCAGAGAGAAGGCCGATGAACTGGTCGGGCGCGCACTGGCTCTCACCGAGTTGAGCAATCAGACCGAGACCAACCCCTATGACCTTTCGTCCACCTGGCGCAAGATGGTCGCGCTGGCGTCTGTCATTGCGATGGACACACCCATCGTTATTTTCGACGAACCTACCACGGGACAGGACGCTGTCAACGTGGCGCGCATCGCGCATGTCATTTCCGAGTTGCGGCGCGAAGGCAAGACTGTCATCACCATCACACATGACATCGATTTCTGCGCCGAGAACTTCGAGCGGGTGATTGCGCTTTCCAACGGGCAGGTTCTTCTCGATGGTCCAGCAGCAGATGTGTTGGGTCAAGAGGAAATCCTGGCGCAGACCTATGTCGACCCGCCACAATTGACCAGGCTTGGCAAGAGGTTGGGATTCAAAGAAACTGTCTGCAATCAGGATGAGTTTTTGAATTCGTTGAAAAATTCCATTGACGCATCCGCGTCCAGGTGATATAACTGCGCCCATTATGAACTCGGCGCACCGCTTCATGACCATGACCGCCACTACCTCAGGTTTAATCCGTGAGGAATTTGTGCTTGGTCGAGCGTAGCCGAAGAGAACGGCACACAAACACAGGACGCCTCACGGACAACGTGGGGCGTTTTTGTTATCTTAAGATAGACCTGACAGGTTTCATGCGTGTCATCGTCATCCATGATTCTTGTTTTGGAAACCTGTCAGGTCTACGTCAAAGGAGAAGAACCTATGCAAAACAAAACACTGGTCATGAAATTTGGAGGAACATCCGTCGGGTCGGTGGACGCATTGAAAAGCGCAACACAAATCATCCGGGATGCGAAACAGGATTGGGAGCGGGTCGTTGTGGTGACATCCGCCATGTCGGGCGTGACCAACCTGTTGTTGGACGCTCCGCGCGCCGCGCTCGCCGCCAAATCTGTAGGGGTGACTCGCGAGTCGCCCCTACAGGAACATTTACAAAAAGCCGAATCCACGCTGAAGGAGAAACACTTTGCCGCCGCCGATGCATTGATTCAGAACGTGGAACTGCGCGAGAAAACCAAACAGGAAATCAGTGACCTGATCTTTATCCTCGTGGATTTGTGCAAGGCGATGGCGGTTCTTGGCGAAGTCAGCCCGCGGGCAATGGACACGGTGGCGTCGCTCGGCGAACGGATGAGTGTGCGTCTGTTGGCGGCAGTGGTGGACGATGCGGGAATTAAAGCCAAAGCCATTCCATCAACTGAATTTGTCATCACCAACAATCATTTCCAGAACGCCCACCCTGATTTCAAAGTCACAACCGAAAAGACTCGCGCCCTGCTCAATCCTTTGATGGATGAAGGCATGGTCCCGATCACCACGGGTTTTATAGGCGCAACACCTGAAGGGGCGATCACCACGTTGGGACGTGGCGGCAGTGACTATTCCGCCGCCATCATTGGCGCCGTACTCCCTGCCGACGACGTCTGGATTTGGACCGACGTGGACGGCGTGATGACCACTGATCCGCGCATTGTGCCAAACGCGGTCACCCTGCCTGAAATCAATTACAGTGAAATCGCCGAACTGGCTTATTACGGCGCGAAGGTCCTGCATCCCAAGACCATCCGTCCCGTATTGGATGCGGGAATCGGCTTGCGGATTTGCAATACGTTCAATCCAAGTCACCCAGGCACAAGGCTGACCGTAAATGGAAAAAACAACAACAATGCGAACGGAAAAGTCGTCAAAGCCGTGACCGCCATCCGCAAGCAGAGACTGGTCACTATTGAGGGGCGCGGCATGCTGGGCGTCCCAGGCGTGGCAGCACGCGCATTCGGAGCGGTGGCTTCCACGGGAACAAGCGTCCCACTCATCACGCAGGCATCGTCGGAGCAGTCCATTTGTTTTGCAGTGCCATCCGAAGTCGCAGGCTCAGTTGTCACCACCCTTGAAAAAGCCTTCGCCCATGAGATCGAGGACGACGACATAGACCGCGTCTGGGCAACCGAGGATGTCTCCATCATCACCATTGTTGGTTCTGGGATGCGGCATGCGATAGGCGTGGCGGGCAGGGTCTTTAGCCAGCTTGGAAATCATGGCGTCAATGTCCTTGCCATTGCGCAGGGATCGTCTGAAGTGTCCATCAGCCTTGTCGTCGATGCGGCAGATACGGAAAACGGCGTGAAGGCGCTGCATGAATTAATTGTTCAATAATTCCGTAGGGACACAGCGTCGCCGTGTCCCTACCCCATATCAAAGGAGAAATTATTATGTCCCAATCTCAAATCTCCGTGGCAGTTCTCGGCGCGACAGGTTCTGTCGGTCAAAGATTTATTTCGCTTCTCGATAATCATCCGTGGTTCAAGGTGGTGGCGCTTGCCGCGTCGGACCGTTCGGTCGGACAGCCCTATTCCAAAGCCGCGCGCTGGGTGTTGGATGACCCCATGCCAGCCTATGCGCGCGATATGGTCGTCGTGCCCGCGTCCACGGATGCGGTACAGGCGAAGATCGTCTTCTCGGCATTGCACACTGAAATTGCCAACGAACTCGAGTCGCAATTTGCAAGAGCAGGAGCGGCAGTCTGCTCGAATGCATCGTCGTATCGGCGCGGAGAGGATGTGCCGTTACTGTTGCCTGAGATCAATGCGGAGCATATTCAACTGGTCAGGCAGCAACGCAGGAACAAAGGCTGGAGCGGATGCATCGTCACGAACCCGAATTGCACCAGCACGGGAATTACCATCGCGCTCAAAGCGCTGGATGAAGCCTTTGGCGTGAAGAAGGTTTTCATGGTTTCCTTGCAGGCGCTTTCGGGCGCGGGCTATCCCGGCATTCCTTCGCTCGACATCATGGATAACATCATCCCCAATGTAGCCAACGGCGGCGAAGAAGAGAAGGTGGAATGGGAACCGCGCAAGATGCTTGGCAAATACGCTGGAGATAAAATCGGTCTGGCAAATATTACATTCAGCGCACATACGAATCGCGTGGCGGTGATCGACGGTCATACCGTGTGCGCGAGCGTGGCATTGGACAAACCCGTCGATCCCGAAATTGCGATTCAAGCGCTGCGCGACTACGCGGCAGAGCCGTCAGCGAGGAATCTGCCTTCGACCCCGCAGCCAGTCATCGAGGTCAGGGATGAGGCGGATCGCCCGCAGCCGAGACTTGACCGCATGTCAGGCAAAGGTATGACGACGGTGGTTGGTCGAGTCAGGCGTGATCCAATCCTCGATTTGAAATTCGTTGTGCTATCCCACAACACGATTCGCGGCGCGGCGGGCGCATCCATCTACAATGCCGAGCTGCTGGTGAATGAAGGGTTGTTGTAATTTCTCCGTGTTCCGGCCAAAGTCCGGTCGAGAAGTTTACCAGCGGACGGCGGCTACCTTGCGCAAATTGTTTCGATTACCTTCCCGGCCGGTAGACCAAATGCTTCCACTACCGGAACTCCATCCCACTGTTTTGGAAAGGACAATCCCAGTGCATAAGCGACTGTGGCGGCGGTGTCGGTAATGTTGATTGATGTGGTCAATTGCCCGGCTCGGATTCCGGGTCCGGAGATGATCCACGGGATGGTCATATCTTCGGAGTGGCTGGAACCGTGAGTCAGATTATGTCCACCGTGGTCGGCTGTGACGATGAGCAGGGTTTCATCGTGGAGTCCGCGTTCATTCAACGCGGAGAGCAATTCGCCGATGGCTTCATCGGCGCGGAAGGCCACACTCAATTGCTCGGGCGAAAGCCAGCCGTAGACATGTCCCATGTCGTCGATGGTCGCAAAGTGGATGAAGAGCAGATCGAAATCCTGGGGAAAGTCAGCCAGCAGGGTTTGCATCACCACTTTGTCCCGATCATTGACGAAAACGAAGCGGTCGATGTTCGATGCGTCGGTCACCTGTTGTAGTTTTTCCTTGCCCACATACATGTAATTTTTCATCCCCGCCGTGTGTGTCAGGTCGAAGATATCAGTCCCTTTGGCAATCCCTTTTTGCGGAATGTAATCATTCCAGTCCACGCCGTGCTTCGATGGGCACATCCCCGTCAGCATGGAGGAATGAGCCGGCAGGGTTGCGCTTGGTCGAATGGTTTGCGCGGTCAATGAATAGGCGCTGGTTTTCATCAAGTTGAGCAGGTTGGGCATGGGAGCCAGTTCGATGGCATCCGGACGTAACCCATCCAGACTGAGGATGATGACTCGCTGGATGGCAGGCTTAGGCATCGCCGTATTTGCGGCAGTTGATGTAGGTTGTACCGTGCTCGTCGGCGGCTGGGTCGCTGTCAACGTGGCGGTCGCGTAGAGTTCAGGCGTCGGCTTCGGGCTTGTAAAATTACAGGCAAGCAGAAAGAGCAGAATCAGAATGGGGAAATATCTTGTTTTCATCTCGAACCTATAAAAGAAAACCTCCCTCAATATTGGAATGAACTTGAGGGAGGTTCGTTGTCACAACGAATAACTCTCACCGGGTTTCAACAGCACGACCCTCGTCCTGGTTTCCTTTTCCACCCGTCCTTTCCAGGCATCCGCATCCTGTGCCAGCAAGGGCCAGGTGTTGTAGTGGATTGGAATCACAACCTTTGGCTCCAGCATTTTGACGGCGCGCAAGGCATCTTCAGTCCCCATGGTGTAGTTGTCACCGATGGGAATGACCGCCACATCCAGCCCTTCCTCGCCGATGAGTTTCATGTCGCCGAATAAGCCTGTGTCCTGCGCGAAGTAGAACTTCTTTCCGTCATTGGTGGATAGCAGGAAGCCGCAGGGGTTGCCGCCGTAGGAGCCGTCGGGAAGCATCGAACCGTGCAGGGCGAGGGTCAGCTTGAGGTAGCCGAAGGGGTGTTTGTGTCCACCGCCGAGGTGTTGGCCATGCGTCTTTTCCACGCCCTTTTCCGAGAACCAACCCGCAATCTCGTAATTGCTGATGACGGTCGCGCCGGTGCGTTTGGCGATGGAAACTGCGTCGCCCACATGATCGCCGTGCCCATGGCTGACCAGAAGAAAGTCTGCTTCGACTTTGTTCGATGAAAGTGTGGCGGCGGGATTCCCCTCGAAGAAAGGGTCGATCACCAGCTTGTATCCGCCCGTTTCGAGTCCGAGCGTGGCATGTCCATACCAGGTTAGTTTGTTTGTCATCTGAGCCTCCTTTCAAAATAAGTATAGGCGAAATCGGATAAGAGTCAATTTATAATTCGGCATGGCGTTGGTGCATAAATCGAAAAGTAGACGCAATTCATTTGTCGGAATGAAGAGTTATGCCACTTTGTAACTTTGGGGCATACCGAGATGCGTCATTTTATTGAGAGCGGCA
>DAOUAS010000235.1:0-13775 GCA_034433295.1 Anaerolineales bacterium | reverse complement strand
GCGATGGTCAGCACTTCCTTCGGGTCGCCGATGACCTCCGCCATTTTCAGCGCGTATTTCATCTCCCCGCCGTACTGGACGCCAGGTCCCTGCAACGGCTTGGTGGTGAACGGCAGCGCATGACGATACATTGCCAGCGACATCAATTCGCCAGGCACATCCTGCGGGGTGAAGAACGGCGTGATGGTGTGACAATTTTCAAGCGCGTCCAGCAATCGGGTCGCGTCGCGGACATCCTGCATTTGGGCAATGCGCCGCGTGTTGGTCTTGGCGTCGTACACGTCGCGCGCCCCGCCGAGGTTGTGGAAATACAAATTCCCATCACCGAGGTTTTTGACCGCTCCGCTGCGCCCTTTGATGGAGACTTTCTTGCCAGCCTTCTTGATACTCTCTTCCACCAGTTCAGGAGGGAAATAAACGCGGTTGTCCTTCACCTTGCAACCCGCGCCCGTCAGAATCTCAAGGCTTTCCTTGTGAGTCCAAACGTAGCCCACATCGTTCAAAATCCGCAAAGTGGCTTGGTGAATTCCCTTGACTTCATCTTCCGATAAAAAATTCATGCGTCCCATATGCTCTCCTCTGTTTCGCGGTTACTGGTGACGGCTCAATATTTGTTCCCGCTCGAACAGGACTTTCATGCCGTCCGATATGACTCTTCGACTGCCTTCATCCAGCGGAATTGCCGCCCACTTTTCGTCCGTAATGCCGTACTCGATTTCACGTCCATCCGCATACCAAACCCGAATCGACGTGAGCGCTCCGTAGTCTTCGATCTGTTTTTTTTCGATAACTCCGAATTGTTCGATCCATTCCGCGCTTTGTAAATATCGACTAGGATTGACGGTGATCAATACCAAATCCACATCGGATGTTTCGGTAGCGGCGCCCCTTGCATACGAGCCGACCAATGCAAGCGCCTGCACATCCGATTGAGCGGAAGCCCAGTTTGTAATTTCTTCCAGAAAACGTTGAATTTTGTCCATTGCGAATTATTCTTGTGGAGTAATCAGCCTGTTGAGACTTTCTCCAACGCCCGCGCCAGAAACGCCACACACTTTTCTTCCGCATCGAGGATATTCTCGATCTTCAAAAACGAATGACCTTCGTCTTTGTACAACAAAAACTCGATTTCCTTGCCAAGTTCCACAAGTTTATCACGCGCCTCGATGGCATCCGACGCAGGACAGCGCGGGTCATGTCCGCCGCTGATCATCTGCACGGGCGCGTTCACCTTGTCTAAAAAGAAATAGGGCGAATGCGAAATCCACAACTCGCGATTATCTTCGGGGTCGCCCATGTTCTCGATGTTCCAATGCTGCAAATCCTCGCGTGAGTCCTTGTGCGACTTGAGCCAGTTCAAAAACGGCACAATCGCCGACCCCGCCATCCACAAGTCGGGATAGTGCGTCAGGCAGCTCATCGTCAAAAATCCGCCGTGACTTCTCCCCGTCACCGCAATCCTGTCGCCCAAGCCGTTCTCCATCAAATACTTCGCGCCCGCCGCGCAGTCGTCCGTGTCCACACCGCCCATGTCGTAACGGCTCGCGTTTTGCCAGGCTTTGCCGTACCCCGTCGAGCCGCGATAATTCGGCGCAAGCACCGTCCACCCGCGTGAAACCATGTGAGCAATGAACGGCTGCCACGAAAACTGAATATGCCAATTGGGACCGCCGTGAATATTCACCACCGCCTTGCCCGTCCCGCGATACAAAAGCGCGGGGACTTTCGCGCCGTCCATGCCTGCGTACCAAACTTCTTCGGGGTGCGGAAACTCGCCCAGCCCCTCTGGCAGCGAGTTTGTCAACTGCCGAGTCGTATCATCTTCCAACCCCATCATCCACAAATCGCACGGATGACCTGGGTCTTCATACAGGAGAATCACATCCTCAGCTTTGAACTGCGGAAACGAATGGACACCCGCCCCAACCTTTCTCTGCTCGACAGGGCTTTCTTTTTTTCTAAACTGAAAACTGGTCTGCGCTCCCTCCGAGTGAATCCACCCGATGATTTGTCCGCTCCGCGACCACGCAGGTTGAGTATCATCCCCAGCCGACTCGTTGACCCAGCTAATCTCCCCCGTCTCGACATTGAACAACCCAATGTCATGCCATTCGCCGTGTTCGCCAGAGAATGCCAAAAACTTCGAGTCTGGTGACCATGCGGGATGTTCAGCGTTCAACGGGATTTGAATCGTGTTGACCTTCGCTCCCTTGCGCGGACGATTGACAGGCACAATATAAAGGCTTCGGTCACTCGCCGCCGCTTCTGCTTCCAGCGCAATCCACTGCCCATCAGGGGACCACTTCGCATCCCAGCAGGGATGGAAGACATTTTTAATCATCCGACCTTCCGAGCCGTCGGTGGGGAGCAGGTGCAGGGCAAACTGTCCGTGCTTGTCGGAAAGCACCGCCAGCACCTTTCCATCTGGCGACCAGGAGATATTCGGCTGTTGCGCGTAGGCAATTTGAGGCGTCAGGTTGGTTGTGAGGTTTGTCTCGAAATCGTGGATGACAATCTGAAACGACTCGCTTCCGTCCACATCCAGCGCAAAAGCCAGCCGATTTCCGTCAGGTGAAAACACTGGTGCAAATTTCGCCCCCTCTATCCCCGTCATTGCGAGGAGGGCGCTCTCCCCGACGACACTTGCCCTGGCGGACAGTGCCAGGGAGCAATCTCCTGTTTCCGATGAGATTGCTTCGGGCAAAGAACAAGTGCGCCCTCGCAAAGACATTTCCCACAATTCCCATTTCCCCGACCTATTCCACGAAAAGACCAACCGCTTCCCATCAGGGGAGAGGGCGAAGGGCAGGGTGTTATCCACGTTGGGAATGCGCAGGAGTTGGGATAAATTGAGCATAATCAAATCAGACTTCGGAAATCTTGAAGACTTCCGAAGTCTGCCTTGTTTCTTGAACTGATTTACTTACGCGGGTTGAAAACCTTCGATCATCGGCAGGGACTCAACGCCAGCCTTCTTTGCCAGTTCAAGCACATAGGCGCAGAGTTTACTCTCTCGTTCGGGATCGAATTCGGGGCGCTTGTATGAAGCGAGCAATTCCTTCACGCGGATCTTCGCGCGTTCGAATGTGTCCAGTGAGCCGCTTGCCTTCCAGCCGCGGATCGAGTCGCGGTCGATGACAGAACTTGGCATGTGCTGTTCCTGCTGGAACAACTTCATCGTGATCTTCTGCTTCAGGAAGTCGCCGCCTTTGAAGTTAACACCTTCGTAGAAACCAGTCGCCAGCGTCTCGGTGTGGATCTTCATCCCTTCGAGCATGCGCTGAGCCATTGCCACGCCTTCCGCGTCGATGACCAGTTTCTCGGCGCTTTGGCAGAGCAAAAAGTCCAACATGCCAGAGCCAGAAATCATGTTGATTCCGCTCAGCGCGCCAATCATGGCGGTCACGCCGCTTTCGATGCCAGCCTGCATATCCAGCCGCTTCGAGTCGGTTGCGCCGAGATAGGTGTGAGTCGGCACGCCCAGATATTTGCCGACCTGTGCGTACGATGAGTCGATCATTGCGGTCTCGACTGCGCCCATCGGCGTTCCGCCCTTGCGCATGTCAAAGATGGCGGGCGCTCCACCCCAGACGATGGGTGAGCCAGCGTGCGCCAGTTGGTGAATGGTGATTCCCGCCAGACATTCCGCCGCGTGCTGGGTGACTGCGCCAATCAGGGTGACGGGAGCCGCCGCGCCAGCTAGAGGCATGGAGACGATCTCGGCAGGCACGCCCGCCCGCGCCAGTGCGATCAGATTGCCCGAACCGAAGTTCGACCAAATCAACGGAGGCGACGGGCAGACATCGAATACAGCTCGCGGCTTCTCGCGCAATTTGTCCATGCCGCCAGACATGATGGCGAGCATGTCAACCATCTCCGTCACGGTCTTGTTGGTGAACGCGCCCGTGACAATCGGCTTCTTCGAGTGCAGCAGGACGAGGTACAGGCGGTACAGGTCGTGGAGTTCCTTGGGCACATCATGGCAGGTGACTGCTGTAGACTGCGCGTCGTACTGCGGGATTTGCTCCGCCACCTTGAGCAGGCGAACCAAGTCGGGGGTTTCGGCGGTCTTCTGTTCGAGTGTATCGGGGTCGAGGACGCTTACGCCCGATGAACCAGGGTCGAATTGCACCTTGTCGCCGCCGTATTCCACTTTGGGATTGCCGTCATAATCGTACAGGTAAAACTTGCGCGGCACAGTGTTGAGTGCGGTTTTGACGATTTGTGTGGGGATTTTTGCGACCAGCGTCGCCTCGTCCACCTGTGCGCCAGCATCCGCCAGCAATTTGCGCGCTTCTTCGTTTTGGACCTTGATGCCAGGCTTCAAAAGCAACTGGTACGCTTCATCCACAATGCGTTCGATCAAATCCTCGGTCAATAGGGAAAGTCTTGGTTGCATGGGTCACCTTTTTGCGTTGAGCGTAGTCGAAACGATTTACTTCTTCTCAACAGTCTTGATAATCTTGTCGAACTCGGCGCTAATCTTCGGATCCAGCGGATCGGGTTGGTGTTCTTTCAGGGTCTTATGCGCCTTGGCGAGCGCCCAGTCGCGGGCGTCGTCTTTCTTCGTCTCCCATTCCGAGTACGGACGGCGATCCATGAACTGCGGCAGGAATAATTCGCGCATGTGCTTGCGGGTGTGTTTTTGACCGAGGAAGTGTCCGCCAGGTCCAACCGCCGCAATCGTGTCGAGAGCGAGGGTTTCTTCATTGACCACGATTCCTTCCATCATTTTGTGGATGATCGAGAAGATTTCGCAGTCCATCATCATCTCGGCAAATGACCAGATGCGGCTGCCATGCAGGAAGCCTGCGCCCAATAGCATGTCAGACATAACGATGCACGCCATAAAGCTGGAGAGTCCACCTTCGAGACCTGCCTGCCAGTTGGGTTCTTTCGCGCCTGTGGCGAAGGCTCCCATCGAAAGCGGGATGTTGTAGAAGTCTGCGAGGACATTGGTTGCCGCGCCGAAGAGGAAGTCTTCGGGACCGCCGCCAGTGTAGGAGCCGTTTCGCAAATCCGAAGCGGTTTGCGCGGCAGCATAGAAGACGGGCGCGCCTGGGTGGGCAATTTGCAGCAGAGCTGTCGCAGAGATGACTTCCGCGTTGCCAACCGCAAGGTCGCCAGCCAAAGTGATGGGACCCGTCGTGGCGCAAGCCGCCATCGTCATGAATCCAGTCGGGATTCCCACCTCAGCCGCCAGCAGCGAAGCATCCAGACTTCCGCCATCGTGGCCGAGCGGGGGCGCGGTGCATTGCATCAGGGAGAGCGCGGGGCGGTTGCGGATTTTGTCTTTTCCACCCGCCAGAATCGCCGCCATCTCGATTGCGGCTTTTGCTTCTTCGATGTTGTAGATGGACTCGGTCTGGACGTGCTTGGTAGAGTTCTCCCACACAGCTTTGATTTCGTGCAGACCACGCGACTCGACGGGTGTATCCTGTGCCGAGAGCGCGACCCAGTGAAAGGCGATTTCCTCAGTGCCGTCTGCAACCCGCGCAATGTCGCGGACATCCTGTAAGCAGGACGTGCGTTTGACGCCTGTGTGGATGTCCAAAATTTCCACACCGCAGCCGTCGGTGGCGAGGTTGACATGGTTGCCGTCGAGGGGCAAATCCTGTTGCGGGTCGCGCGCGCCGAGGATATAGGCGGGCGGGGCTTTCTTTAGCGCATCCTCGATGACGTGCGGTTTGACGCGCACGATCTTCTTTTCATGGTCCACTTCCGCGCCAACGGATTCCCAAATCTCCAGCGCGCGTTTGGATGGAAATCTTACGCCAACTTTTTCGATGATCTGCAAAGTCGCGTCGTGGATTTTCTTCACTTCATCCTGCGTCAGCACTTCCAGTTTCAATTTTGGATTGCTGATGGTTTTGATATTTTTCGATGACACGGAACCTCCTGATTTTTTACTTGGGGCTGGTACGGAGTCCAACGACTCCCGTCGTTAGACTCTCAAAAGTCGGGAGACTTTTGAGAGTCCTGGATGGCCTAAAATAGGAACACAAATAGAAACGCGGATTAGGTCTTTCAACCTGCGGCGATGGGTAGGGAATATGTGGGCAAATGACCGATTCGCGTTGAAAAGCAGGATTTTGTTAGGCGCCTGCCTTGCCGACTAATTCCTTGGCGACCTTCACTGCGCCAATCGCGTCTTCGGAATAACCGTCGGCTTTGATTTTCTCGACCCAGTCTTTGGTGATGGGCGCGCCGCCGACCATGACTTTGATTCGCGGACGCAGACCTTCCTTGTCGAGTTCCTCGATGACTTCGCGCTGACGCACCATGGTGGTGGTGAGCAACGCGCTCATGCCGATGATATTGGCGTTCACTTCGAGCGCCTTGCCGATGATCTTATCGGCGGGTTGGTCCACGCCGAGGTCGATAACCTCGAAGCCCGAAGCGCTCAACATCGTGCCGACCAGCGTCTTGCCGATCTCGTGGATGTCGCCTTCGACGGTCGCCAGCACCACCTTGCCCAGCATCTCGCGTGCCTGACCCAGTTTCAGCAGTTCAGGTTCCAGCACGGCGACGGCGGTCTTCATCGCTTCGCCAGCCATGACCAGTTCGGGCAGGAAGGCTTCTCCCTTGCCGAACTGATCGCCGATGTAGGTCACGCCGACTACGAACCCTTTGGTGATTGCATCCAACGGGTGCATGTTCGCCTCAATGGCTTTTTGGGCGAGTTCGGCTGAGAGATCAGAATCTCCATCAATGATGCTCTGCGCCATTTCCTTCAATAATTCTTCCGACATACTGCCTCCTATTTCCTATTTTGGTTTTTTGATCATGAAATTTGCAAGGTCTTCTTTTTCTCTCAACAATTCCGCAGGGACGTTGAGGTACTCTTCCAGCCACTTTCCTGAATCCAGCACATGCTCCATGGTCTTTTGTACAGCCTGTTCTGCATTGCCTTTTCTAAGCGCATCCAAAATTGCCTTTAACTCATTAAAAGTCTGCGAGAAGGTGTCTGTCAGTATTTCGGGTTTGCGATACACCGCCTCATATAATAGCCAGTCAGGGAAGGCGTTTGAGACAATCGAATATAATTTGCCCAGCAGGTCGTTGCCCGACGCCTCGACGACGACGGAATGGAACTCTCCGCTCAATTGTCGTTCCAGCGGCATTTCCTGTAACTTGATGTGTTGCTTGATTTCTGCAAGGATGTTTTCGAGCCGCGAAATTTGTTCTGCTGAAATGTGCAGGGCGGCTTCGCGGGCGGCAAGCGCTTCGAGAATCAGCCGCAGACCATAGGCATCCGCAATATCCTTGACCGACATCTCCCGTACCCGCACGCCGCGGTATGGCACACGCTCCGCAATCCCGCAGGAGACCAGCAAGTCGAGCGCTTCGCGCACTGGCGTCATGCTCACGCCCATCTGGGAGGCGATATCCTCCTGTCGCAGCCAGTCGCCGGGTTTATGTTTCCCTGCGATGATTTGACGATGGAGGACGTCGTAAACCTCTTCCTTGAGCGGTTTGTGTGTAAGTTCTTTTTCCAGCATTATCGCCATGATTATATATTATATATAATTGCAGGGAAACTTGGAAGTTATATTTGTCACAAGTTTTAACGAAATTTAGGCGCAGGGCATCCAGTCTAATCGGGCGTCGAAACCATCTTCATCAAAAAAATCCTTTCGAGTATACTCGGCTTATTGGAGTGCCTATGTCTGAAATTGACCTCAGTCCGCTGAAACCTGCAATCGAGTCATACATTCCTTTGGGTCGTTCAGGTCTGTTGCCTGCCCTTCATGCCGCACAGAAAATCTATGGCTGGCTTCCACGGGAGGTCGCCGCCGAGGTTGCAAAGACTTTGCGTGTTCCTCTTGCAGATGTGCATGGTGTGATCGAGTTTTACGCACTCTTTTATAACGAGCCTGTTGGCAGGAAAATCATTCGCGTTTGCACAGACCCTGCCTGCGCGCTCAAAGGCGCGGATGGACTGCTCGACCATCTTTGCAAACATTATGGAGTGGATCCGGGCGGGACTACCCCTGACCTGACCCTGACCATCGAGCAGAGTCCGTGCCTGGGGCTTTGCGAACATGCTCCAGCCGCGCTTGTGGACAATTGCGCTGAGACAAACATCTCGCCTGATTACCGCTCTTTCGATACATGCACTCCAAGGTCGCTGGTGTATGGCACAATCCGCGAGTTGACCGGCAACTGCGGAAACAGTACGACCACACTGGAAAAATATGGCGAGTACGCCGCCTACAAAAAAGCGCTGACCATGACTCCCGACGAAGTCATCGCGGAAACCGATAAAGCGTCGGGTTTGGTCGGGCGCGGCGGCGCAGCATTCCCAACGGGAATCAAATGGGGGAGCGCGGCAAAAATTCAATCCGACCAAAAATACATCGTCTGCAACGCGGACGAATCCGAGCCGGGGACTTTCAAAGACCGCGTGCTGTTGATGGATGACCCGCATCGAATTATCGAGGGGATGTGTATTACCGCCTATGCCATCGGCGCGGACAAGGGCTATATTTACATTCGCGGGGAATATCCCTATATTGTGCCAGTCCTCGAAAATGTCCTGGAGGAAGCGCGTGCTGCCGGTTATCTAGGCAAACACTTTGATGTCGAAATCCGCGTCGGCGCCGGCGCTTATATTTGCGGCGAGGAGACCGCGCTGTTCGAATCGATCGAAGGGAAGCGCGGTTTCCCGCGTGTGAAGCCGCCCTTCCCGACGACGAGCGGGCTGTTTGGCAAGCCGACGGTCATCAATAATGTGGAAACGCTTTGCAACCTGCCTTTGATCATATCCAAAGGTTCGGTTGAATATCGCAAACTCGGTACTGAAATGTCGCCCGGTCCCAAGTTGTTTTGCGTCTCCGGTGACGTGGAAAAGCCCGGCTTGTACGAAGTTCCGTTTGGCGTGACCTTGCGCGAGTTGTTGAATTTGGCTGGTGGGATGCGCTTCGACTTCGCTCAGCACGAAGTCCGTCCTGAACAAAGTCGAAGGACGGAATTAAAAGCTGTTCTCTTTGGCGGCGCGGCGGGAGCATTTGCCACAGCCGAGCATTTGGATGTGAAATTGACTTTCGAGGATTTACGCGCAGTTGGGCTTCCACTCGGCTCTGGCGTGGTCATGGTCTTCGACGAGACCCGCGACCTTCGCGATGTGTTGAAGCGGTTGGGAAAATTCTTCGCCCATGAATCCTGCGGCAAGTGTTACCCCTGTCAACTTGGGACACAGCGTCAGATGGAAATCCTAAACCGACTCGCGGCTGGCGACTTCCGCGAAGGTGACTCCGCCCGGTTACAGGATGTCGGCTGGACGATGACCGATGCCAGTCTCTGCGGCTTGGGGCAAACGGCGGGGAGCGCAGTTTTGTCTGCGATGAAGTTGTTTCCGGAACTCTTCGTTGAACGTTAAACGTTTTGAAGGTGAAATCATGGCAATCGCATTTTCTATGGACGGCAAAGAGATCACGGCGGAAGAAAACCAGAGTCTTCTCGAAGCCGCGCGCGAGAACGGGATCGACATCCCCACCATTTGCTTCCACGAGGCGACGACGGCAAACGCGCTTTGTCGAATCTGCGTGGTCGAGGTGGAGGGAATGCGGGTTCTCCAGCCGGCGTGCATCGTCAAGGCAGCGAATCAAATGAAGGTCCAAACGCGAAGCGAAAGAGTTATTCGCTCACGCAGGGCGATTCTGGAAATGCTCGCCTCCACCATCGACTTGTCCGAGTCGCCTGAAATCCAAAAGATGATGCAGGAATATGGCGCGGATGCAAACCGCTTTCCGGGTGCAGAACGCCGCGAGTCCGAAGTCAGGGATGATAACCCGATGTACGTCCGCGATTACTCGAAGTGTCTGCTGTGTTGGCGTTGTGTGCAGGTCTGCGCGGACGATGCCCAATACACCTTCGCCATCAACTTCAGCGGGCGCGGATTCGAAACGCAGATTGGCACGTTCTACGACAGGGCGATTCCCGAAACGTCGTGCGTGCTATGCGGTCAATGTGTTGCTGTCTGCCCGACGGGGGCGCTCAAGCCGAAGCGCGAATTTTTGCTGGAGCAGGGCATGACGCCGCAGCAGATCGGCGTCCTCAACAGCGGGCGGAAAAAGAGAAAATAGAATGGGCTATTTGGCGATTTTTTTCGGCTTTTCATGTGCGGTCATCTGGGGCGCGGCGGACTTCAGCGGCGGGATGGCGGTGAAGCGCACCAATCCGTACGGGGCGGTGATTGCAGCGCATGGCATCAGCCTGGTTTTGTTGTTGATTCTGGCTATTATCATCCGCGAGCCTTTGCCTCCCACACTTGACTTGTTGTGGGGATGTGTGGCGGGAGTCGGCGGCGGCATGGGGTTGACTTTGCTTTACCGGGCGCTGGCTTTTGGACAGATGGGCATTGCCTCGCCTGTCTCGGCCTTGGTTGCGGCGGGACTGCCGGTATTGGTCGGTACGTTTTCCGAGGGATTTCCCGGAATTCTCATTTGGATTGGATTTGCCCTGGCACTGGTTGCGGTCTGGCTGGTTTCTGGCGGGGTAGGTGTGAAACTGGAGGTTGATAAACTTCTCCTGCCTCTTTTATCAGGCGTGGGTTTTGCGGCCTTTCTGATCTTTCTCGACCGCGGCAGCGGACAATCCATCCTCTGGCCGCTGATCGCGACTCGGGTTGCCTCCATTTCCAGCCTGTTGCTTTTTTCGACCATTACCCGTCAATCTTGGATCCCGACAAAAGACAGTTGGATTGCTATCATCTTGAGCAGTATTCTTGACTCAATTGGGAATGCCTTGTATGCCTTGTCCGCGCAGTTGGGGCGCATGGACGTGGCGGCGGTGCTTGCTTCGCTTTACCCCGGCTCGACGGTTTTGCTGGCCTGGTTCATCTTGAAGGAACGCATCACGCCGCTGCAAATGATTGGCATTGTGATTGCGCTGGCCGCGATTGTGCTGATTACTTTATAGTGTTGAACGCTTTTGGAGACACGATGATTACCTCCGATCGAATCGTCACCACCACCTGTCCTTATTGCGGTGTGGGCTGCAACTTGGAGTTGCACGTCAAGGATGACCATATCTTCAAAGTCACCTCGCCGTTTGACTCGCCTGTCAATCGCGGCAACCTGTGCGTGAAGGGACGGTTTGGATATGACTTCATCTATCATCCCAAACGGGTGACGACGCCGATGGTGAGGAGGTATTTGCTGGAAGGTAAGCCAAAACCAGAGAATAGAGAACAGAGATTCGAGATTAGCAAAGAAGACAACGAACTAATCCCTGGTCATCCAATCTCTACTCTCTCTGACTGGCTCGAAACCGACTGGGATACCGCACTCAATATCGTCGCCGACAACCTCGTTCGCATTTACAAGCGAGACGGTTCGGACGCGATGGCGGTTTATGCCTGCGCCAAAGCCACCAACGAGGATAACTATCTCCTGCAAAAGATGTATCGCGCCATCTTCCGCACCAACAACGTGGACCACTGCACACGGCTGTGTCACGCGGGTTCGGTGGTTGCACTGCAACAGGCGGTCGGTTCCTCGGCGATGAGCAACACGGCTTCGCAAGTCCTTCAAAATGACGTGTTCATCGTCACGGGGTCGAATACGAGTGAAAATCATCCCATCATCGCCTTGCAGATAAAGGAAGCCGTCCGCAAGCATGGGGCGAAGATGATTATCGTCGATCCGCGCCGCATCGAGCTGGTTGACTTTGCCGAACTGTGGCTTCCGCTCAAGCCTGGGACGAATGTGCCCGTCTTCTCGGCGATGGCGCATGTCGTCGTTAAGGAGAATCTGGTCAATTGGGAGTTTGTCAAATCGCGCACCGAGGGTGTTGTCGACTACCTTGAATCCCTCGAAAAGTTCACGCCCGAATATGCCGAGCAAATCTCAGGCGTGCCAGCGGATGACATCCGCAAGGCGGCGCGGATGTATGCCAATGCAAAGAACGCCGCAATCTATTGGGGCATGGGCATTTCGCAACTTTCCCATGGGACAGCCAGCGCGATGGCGCTCATCCACCTTGCCTTTCTCACGGGACATGTCGGGCGCGACGGCACGGGACTGAATCCCTTGCGCGGACAAAACAACGTGCAGGGCGCGAGCGACATGGGTTGTATGCCCTTTCATTATCCCGGCTACATGCGGGTGGACAACGAAGCCAATGCCGCCAAATGGGAGCAGGCTTGGAATGTTCCCACGGGCGGACTCTCGCGCAAGCTGGGTCTGACCACCACCGAGATTTTGAGTCACGCGCACGAGGGCGGCGTCCGCTCGCTGTACATCATGGGCGAGAACCCGATGATGTCCGAGCCAAACTTGAATGAAACGCGCAAGCACATGGAACAGCTTGAATTCCTCGTGGCGCAGGATATTTTCCTCACCGAGTCCGCCGCCTACGCCGATGTCTTTTTGCCCGCCACGCCCTTTGCCGAGAAGGATGGGACTTTCTCCAACACCGACCGCCGCGTGCAGCGAGTCCGCGCCGCGCATCCTCCGCGTGGAAGGGCGCGGGTGGACTGGCAAATCATCTGCGACCTTGCCCTGCGACTCGAATTACGCCTGGGAGTGGATTCTGCCAAATGGGATTATTCCCACCCGGAGCAGATTCTGCGCGAGATGGCGGATGTCAACCCCGATTACGCGGGCGTGACCTATGAGCGCATCGACAAAACTGGCTTGATCTACCCCGTGCCTGACCTGACCCACCCCGGCACGCCAACCCTCTTCACCGAATCCTTCCCGCGTGGACTTGGAAAATTCCACCCGTTGGATTATGTCCCCGCGATGGAATCTGTGGACGATGAATATCCCTTCATCCTCACCACGGGACGCGTGCTCGAACACTGGCACGGCGGATCGATGACGCGCAATTCATCGCTGGACGAAGCCTACCCCGAAGCCCGCGTGGAGATTCATCCCGCCGACGCCGAGATCCACGGCATCCGCAATGGCGACCCGGTCAAAGTCCAGAGCAGGCGCGGCGAGGTGATTTTGCGGGCAACCGTCACCGAAAAGACAACCGTCGGCGTGGTCTTCATCCCCTTCCATTTTGCCGAAGCCGCCGCCAATCTGCTGACGAATGATGCCCTCGACCCGCAGGCGAAGATCCCCGAGTTCAAAGCCTGCGCCGTGCAGGTCTTCCCTGCAAGGGAGAATGAGTTGGTAAATCCCGACGCGGTGGTGAGGAGGGGAAGGTATTAATATTTTCGACCCCCTCCCAGCCTCCCCCAAATACGACGATGCAAACTTTGAATCTGCATTCAGACTTTTTCTTGTCGTATTTGGGGGAGGTGCCCGCTAGGGCGGTGGGGGTAAAACCTGCGCCGTGCAGGTATTCCCGGCGAGGGAGGACGAGTTGGAAAACCCTGAGGCTGTAGTGAATAGAGGAAGATATTAATTCTGTAGGGGCGACTCGTCGAGTCGCCCCTACTTTGGTTTTGCGCCAACGATCTTTGTAAACCTTGGGTCATCTCTTGCCCACTGTAAATCAGGATCATCCCATGCCCAGGCGGGATTAAACCTTTCGCGCCGCGCGGCTTTTTCCAGATAATCAAAAGCCAGATCAGGATTGTCGCAAATGCTCTCAAGACATGCGCGGTTGTACCAGTCATCTTCCGGTGGATTAAACTGGATTGCCTTTTTGTAGCATAGCTCTGCTTGATCAAGTTGACCCAGATTGTTATGTAACCCAAGTTGCTACCTTGGGATGAAAATTGACAAAAATCCATGAGATTCAGTAAAGTTGAGGTGTCCCGACCGCCAACAGGAGAATCTCATGGATACCCAGATTGTAGTAGTGTTTTGTCTTTG
>DAOUAS010000234.1:0-7005 GCA_034433295.1 Anaerolineales bacterium | reverse complement strand
TCTATTTTTCGAACGATACCAAGTTCCATAAAATCTCCGTATGAACCCTCACCCCAACCCCTCTCCCACACTGGGAGAGGGGCAAGGGAGAGGGAAAATTTGTTCTATCGCGGGGCTTATCTTACGGGGAAAGGGAAAAGGCGTCAAGTGCCGATGAGCACTTGTAATGCTAACAACGCAATCATCCCGGCGAGGATGGTAATCAAAGTGTTCTTCGAGTACCAAGCCACGAGGATGGCAATGACTCCAGCCAGCAGACGGGTGTTGCCAAAGGAAATATCCAGTTGGTTGGTTGGAGCGGGAAAAATCAATTCAGGAAAGACGATGGCGGAAAGCACGGCAGGCGGGACGTAATGCAGCGCCTTGCGCATGGTTTCAGGGATATGGAATTTGCCGAATAAAAAGATGAGGGAGAAGCGCATCCCAAACGTGATCAAACCACCGATGAGCATAACCAGCCAGATGTTCATGATGTCCTCCTTGGAGATTGACTACTCTCCAACACTGTTCCAACCAAAATGCCAGTGAATGCCGCGAGGATTAATCCCAACTTGAATGGAAGTCCGTAGGCGAGCAGGGCTACCACACCCGCACTGATAGCTGCCGCAACCATTGGACGGTTTTTCAGCGCTGGCATGACCATTGCAATGAAGGTCAGGGGCAGTGCAAAATCCAATTGCCAGCTATCAGGGATTGCCGTGCCGAGAAAAATGCCAAGCGCCGTGCTAATCTGCCAGTTGGACCAGAGTGCAAGTCCTGCCCCGAACACAAACCAGTGACTAAATGGTTTGATGCCCGTCTCTTCATATTTGAGAATGCTTGGCGCATAGCATTCATCCGTAAGCAGGTAGGAAAGAATAGCCTTCCATTTCAATGGCAGATCCTTCAAGTATGGCGCAAGCGACGCGCTATAAAGCATGTGCCTCAGGTTGACCACCGCAATCGTCAAGATAATGACCAGTCCTGGAGCGGCATCATGCACAAGTTGTGTCGTCACAAACTGCGCCGACCCCGCAAACACAATGGATGACATCATCTGCGAAGCCGCCTTGGATAACCCCGCCCCAAGCGCCAGCGCGCCGTAGATCATGCCGAAGGGGAATACCCCTAACAACAATGGAATTTCCGCACGTACACCCTCCCAGAAAGCTTTTCTTGCCTCGCTCATGTTGCCTCCGTGATATTGTTTTTCGGACTGCAAAATCTCCCGACGCAAAGCGTGCCGAAGTCAGGAGACCTCGACGCCAAGATATATAAAAAATCCCGTCAACGACGTGACGGGATTGGGAAATGGACTGCCGTCCTCGTTTACTTCAAAGCTGCTTTTGCCGCATTAATGACTTCGTCATAGTTTGGCTCGTCGCCCAGCGTGGGCAGGTAGTTGACGTAAGTCAGTTTGCCGTCGCGCCCAACGATGAACACCGAACGCCGCAAGTAACGACGATCTTTAATCAGGATGCCGTATTTGATACCGAACTCGGCTTCGATCACATCGGAAACCACTTTCACCTTGTCCACGCCTGCCGCGCCGCACCAGCGGGCTTGTGCCATGGGGAAGTCAGTGCTGATGGTGTAAATGACAATATCTTCGCTCAACTTGGCAGCTTCTTCATTGAAGCGGCGGGTCTCGCGGTCACAGACAGCGGTGTCCAGTGATGGCACGGCGGACAGAATGATCACCTTGCCTTTGGATTCCTGCAAAGGGTTGACAGTTGCCCATCCTGAGATAACGGACGTAAATTCAGGTGCGGGCTGTCCAATTTGCACTTCATCGCCAAGCAAAGTGGCGAATTTGTCGCCAAGTTTGAAAACGTCAGTACGAATGGTTGTCATGTCTTTTTCTCCTTACATCCAAGTCGTTGTTTGACAGGCGGATTTTACCCCTGTTCGATCATCCCAATCCACCGCCTGCGCTGACGCTCGAATCACTGGGCTTGCCGCCGCCCGAAGTCGGGGATGCCAGCTTCTTCAACAGGTCATACCAGAAGGAGGAACCCTGTGACACAGCGGCAGCCGTCAGACCAAGACCGATCACCTTCAAAATGACGAACATCATCCAGTCCGTTACATTGGCTCCGGCCGCCGGGCGTTCAGTCTGCCACCAGCCGAGATTGATCGTGAGGTCGCTTAATTCCTGGAGCAAATCCTTTACCGGAACATCGACTCCTTCCTGCGCCACGACCATCTGGGCCTTTGCCACGGCCAGCGCGCGCGCCTCCGCATTCGTCCAGAGTGTTTTCGCAAGTTGAATGCTATCTGTGCCGAAGAGAATGGAGATGCCGATGGAAAGGATGATCACAAAACTGCGGGCATTTGCGCGGAAGGTCGCGGCAGCCTGATCCATCATGCCGGTGAAATAGGCGGTGGTACGAGTCCGCAGGTCGGCAATGCTGGTTACACCCTGGTTGATCCAACTGATGAGCGCCCGCTTTCCTTCCGAATCCGGCATTTTGTCGACCAATTCCGCCAGTTGCAAAAGGTTCAATTCCTGTTTTGCGGTCAGTCCGGAGAAATCGAAAAAGGCATCCACCAGGGTGGCGACGGGAATCTTCTCGATCTTCTTTGGCTCGGTGACCGCGCCGAATACGCTCAGCGGGCTTTTGTATCGGATGGGGCGCAGCGACTGCAACTGCGGCAGGCTGACGAAATCGCCGACCTTTTTGTCGCCGACGATTTTGACCAGATAACGCTCCAGGGCCTTGCCGCGTGTTTCAAAGAATTCGTTGATCCATTGTGTGATCAATGAAATGATGGAACCGAGAATGTAATAGACGACGATAAGACCCAGGGCAACTTCGAGAACTTGTGAAACGGACATTGTTTTCTCCTTGTTGTTTTATATCGTTTCTTCCAACTCCGCAAGCCACTCCAACGGCCTGCCCCAACGCTTTCTTTCACGGACGCCCGCCTGTCCTTTTTCAGGCCTGTCCCATTTTGGGCCGGGCGGGCCCGACTCTTCCACAAGCCAGCTCTTGACCCCCCACAGTCCCTTATATTGTACCCAATCATGCTCTGAATTCAAAACGACGCGCCGCCATTCGTTCATCTTTGGACGTGTCGTCTGACGGTTGGACTTGTTGCGTTTCAGGTAACTGTCCGATTTCAGAAAATGCTCGCGCAGATGCGCAGTTTTCCTTCCAATGCGGAATCCATCGCCTGTCGCCATCTCCATCGGCAGGCTGACCATATAATGATCCTCCTCATCGCGTAATTCTGCAAAGGCATCCTCGGTCAGGATATCGGTATGCCGGGCGGCGATTTCTTTCAACGCGATCTGTCGCGCCTTTTGACTTGGGTTCAACAGCAGGAATATGTAGTGAACCAATCCGTCAACCCAAAAGAGCAGGCGTTGGAGTCTGCCCGCTTTGTACATGTTTGGCGAGCGGATCACCTCAGGATTGCCATAGTTTGCATGCGAACCAAGAGCAACATATACCACGGGATGAGTCGTCTTTTCCCCATTTTTCTCCATGACCAGATTAACGCTGTCCCACTTTTTGATGTGGCCCGCCCCATGCTGCGAGAGCAAAACCGCGTGCGGCACATCGTTCTTCAGATAGACAGCTACCAACTCCCAATCCCCTTCGTGATGGTTCATGCCGTTTGCGGCCAGCCTCCAGTCGTTGAAGGCGTAGAAGAAATGATATTGGAGGATCGTCCAATGGTTTGATTCATGGTCGGTTTCGTACAATACCCGTCCATAGTAAACAGGCTGGGGATGTGTCTCGAGGATTTTGGAATATTCGGAATAAGCTTCCTGGGCGATCTTCTCCGTGGCGTGTGATAGGATGTCCATCACCATTCCGGGTCCCTCGGGGACCACATGTTCCAGAATGAACTTCATCGTGCGGACGGAAAGGTAGAACAAAATGATCAAATAAATTGGAAGCAGAACAAGATACTCGACCGCGATACCTATTTGTCTGTTGGGGTGAACAAAAAACGCAATAGGCGCAACCTCAAGGATAATGAAGATCAGCGCCGCGAGCGCGGCTGGAATAATCCGCAATCGAACAGGCGATGCCAGCATGAAAAGAATCGAACCGGCAATGAGCGATATTACGATCGCAATTTCCACGCCTGCGGCGCCCGTGATAAACCATCCCGCCGCAACACCCAAACCTGAAAGAATCGCCAGCCAGACCCATGCATCCGAATCGTTCAGCGTCTTATTGACGAAACGAATGTAGAACTGTTCGCTCTTCAATTTTCCCAATCGCGAGATTAAAGGGTCGCCGTGGTGAGAGAGAATTTCCACCATCCCATGCGGTCCGCTGGCGAAGAGGGCGCACTTTTCCACGTACGGCTCGACAGCCATGGGAAAAAAACGCTCGCTCTTCGCAAAGCGCAGAACAGGTTCGTATCTTTCGAGCAACTCAAGTTCGGTCACGAGGCCTCTATGGTATAAATACGGTTATGAAAACACAGATACTCGAGCAATCTTTTTTCGCCTATTTTAACGCCAAACCTGAATTTATCGTCCGCGCGCCCGGCCGGGTAAATCTGATTGGCGAACATACCGACTACAACGATGGCTTTGTCCTGCCGATGGCCATTGACCGTGCAGTGTGGATGGCGTTGACGCCGCGGACTGATTCGACCGTCCGCATCCGCTCACTCGACCTTGGGACTGATTCTGCGTTCGATTTACATTCCCTTACGAAAGGCGAAGGCTGGATCGAGTATATCAAGGGCGTCGCCCATGAACTTCAACAGGGTGGACATCGACTGCGCGGCTTCGATGCGGTGATGACAGGCGATGTGCCGCGAGGCGCTGGATTGTCATCCTCAGCCGCGGTTGAACTTGCAACCGCCCGGGCCTTTGCCTCCGCCTCCGGCCTTCATTGGAATCCGGCCAGCATGGCGCTCATCTCGCAAAAAGCCGAGAACGAATGGGTGGGCGTCAACTGCGGCATCATGGATCAAATGGCGAGCGCGGCATCCAGGGAGGGTTACGCCTTGTTTTTGGATTGCCGCAACTTGGAATATCAACACGCCCCCCTGCCTGAAAATACCGCCGTTGTGATTTTGGATACGTCCACCCGGCGTGGGCTGGTAGACTCCGCCTACAACGAAAGGCGAAGTCAATGCGAGGAAGCCGCGCGTTGGTTTGGCGTAAAGGCGCTGCGCGATGTCGACGTCGATGATCTGAAAAAAGGAAGCGAATTGAGCGAAGTCGTCACGAGACGCGCGAGGCACATTGTCTCGGAAAACGCGCGGGTGCTCGAAGCCGTGAAGGCGATGAAATCAGGAGATGTGAACCGGTTGGGGGAGTTGTTCAACGCAAGTCACGCCAGCCTGCGCGACGACTTTGAGGTGACCAATGAAGCGCTTAATCAAATCGTGGAGTGCGCGCAGGAACAATCATCCTGTTATGGCGCGCGCATGACAGGCGCGGGGTTCGGCGGTTGTGCTGTGGCGCTGGTAAATGAAAAATCCGCAAACGACTTTACCGGCGCGGTTCTTGCCGCATACAAGAAGAAGTCCGGGTTGGATGCAGGCATTTACGTCTGCAAAGCAAGCGCCGGAGCGGATGTGATAAAAGGCTGACGAATAAAAAAAGGACACGGCATTGCGTGTCCTTTTTGTTTTAGCTGTAAGCCATCTGTTCGATCTTGATGGGGCGTTTACGTGGCTGGCGTTTGACCGACCGTTCGGCAGCAATACGCGCCTGACGGTTCTTTGCGTTGCGAATGATCAACCTCATGAATTTATCGTGATTGGTTGGATCGTTCAACAGGGAGAAGTCCGCCGAGCCGGGTTCGTGGGGAGCGTAGAAAATCCCGCAGTTGGGGTTGATCTCCAGCATGTGGATCGTCCCGCCGGCGTCCATGCGATAGTCGCAACGGGCATAGCCATTGCCGCCCAATTCCTTGAACACGCGCATGGTTTGCTGGCGCAGGGTCTTTTGAATCTTCGGGTCGCTGACAACCGCCACCGACATTCTTTCGTAATCGACCCACTTCATGTCGTAATGTTTGAAGGATTCGCCGATGGGAAAGATGAATTCAACCGGCGTGAAAGTAAGCGGGTTCCTGGGGTCATCGGGATTTTCCGCGATCAGGCAGGTGAACTCGCGCCCTTCGATGAACTCCTCGATCAGCGCGCGCCCGAACTCGTCGATCTCGACCTGCATTTGTTCGCGCAACTGTTCGATATTTTCGACCCGCGAGTTACGACGGATGCCCACGCTGGCATATCCGTGCGGCGGCTTGACCAACATGGGGAATTTCAGGCGTTTGACAACTTTTTCAGCGTCTTCAACGCGATTCACAAACACCCAATGCGGCGTGGGCACGGACACGCGCCGCGCCGCATTCTTCATTTCGTCGCGCGTGGGGTCGAAGAATTTCGAATCGGCACCAGTAAAAGCGGCATTGTATTTTTCGAGCGCATGCACGAGCGCAATGCCGGAGAGCGCATCATCGGGCGTGCCATCGCATAAATTGATGAATACATCCACGCCTTCTGCCATCAGATCGCGGATTTGTTTTTCGACATCCACTGGCTCTACAAAATGCTGCTTCCAGCGATATCCATTCATGTACGCCGATGGGTCATAGGGGACATCGTTTTCATCTGGATAGCTTGTCAATACACAGATATGCATGATTTATCCTTTGTTATTGTCTTTCTCTTTGTTTTATATTTTATTTTCGATTATCGATTCGATTGCGTTCATTGCTTGATGTCGCGTTATAAAAGCATTATTTATATATCCATTGTATCTAACTATTGATTTATGTAAAGGTTTTTGAACATATGTTTATCTTAAAATATCATCGGCGCATTCGCGGTGTTGTTGTTATATTTCTTTAAGGTTATTAAGATTTAAGCGAAAAGAGAACGCGAGGCGCGTTCTCCAGATGGCGGCATGCTGTAAGTGGAATGTTTTATTGAACTTTGACAAAATAATGTCATTTACATCATAATCTGGTGCATGAGACGCTATGGCACAACTCAACAACTACAAGACCGTCGTGAGCAAGCGCTAAAACTACTGAG
>DAOUAS010000233.1:0-4922 GCA_034433295.1 Anaerolineales bacterium | reverse complement strand
GCTCTCAATAAAATGACGCATCTCGGTATGCCCCAAAGTTACAAAGTGGCATAACTCTTCATTCCGACAAATGAATTGCGTCTACTTTTCGATTTATGCACCAACGCCGATTTATTCTATAAATATTGAATATCAGCCGCCGCAAAATAAGGGACGGACTGAGTCGCCTATAAAGTTCCGATGGCGCTTGTTGAGGGCGACTCTTTCTTCTTTGCGCCCCGCAAAAAGAAGAGTGGGATAACAATTGCCACCAACCCTCCTGGAATGCATAGCGGCAGGAAGCAGGCGAGATAAAAACCCAAGAGCGAATATCCAATGGATTGACCGGTGATGTCCGTTGTAGTTCCATCAGTGGCGACACACTCCACGTAAAAACCGCTTTCGCCAGGACGGTGATAGGATGCGGTGTATTCCTCGTATTTCATTGTCCCACCGGGACACGATAACGGCGCAACATACTGAAAGACCTGCTCCGGCTTGGAAGCCATGGTCACGCCTGCAATGCCCCCAAACGAAACCAGCGCGATAAATGTGGAAATCGTGCATACGAGGACGATTCCGATAACTTGCCCGATCAAAACACCAGTAAAACGGGATTTCATGTCAGTCTCCTTTGTTGATATTGAACCTGATGAGATAAGTAATTCTTACGCTCCCAGTATAACGAAAAACGGGCGTCAAGCCGAAACAAACTTCGGAGACAGCCAAAATCCTTTATGAAGGAACTCCAGAACTGCTATAATGTGGCGACTATGAAAAACGTAAAACTTGCGAAAAGCGACAAGATAACGCTGATAAAAAAGAAGGAAATTCGCGTTGTATCCTTGTTCTCTGGATGCGGCGGCATGGATTTGGGCTTTAGGGGAGGCTTTGAATTTCTTGGAAAATATTATCAGGAATTGCCGTTTGAAATCGCGTGGGCGAATGACATCAATGGCGCGGCTTGCCGCACATATCAAAAGAACATCGGGCAGCATATTGTCGAGGGCGATATTTGGAAAGCGATGGATGATATGCCTCTCGACGCCGACGTTGTCGTTGGCGGCTTCCCATGCCAGGATATTTCGATAAACGGAAAAGGGGCGGGTGTGGACGGAAGGCGCAGCGGGTTGTATCGCGCGATGGTGGAAGTTGTGTCCAAAATTCGCCCCAAAGTGTTCGTGGCGGAAAATGTCAAAGGATTGTTGATGAAGCACAACGAAAAGTCCTTGAAACAAATTTTGCTTGATTTTCGCTCTTTCGGCTATGACGTAACCTATCATCTTTATAATGCCGTCGATTATGGCGTTCCGCAAACGCGGGAGAGGGTCTTTATTGTTGGAACGCGCCCGGATGTTAAAAAATTCAAGCCTCCCGCGCCCGCAACCCGCAAACCGATTACTTCGCAAGAAGCCATCGGAGACCTCGAAGGAGTTGAGCAGAGTCCTGAAATCAACCACATCTGGAGTCTGGCAAACAAAAGTTCCGAGCAGGGAAACCGCAAACTCAAGGCGGATAGACCGGGTTACACAATCAGGGCGGAATGTCATGGAAATATTCAGTTTCATTATTCGCTTCCGCGCCGAATTTCCATGCGTGAAGCGGCGCGTTTCCAGTCCTTTCCAGACACGTTTATTTTCGATTCCAAACTGCGCGAAACTGAGCGGCAGGTTGGCAATGCCGTGCCGCCTGTTTTGGCTTGGCACATGGCAAACGCCGTGTTGGATACGCTGATGACAGAGGGCGAAGAATGAATCAAGAAGAATTCGAGCGGGTCTTGGATGATGTTTGCTCAAAACTTATAAATGAAGCAAACGAAAGAACTTTCCAGAAGGCGGAACAATTTGAAAGCCGAGTTCGGGAAGTCTTGCGGGAATTCGTAAAATACGATTCTTCCATTTCGATAGATTTTGCCCCTCACCCTCAGGCGTTTCCTGATATTGCGGTTGGGCGCTTTGGCGTCGAAGTTAAGTTTACTTTGAACGACACATGGCGCAGCGTCGCAAATAGCGTGCTTGAAACTAATCGCATTGAATCGGTTGAGAAAGTCTATTTGGTCTTTGGGAAAATGGGCGGCAAGCCCGAAGTCCGCTGGGGCGATTATGAGCAAAGCGTTATCCACGTCCGCACTTCTCATGTTCCGCGTTTTGAAGTTGAACTTTTTGCGAATCGCTCCCTGTTCGATTTGATGGGGATTCCCTACGATGAATTTCGCCATCTTCCGATGGAGGAAAAAATGCGCCACATTCGCGCATACGCCCGTTCTCGTTTGAATGAGGGCGAGAGACTCTGGTGGTTGGAAGACACGCCCGATGCGGAACACACCCTGCCAATTCAGGCGCGGCTTTATACCAGTCTTTCTGTCGAAGAGAAAAAACGCCTTCGAGCAGAGGCGGCTTTGTTATGTCCTGATATTGTCGATTCGGGACGCTCTAGAAACAAATATGACGATGTGGTTTTGTACCTGCTGACGTATCACGGGGTTATTGCCCATCAAGCGCGTGATTTGTTCTCCGCTGGCAACGTGGCAAACCCAGGAAATGACGACGCTGGAGGTCTTTACATTGAGCGCGCCCTAAAACTCATTGAAAGCGAAATGCTCTACGCCGCGCAAAAAATGGACGACGCCCTGTTTGTAGAGTATTGGGGCGAGTCGGTAAAACCAGACCAACGAATTCGCCGCTGGCTCGAAAAAGCAGATTCCGTCGCAAAAGATTGGAAGCCCTCTAAAAAATTGTTCCTGTCAAAATAGTTGGAAGAGTATGACGGACGTTTTCAGCAAGGAAAAGCGCTCGCAAGTTATGCGCGCGGTTCGGTCGAAAGGCAACAAATCCACTGAAATTGCCCTGATAGATATATTCAAATCCCATAAAATTTCAGGGTGGCGGCGAAATTTCAATTTCATTGGAAAACCAGACTTTGTATTTCCGAAGCAAAAAATAATCGTTTTTGTCGACGGGTGTTTTTGGCACGGGCATCAGTGCCGAATGCGAAAGCCCGGCGCAAATGACGAATACTGGGAAACAAAAATCGCCAACAACAAAAAGAGAGACCGCCTCTTAACGAAGGCGTTAAGAGACAAGGGATGGAAAGTGATTCGGATTTGGGAATGTGAAATCAGAAAGCGCAAATACGCCCGAAAATTAAATCTTATTTTGTCGCTTCTGTAATGCGGCTCACTTCTTTTTGTGCGGACTTGTCTTGCCGCCTTTCGCCACCCGGCGATATGGCGGCATGTTGATCGCAATGACCTGCGACATGGACGGGTCGAGCAGTTTGTTCCAAAGGTTGGGATAGCTCAGCGCAAACGTCTCCGCCCGCATGGTGGAGGTGATGACGGTCGGCAGGTGGGCGTTGTAGCGGTAGTTCAGCACGCTGTAGAGTTTATCCTCTGCCCACACGGAACTGGCTCCGCTTTCCTTCAGGTCATCCAGAATCAACAGCGGCGTGGTGCGGATTTCGTGGAAGCGCCTGTCGAACGGGACTTCGGAACTGGGGCGGAAAGTCTGGCGCAAATAATCCAGCAGGGACGAGACTTCCACCAGCAGCGCCTGTCCGCCGAGACCGATGCGATAGTTGCCGATTGCCGTTGCGAGATGGGTCTTGCCGCAGAAGGACTGTCCCAGAAAGACCAGCCAACCATTTGGCTCTTCGGCAAATGCAGCCGCCGCGCCATAGGCATCGTCCAGAGTCTTGATATCTTCCTTTGAGACTTTGATACGGGTAACTTCCTTGTCCTTATATTTGTTGCCAAACTTGTCCTGTTTTTCGGTAACAGTGGTTGTGATTGCTTCCTTGCCGAGCTCATCATGACGCATCTGGAAGGTCTTGAAAGTCATATTTTTCATCTCAGGCAGGGACAGCATCGAGATGCCCGGATTGCTTGTCTCTTCGGGACGGCGATAATCGGGCGCAGTGATCTTCACGTAGTTGACGAACTCGTCATCCTGCAAACGCGAGCGGATTCGTCCTTCGATCTCGTCCAGCATCAGGTTGGTGGTGATGACCGTCGCCAGCTTGTTGATGTAACGGAAGTTGATGATCTGGAATAATTTTTCCTGTGCCCAGGCGGTCGCGTTCTGCGTGCCGAAGTCATCGAGGATTAACAACTCGGCGTTGCGGATTTCTTCAAAGCGCTGCTCAAAAGTTGTCTCAGGGTCGTTATAGGCAAAACGCAAAGAATCCAGAAGATCGGGTACGGTGATGAACAGCGTGGGAGTTCCCTTCTCTACTGCGTCGTTGGCAATCCCCGCCGCAAGATGAGTCTTGCCGCAGCCGTATCCGCCTTCGAGCAGAATCCAGCCTGTGTGCATCTGCGCGAACTTTTCACAAACCTCGAAAGCGGCATGCAGGTTTTCCCTTTCCTGATGCGACATAAACTTTGCCTTCTCATTCCCAGAAGCCTTGAAATTCTCGAACCGCAGATGACTCAGGCGGTCAAGATTGCTCATCGCAAACAGACGGTTGCGCGCGCTTTCCGCCACATCCCTGGCGCGGCAAATGCACGATTCGAGCTTGCCGAATTTTTCATGTCCTACTGGCACATCATAGCGGACATACCCCGCGCCATGGCAATACTCGCAATTCGGGTCGCCCAGTGTTTTAGTCAGGGACTCAATCTCGGTTGAGGAACTCGGAGAATTCGCTGTCTGAGTATCGCTTTGCATCTTTGACAACGTCCTGGTTATCTTTTCTTTCATCTTTCCCTTTTTCCTTCCAGCGCGCCAAAATGGCTTCCACATATTTCCAGTTGCGGATGTTGCGGCTGACCGCAATCTCGAATGCTTCCTCGAGCCAGGCGGCTGGATAATTTTTCTCCGCCTCACGCAGCATGTCCGACAGTAAAGGCGTGAGCGCGCCAATGTTCTCCTCGTATAACTTGAAGAGATTTGACTTCTTCATAGGTGCGGAAATAACTCTTGCGGATTCGCGCCACTGACCTT
>DAOUAS010000232.1:0-5772 GCA_034433295.1 Anaerolineales bacterium | reverse complement strand
GAAACCAGCAGAACCTTGGTGGAGATGAAAGTGATGCCCCAGACAAAAATGGTGAAGATTGCAGCGAAATGTCCCAGAAGTTGTTTTTGTGCTGTCATCGAGGGGGTGTTATACCACAGTTGGGATAGCGGTATAAAAAATCAGCCCCGACAACAAATGTCGAGGCTGGGATTTATTTTGCTTGTGGCTTCAAATATTCGGTCAGGTCGAGTCGTTTGAAGAGGCGACTCCTCACCTCGTCGGGCAACCCGCTTTCGGGTGGATTCGAGGCGTGGACAAGGTCAATCGTGCGGCGGGTTGTGTCCACCACAATGCGGCAGTTCTCACATTCCGCAATGTGTTTTTCGATTTCGCGGCACAGTTCCGCTTCCAGTTCGCCGTCCACATAGTCGGAAAGCGTGCCAAGCAGCGACTTGCAATCAGAATGGGTATGAGTATGTTCAGTCATTCGTTTTCTCCTGAAGCATCCGCTCGCCGTAATATACTGATAATTGCTCCCGCAGGGACAGGCGCGCCCTGAGAAGGCGGATCTTGACATTTGATTCGGTCAGCCCAAGCGCCTCGGCAGTTTCCTTGATGGAGAGTTCCTGAATGTCGCGTAGCAGAAAAACCATACGCAGGTTTTCGGGCAGGTTTTGAATGGCGCGGTCGAGCGCCTGTTTGCCCTCGGACGAAAGAAGCATGTCTTCGGGCAGGGAACCCCAATCCACAAATTGGGACTGGGCAAGGTCGTCGGTGTCGTCGTCGCTGGTATCGGCGTCGTCGATATTGACTTCGGGCTTGCTGCGCCGCATGGTCATCAGCGCTTCGTTGACGGCGATGCGGTAGAGCCAGGTCAGGATGCTGGACCGTCCCTCGAAGCTGGAGAGGTGGGTCAATGCATTGAGGAAGGTGTTTTGCAACACGTCCTCGGCATCCTGTTCGTTACCAAGCATCCGCAAACCGAGACGGTAGATTGGGGCGGAGTAAGCATCCACAAGGCGGGCAAACTCGGCGCGATCTCCGCTACGTAGGGCTTCGATGGAAATATCAGGTTGGCTTGTCAATTCGACCATTGATTGTGTCCAGTCCAAAAGTGTATAGGGTTAGTATACACGATTGGACGGGGGCAATCACGAGATTTTTACGCGGGTTCGACAACCTTGGTTGTGACGTCGAACTTGGGCGGATTTTCAAGGTGTTTCTTGACCGCGCAAAGCTGGGCGGTGTGAATCAGCGAAGGGCGATATTTTTCGGGAAAACTCTCGGGAACCTGAATCTCAAGGTCGATCTTTTCAACCATGCCGCTCATCGGGCTGCTGTGAATACGCTGGACAATGCGGATTCCCTCGGTGGGAAGTCCGCGCTGTTTGCAAAAGCCGAGGACGTAGATCCCGGCGCAGGTTCCGATGGACGCAAGGAAAACCGCGAAAGGTGTCGGGGCGCTGGCAACCGGGGGTTGGTCGGTCATGACAGTATGAGGTCCAAAGTGGGCGTCCACACGGGAACCGCCGGGAAAATCAATCACCATTTCCATGTTTGAAATGCTCCTATTTTTGTTTTGCTAATTGGATGTAAATGCTCGTAAAAGGTTACAACAGCAGTTGGGAAACAGTCAAATCGATGGTGGGTTTTGATCTTTTTATCTTTTCGGGAATCCTCTTCATATATGCCAGTCCTCCATGTTGCTGTTTTCCTTTGCTGCAATTCATCCCATGTGGTTCGAAACTCTGCTGGTTGTCACTTGACAATCTCTCCCTTTAGGGGTAAAAACAAACCGACTAGTCGGTTTGTTTTTACGAGGTTATATGCAACATCGCAGTGAAGAGACCAGAAGTCAGATCATTCAATCTGCCATCAAATTGTTTTCAGCGCACGGTTTCACCGCCGCCAGCGTGGACATGATTTGCAAGGACGCGGGCGTCAGCAAGGGCGCGTTCTACCATCATTTCGAGAGCAAGCAGGCGCTTTTCCTCGCCCTGCTCGATTCATGGCTGATCACCATCGACCAAAGCATCGAAGCATCGCAAGGCAAAACCGTGCCAGAGATGTTCCAGCAAATTGCCGAAGCCTACCCCTACATTATCAAGACCGCCAGTCAGGGCTTGCCGATGTTCCTCGAATTCTGGCTGCAAGCCAGCCGTGACAAGAAGATCTGGCAGGCGAGTATCACCCCCTACCGCCGCTATCACAAGGATTTCACCACACTGATCAAGAGAGGTGTCGACGAAGGTTCGTTCGTCGAGGTGGACCCAGAAACCGCTTCTCGGTTGATCGTGTCCACTGCAATGGGCTTGCTGCTTCAAAGCCTTCTCGATCCCAAAGGTGCCGATTGGGAAAAGGTGGCGAAGGAAAGCTCGGATATGCTGGTCAATAATTTTCTGAAAAAATAGCATTTTCTCGTCGTTGCGAGACGGCGCTCGTCCGTCGAAGCAATCCCTGTGGCGAATGAGATTGCTTCGGTTGTCGCCTCGCAATGACGAAATGGAGAACTGGCATGTGGCTGGTAACTGGCGCTGCGGGACATGTGGGAAATGTCTTGACACGAAAACTTTTGGAACGCGGGGAAAAGGTCCGGGCGATGATTCTGCCCGGCGAATGCCGCGAATCAATTTCGGGGTTGGATGTGGAAACCGTCGAAGGCGATGTTCTCGACGTGGAATCCGTTTTCCAATCCATGCAAGGCATCCGTGGCGTCTTCCATCTGGCGGGTGTCATCTCCATCATGCCGGGAGCAAATCCCCTTGTAAGAAAAGTCAATGCGGAAGGTACGAAAAACGTCCTGCGTGCGGCGATGGAAAGCGGAATCAGGAAACTGGTTTATATATCTTCGATTCATGCGATACGACGGGTGGAGGAAGGCGTAATTGATGAGAGCGTGCCGTACGATATGAACAATCCATACGGAGCATATGACCGCTCGAAGGCGGAGGCAACGCTGGAAGTTTTGCAAGCAGCGGAATCTGGACTGGAAGCTGTGGTCGCCTGCCCCACTGGCGTGATCGGACCCTATGATTTTCGCGGCTCGATGATGGGGTCGTTGATCCACGATGCGGCGGCTGCCAAGCCAACCCTGTACGTGGATGGCGCCTATGACTTTGTGGATGTGCGCGACGTGGCTGATGGCTTGATCGCGGCGGCTGAAAAAGGCAAGCGCGGCGAGAGTTACATTTTGTCGGGACAGAAAATCAGCGTTCGCTACCTGCTCGAAACCGTGCGTGAGATCACGGGCAGGAATTTCTTCCAGTTGAAAGTCCCGTTCGATCTGGCAAAGTTCGCGGCGCTGTTCACACCGACTTATTACAGGCTGGTACATGTCACGCCGCGATTTACCCCCTACTCGTTGGAAGTGCTGAAAAGCAACTCGAATATCAGTCACGCCAAGGCAACATATGAATTAGGCTATTTGCCACGTTCACTGTACGAAAGTCTCAAGGATACGGTGAAGTGGTTTTTGGACAAGAAAAAATAAACCAAGGAGAACAAACATGAAAATCGTAACCGACTGCGCGGCGGATATGCCCAATGAGGAATTGGAGAGGCTGGAGATTGTGCAAGCCCCGCTCTTCATCCAGTTTCCCGAAGGCGAGGTGGATGCCACTAAAATTTCCGCCGATGATTTTTACAATCGCCTCGAAGCCATGCGTCCGCAAATCCCGACGACGGCGCAGCCATCGGCTGGCATCTTTGCCGAGTTGTACCGCAAACTGGCCGAGACCGAGAAGAATATCTTTTCGGTTCACATTTCGTCGGGATTGAGCGGCACGATCAACTCCGCCCGTGACGGCGGCGAACAGGTCAAAGCTGAAGCCAATGTCCATTTTTGGGATACGCTGACACTTTCCGGCGGCGAGCGCTTTCAAGTAATGGCGGCAGCGCTTGCCTCCAAGGCAGGCTGGGCGATGGATTCCATCCACGAGCGGCTGGCGCAAATCCGCGAGAAGACCGAGTTGATCTATACCCTCGACACGCTGGAATACCTGGCGCGTGGCGGACGCATCGGGCGCGTAAAGGCAATCGCGGGCGCGCTGCTCAACCTCAAGCCCATCATCCGCGTGGACACAGACGGCAAGTACACCACGGTCAAGACCGAGCGGACGATCAACAAGTCCATCACCTCGATTGCAGACCATGTGAAGGAAAAATACGGCAACACCCCCGTATGGGTAAACGTCCTGCACGGACGCTTTGCCGAAAAAGCCGAGACGCTGGCTAAAGAATTGCAGGAGAAACTCAACGTCGCCAAATTGGAGATGATGCGCATCTCGCCTGTGCTGGGCGTCCACACGGGACCGGGCATTGTCGGCGTGGCGGTGGTGCCGATGGATTTGATGAGCGATTTGACGTAAGACGACCGGCGATCTGGATTGACGATCTACTGTTGGCGGAGCGGGAGTTTTCCCTCCGCCAATTTTATTTCTTCTCCTTGAACAGACTGGGATATTTGGGGCGGAACGGAAATGGCATTTTCTTTGTACGTCCACAAAATAGAAAAGCAATGTTTTTACTTTATATATGTCATAATTTGACATATATGAGGCTTATACTTTTCAAGGATGTGACACAATGAACAACACCGCCACCCGACTGATTACCCTGATCTTCCTGCTCCAGAACCAGCCCAACCAGAAGGCTTCTGAACTGGCTGAGAAATTGGGCGTTTCGCTGCGGACCGTCCACCGCTATTTCGATATGCTGGAGGAGATGGGCATTCCGCTCTACGCCGAGCGCGGACCGTACGGCGGGTTCTCCCTCGTGCGCGGATACAAGATGCCGCCGCTGGTTTTCACACTCGAAGAGGCGGTGGCGCTGGTACTTGGCACAGGCATGGTCGAGGAAATGTGGGGCGAGTTGTACCGCGAAGCGGCGCGGGGGGCGCTGGCGAAGTTGGAGAACCTGCTGCCCGAAGAGCAAGTCCGCGAGGTGGCTTGGGCGCGAAACTCGCTGGTGGCGACGGGAATGAATCGCTCTGACCTCAAAGCGTTGACCCCAACCCTGGAGAAACTACGCCGTGCCATCCGCGAACATCGCGGCGTGAGCATGACCTACCAAAGCGGACAACTGCCCCACCCCACCCAGCGCGAACTCGACCCGTATGCGCTGGTCCACCGTTGGGGTTGGTGGTACGTCATCGGGTTCTGCCACCTGCGGAAGGAAGTCCGCACCTTTCGTGCCGACCGAATCTCGGAGATCACCCTGTCTGACGCCACGTTCAGCATTCCACCTGACTTCGACTTGCAAGCCCACTTGAAGAATGAATTCCAAGCCCAGCCGCAAGTCAAAGTCAAACTGAAGGTGGAAGCAGACTCGACCTGGCTCTTCAAGGAAAATCATTCCTACTGGGAAAGTGTGGAAGAGCAGGCGGATGGTTCGCTGATTGTCACCTTCTCCGCGCCCGCGCTGGAATGGGCTGCCAGCACTGCGCTGGCGTATGGACCAGCCGTCGAGGTGTTGGAGCCGCCCGAACTGCGGCGCATGGTGGCAGAGTGGTTACAGGTTATGAAAGGAAAATATGAACGATAAAATCATCGAATGGCTGCTGGAAGGCAACGCGTGGATTCAATATCGAACGCGGGTTGACCTGCTTGGGCAGGCGGAAGCCGCCCCGCAAGTCCGTGCCGCACGGAAGGCGACACTGGCTGACCCAAAGATCCAATCCCTGCTGGCGGAGTTGACAGACTGGCCGGGCGCTGTGCTGAACAGTCACAAGTCGGCAAGCCAGCCATTTCACAAATTGGCATTTATCGCCGACCTGGGACTCAACGTCAGCGATGCGCCTGTGAAGGCAATCGC
>DAOUAS010000231.1:0-11800 GCA_034433295.1 Anaerolineales bacterium | reverse complement strand
ACGCCAACGAGGACGAGCACACCCACCAGGACAAGCACGCCCACCAACACACGCACGCCAACGGCGACTTACACCAACACGCCCTACTTCACGCCCACTTTTACACCCACACGCACCCCCACTCCGACGCCGACCTTCAAGATCATCGAGTAGTCGCTGAATCAGCGCCCAGCAAATAGTAAAACGAAAAGACCTCCGGCAATCTTGCCGGAGGTCTTTTCGTCGCTATGAAAGGTCAATCGGAGTTACTCTTCCGATCCCTCATCCTTCGTTTGCTTCTTCGGACGCGGCGGCTTGACAGTCGCCTTCTCCGAGAGCGCGAGAGCAAGCACATCGTCCATGTGCTTGATGGGGACAATTTTCAACTCGGACTTGGCGGTCTTGGGAAGTTCCACCAAATCCTTCAAGTTCTTCTCTGGCAGGAGGACGGTCTTGAGTCCGGCGCGATGGGCGGCAAGGACTTTTTCGCGCACGCCGCCGATGGGCAACACCCGTCCGCGCAGGGTGATCTCGCCCGTCATGCCGACCAGACGGAAGACAGGTCGCCCCGTTAGTGCGGAGATGATTGCAGTCGCCATCGTAATCCCAGCCGAGGGTCCATCTTTCGGGATTCCGCCTTCGGGCATGTGAACGTGAATGTCCATCCGCTCGAAGACTTCGGGGTCGATCTTGAGCGCGGCGGCGCGGGACTTGATGTAGGTCAGAGCCGCCTGACCCGACTCCTGCATCACCTCGCCCAGTTGACCCGTCATCTGCATCCCGCCCTTGCCTTCGAGGATGGCGACTTCCACCGCCATAATCTCGCCGCCGTTTTCAGTCCAGGCAAGGCTGGTGGCAACGCCCACTTCGTCGGCGCTCTCCGCTTCGGGCGGAAAAACCTGCTGAGGACCGAGCAGCTTCTCGATCATCTCAGGCGCGATGGATGCGGGATACTTCTTCGCTTCCGCCTTCATCCGCGCCACCTTGCGGCAGACTTTTCCAACCTCGCGCTCCAGGTTGCGGACGCCCGCCTCATAGGTGTACTCGCGGATCATGCGCTGCAACGCGGCGGTCTCGAAAACCAAGCCAAGCGATTCGATGCCGTTCTCTTCGATCTGGCGCGGAATGAGATAGCGGTTGGCAATCTCCAGCTTTTCCTCTTCGATGTAGCCGGGAAACTCGATGACTTCCATGCGGTCGAGCAGCGGCGCGGGAATGCTGCCCAGCGAGTTGGCAGTGGTGATGAACATGACCTTCGACAGGTCAAACGGCAGTTCAAGATAGTGGTCGCTGAAGGCGAAGTTCTGCTCGGGGTCGAGGACTTCGAGCATGGCAGAGGCGGGGTCGCCGCGAAAATCGGAATACAGCTTGTCGATTTCATCCAGCATGAAAAGTGGATTGGAAGTCCCAGCCCGTTTCATCGTCTGGAGGATTCGCCCAGGCAATGCGCCGATGTAGGTGCGGCGATGTCCGCGGATCTCAGCTTCATCGCGCACGCCGCCCAGCGACACGCGCACAAACTTGCGACCAAGCGCATCGGCAATCGAACGTCCGAGTGAGGTTTTGCCCACACCAGGAGGTCCGACGAAACACAGAATCGGCTGGCGTTCCTTTTTGGGTTTGAGCGAACGCACGGCAATGTATTCGAGAATTCTTTCCTTGGCTTTCTTCAAGCCGTAGTGATCTCGTTCGAGAATCTTTGCCGCGTTCTTCACGTCGAGATTATCGGGCGTGGAATTGCCCCACGGCAGATCGACGATCCAGTCGATGTAGGTGCGGATGATTCCCACTTCGGGAGCCATCGGCGGCATCTGGTTCAGCCGTTCCAACTCTTTGAACGCCACCTTCTTCGCCTCTTCGGGCAGGTCTGCGCTCTCGACCTTCTTCTTCAAGTCGGACGATTCGCGGGTGAAGATGTCGCCTTCGCCAAGCTCATTTTGAATCTGCTTCATCTGCTCGCGCAGGTAAAACTCGCGCTGGCTTTTATCCACTTCGTTTTGGACGCGGGAATGGATTTCGTCTTCGAGTTCCAGCACGTCCACTTCCTGCGCGAGGATGGCGTTCAGTTGACCGAGTCTCGCTTTCGGGTCGAGAATCATCAGCAGTCGCAGTTTGGCTTCGTAGTTCAGCGAAAGCGACGTGGCGATCATGTCCGCAAGCCAGCCCGGCTCCGAAATGTTCAGCGCGAATAAATGCGCCTCTTCGGGAATCGACCTGTCGAGTTGCACGCAGCGCTCGAAGAGACTTAACGCGGAGCGCATCAATGCCTGTGTCTGTCGGTCGGCGGTTGTCGGTTCATTGATCACCCGCGCGCGCACTTTGATATATGGCTTCAAACTCAGATATTCGACGATCTCCACACGCTTGCGCCCCTGCACCAGCGCAGAGTACGAACCGTCGGGCATATGCAACAACCGCCCCACCGCCATCTCCACGCCCACAGGCAGAAAGTCGTTGACGCCAGGCGCGTCCACTTCTGAGTCCTTCTGGGTCAGCCCGATCACGGTCTGCTCTTTGCGTTGGGCATTCTGCACCGCTAAAAGCGAAGCCTCACGCCCGACGAAAATCGGCGAGACCATGCGCGGGAAGATGACCATGTCGCGCAGCGGCAGCACGGCGGCTTCGATCAGCCCATCGGCGTTCGGCTCCATGTTCGGGATGCGATACAACTCCTCGGTGCGTTGCGAGAGGGTCAGGTCGAAATTATCTTCTTCTTCATTCCAATCGTTTTGATGATTCATTTGTTACTCGTTTTCCATGCAGACATGACTACCGCCGTCACGAACATGCTGCCAGCGGAGAGGACAATGCTACCATCTTTTGCGGATAGTTCCAGCGCCCGCGACAACGCCGCTTTGACTGGGACGACCAATTCAGACTCCGTCCCAGCCTGATTCGCCAACTCCTGAATTCGCTCCACTTCGAGCGCGCGCGGATGGTCGGCGCGGGTGATGATGATTTTCTTGATTTTCGATTTCAACTCTGCGAACATGCCTGGAATGTTTTTATCCTCCGATGCGCCGAAGATGAGATAGACCTTCTTGTCGGGAAAATAGGCATCGAGAGTCTCGCGAAGCTTCTCGAAGGAATCCTGGTTGTGCGCCGAGTCGAAGATGACGGGCGGGTCGCGCCGCGCCACTTCGAAGCGGGCGCGCCATTTTACCTGAGAAAAGCCTTTTTGTATCTGTTCGTCGGTGATGGGGATTCCGCTGGCTTTGAGCGCGGCGTAGGCAGTGGCGGCGTTTTCTACTTGATGGTTTCCAAGCAGGGGAATAGTAAATCTAAGTTCCTCGGTGGTTGAGTAGGCGGCGGGTCTCGATACGCCCTTTGGGCTACTCGACCAGCGCCGCCGTATCGAAACCACCTGCCCATCCAAAGATGACTCGACGAACTCGAACTTTACATCTCTGCCCACCAAAGTTAGTTCTGCGTTCTTCAGTTTGGCTACACGCTCCACGACAACAAGCGCCTCATCCTTTTGCGGAGACGAGACCACAGGTATGCCCTGCTTGATGATGCCCGCCTTCTCGCCTGCAATCAAGGTCAGTGTGTTTCCAAGCACAGCCATGTGGTCATAAGATAGTGACGTGATGACCGAAACTTTCGGCGTGACGACGTTGGTCGCATCCAACCGCCCGCCCAAGCCGACTTCAAAGACCGCCGCATTCACTCCATATTTCGCAAACGCCAAAAACGCCAGCGCGGTGGTGATCTCGAAGGTGGTCAGCTTTTCGATCTTTGCCACATGCGGCTTGACCTCCTCTATCAGTTCGACCAACTGTCCGTGCGAAATCGGCGCCCCGTTGAACTGAATCCGCTCGACGTAATCCTCCAGATGCGGTGACGTGTACAAGCCGACAGTGTATCCCGCCGCCTTCAACGCCGACGCGCACAGCGCAGACGTCGACCCCTTCCCCTTTGTCCCCGCCACATGGATGATGGGATAACCGCTCTGCGGATTTCCGAGCGAATCCATCAGGGCAAACATGCGGTCGAGGTTGAAGTCCGCCTTCGCCAGTTCGGAGGCGTGTTTCAGGCTATAATCCACGAAGGAATAGAGGTAATCAAGAGCTTGGTTGTATGCGGTTTCAGTATCCATGAAAGGGATTCTAAGGCGTAATCCGTAATTCGTAAATCAAAAATCGTAAATCGAACCATGCTTGCCACCCTCACCATTCACCTTCACCTCCCCCTTTGCAACTCGCTCAAAGAAAAACGCGGTCGAATCAAGCCGCTGATGTCACGCCTGCGCCGTGAATTCAACGTCTCCGTCGCCGAGATGGATTTGCAGGACAAGTGGACGGAGTCCATCATCGCCTGTGCGATGATCAATTCCGATGCTGTGACCCTGCACCAATCCCTGCAAACTGTGGCAAAATGGGTGGAATCCAACTGGACGGATGGGGACGTTTGGGATGCGAAATTTGAAATTGTTTGATGTCACTGCGAGCGAGCGACATGAGCGAAGCAGTCCCTCATAAAGTAGGAGATTGCTTCGGACTGTCGTCCTCGCAATGACGTAAAGAACACAAGGAGACACAATGGACTTAGGACTCAAAGACAAACGCGCCCTGGTCACTGGCTCGTCACGCGGGCTGGGCTATGCCACCGCGCTGGCTCTGGCAAAGGAAGGCTGCAAGGTCGCCATCAACGGGCGGGACGAGGCAAAGATCAAGACTATCGCGGAGAAGATGAGCAAGGAAACAGGGACGCAAGTTATCGGGCTGTCCGGTGACGTGAGCCTGCCTGATGTGCCTGAAAAATTGGTTGGACAAGTTGTGGAGGCTTTTGGCGGGTTGGACATTCTCGTCACCAATGCAGGCGGACCTCCCCCCGGCTCGATTGATTCGCTCGACGAAGCCGCGTGGCAAAAGGGCGTGGACTTGGGTCTGATGCTGCATGTGAGATTGATCAAAGCCGCCCTACCCCATTTGCGGAAGTCTAATGCTGCAAGTGTGCTGACCCTGACATCGATGTCGGTCAAACAGCCGATTGCAAATCTCCTGCTGTCGAACAGTGTCCGCATGGCAACGATTGGCTTGACCAAGTCGCTGGCGCTCGAACTCGGCGCGGAGGGAATTCGCTTCAACTCGATTCTGCCGGGTTGGACGGAGACCGAGAGAGTCACCGAGTTGATGATGGCAAGAGCCAACACGAACAAGTCCACAGTTGAAGAGGAAATCAAAAAACAATCGGCGCAGAGTCCGCTTGGGAGGCTGGGTCAGCCCGAAGAGTTTGCCAACGCCGCCGCCTTCCTCGTCTCGCCCGCCGCTTCCTACATTACCGGCGTGATGTTGAATGTGGACGGCGGAATGTATAAAGGCACGTTGTAGTATCCTGTCATTGCGAGGAGGGTTCTTTTCCCGACGAAGCAATCTTATATTGTCAGGGGATTGCTTCGGGACAAAAAACGTCCCTCGCAACACTTGCACCGCACGCAAGTGCAGGTGTGACGTATTAATTTTAGATTGGAGAAAACCATGAACACAGAAAACAAAAAAACATGCCTGAATTGCGAACGCACAGATGAAGTCATTCCGCTGCTGCAACTGACCTTCAAGGGCGAGACAAAGCACATCTGTCCGCAATGCCTGCCGACATTGATACACAAAACACATTTGCTCGCCGATAAACTGCCGGGCGCGGACCTGACATCAACGGCCGATCATTAGTCGATGAGCAAACTCTCACGCCTGACACGTAATTCCCTGATTGTCGGGTTCTTCTTTTTTATAGATAAGGTCCTTGCCTTCGTCCGCACGGGGATTGTCTCGCGCCAGTATTCGGATGAAGTTCACCTGCTGGATACCTTCAACGCCGCAAACAACCTACCCGACGTGCTCTTCGCGCTCATCTCCGGCGGGGCGCTGGCAATGGCATTCATCCCCCTGCTGACTGAATATCTCACCACAAAAGACCGCGCCGCCGCATGGGACTTGTTCTCGCGCGTGGCAAACGTCGCCTTCTTGGTGACAGGTTCCATTGCCGTGATCATCGCCATCTTTGCCCAGCCGATCGTGGATGCGGAAATCGGCATTGCGCCGGGCTTCGGTCAGGAACAACGCACGCTGCTGGCTGAGTTGATGCGCCTGAACCTGGTCGGCACCATCATCTTTTCCATCAGCGGGCTGGTAATGGCTTCGCTGCAAGCCAACCAGCATTTTGTCTTCCCCGCAATGGCGCCCAGCATGTACAACATCGGTCAGATCTTCGGCGCAATTTTCCTCGTGCCGCGCTTTGGGATTCATGGGCTGGTATACGGCGTCATCATCGGCGCGGCAATGCACCTGCTGATTCAAGTGCCGATGCTCTTCAAGTTCGGCTTCCGCTGGACGCCCGCGCTGGATTTGCGTCACACAGGCTTGATCGAAGCCCTCAAGTTGATGGCTCCCCGCCTGCTGACCATGGGCGGGATTCAAATCATCGTGCTGGCGCGCGATAACCTCGCCTCGCGTCTCGACCAGGTCGGCGCGGTCACCTCGCTGACCTACGGTTGGATGATTATGCAAGTCCCCGAAACAATCCTTGGGACGGCGATTGCCACCGCCATGCTACCCACGCTTTCGGAACTCGCAGCGCGCGGCGACTGGCACGAATTCCGCGCCACCATCGAACGTGCCCTGCGGGTTTTGATCTCGCTTACGCTGCCGATTGCGGCAGTCATGGCGGCGGGGATCCATCCGCTGGTGCGCGGCGTCTTTGGCTTCGACGAAGCCACCTCCACGCTGGTCACATGGACCACCCGCGCCTACCTGCTGACGTTGACCGGCTACACCATCCACGAGATTGCGGCGCGCTCCTTTTATGCCCGCAAGGAACCGATGTTCCCGCTCTACGCGGTGGGATTGCGCCTCGTCATGTTCCTCGGTATCGGCTTCATCGGGCTGACCTTCTTCAAGGAAATCGGCGCGCCGGTCATCGCCTTTGCCGAAATCGCCCTGCTGATCGAAGCTATCATCCTTTTCGGCTGGCTCTCCAAGCGGACGCATGAGCCCATTCAGGTCGGCGGAGCGGTTGTCCGCGGGTTGGTCGCCGCTGTCGTGGGAGGCATATCTGCTTACGGGTTGGCAGTCTACCTGCCCGGCGGGGCAATCCCCACAGCGTTGATGGGCATGGTCACCGGCGGAATCGTCGCCCTGGTCATCGTCTGGTCGGATGCAAAACAACTTTTGAAGTTATAACTTGTGAGACCCTAAAGGTTCTTGAAACCTTTAGGGTCTTTGCGCGGATAAAATCAAAATAAGGAATTTTTTGGGGTATTTCAAACGGAAGTATAATTGCTGCCATGTCTCAAGAAACTGAAAACACACAACCTCTCACACCTCCCGAACCTCAATTGGACGATACTCAACCCATCAAGCCGGTGAAGAAAAAGTCGCGCCGTTGGCTGACCATCCTTATTGGCGTTCTGGGTTTCATCCTGCTGATCGGGGCGGGCGGATACGGCGGATATACTGCGGGCATCGAAGACCGCAAGGCGGCTCAAAACTCCATTGTCGAAAAACAGGTGACGGAACAGTTCGAACTCGCGCTGGTGGACATCGAGTTCAAACGCTATGATGCTGCGGCGCAGCGCCTGCAATACATCATCTCGAAATCGCCGAACTTTCCCGGCGCGCAGGAAAAACTGACCGAAGTGCTGGTCCTGAGTTCCGTTCCCACGTCCACCCCGGCGCCCACCCTCACATCCACGCCTGATTTCAGCGGCGCGGAGAGTGCCTACCAGCGCGCGCAACAACTCATCCAGGCGCAGGACTGGACCAACGCATTGAGCGCGCTCGACATTATCCGCAAACTGGATCCGACCTATAGGATCGCCCAGGTGGACGGCATGTACTATTTCGCCCTGCGAAACCACGGGCACTCGTTGATCACAAAGGAAGGCAACCTCGAAGGCGGTATTTATTTTTTGACACTCGCCGAACGTTTCGGTCCACTGGACAATACCGCTGTGCAATTGCGCGAAGGCGCACGCATGTACATCATCGGCGCAAGTTTTTGGGAACTGGATTGGAAGCAGTCCTACAATTACTTCAGTCAGGTCGGCAATGGATGGCCGTCGATGTGGGACGGGAGCATGACCGCCTCCGATCGGTTGCAATACACCGCCATGCGCTACGGGGACAATCTCTTCGCGGACGAGGATTACTGCGCCGCATATGACCTCTATCAGATTGCGGCAGGGCTTGGCAACCTGGATAAAACCGCATCATCACACTCCAACCAGTCCTATCAGGCCTGTTACCCACCGACTGCCGTTCCCTTGATCGAAACTCCAATCGAAGTCCCCACAGACGTGCCAACCGAAGCCCCAACCGCCTCTCCATGACCCCTCCTCCCATCTGGGTGATGGCCCTGACCTACTGGCTGCACATGTTGGCAACCGTCGCATGGATCGGAAGCCTCGCCGCCATCAACCTGCTCATCCTGCCGGCCTCCGGCAGGACTTTGAAACTGGCCGACCAAATCAGTTTCATCTCCGCCGTGCAAAAGAGACTCGAACCGCTTGCCTGGTTCAGCATGGGTTTGCTGGTTGTGACGGGGCTGTTTCAACTCAGCACCAATCCGCACTATGACGGATTTCTCGACACCAGCACGCAATGGTCCTTGTCCATCTTGATCAAGCACAGCCTTTCCGTGATTCTGGCGGTGACCAGCGCAGTCCAAACCTGGGAAGTTCTGCCGGCCATTCACCGCATCCTGTTGAAAAAGGAATCCGCCGACGAAGCCGAACTGGCGAGGTTACAACGCCGTGAGTTGATCCTGCTGCGGGTGAATTTGTTCCTCTCCGCCCTGATTCTGGGAGCCACCGCTTTCGCAAGGGCGGCATAAAATCGCTGACGGACGCGGCCCAGGTCAGCGAAGCCGCGTATTCAGGATGCTGAGGAAGAAACTGGCAAAAAAGGTCTGAACTCCAAGCGTAAACAAAACAGCGCCTGGAATGACCAGTCTCATGGAAAATTCAGGGTCGATATCCCCAAAAAAGTTCCTGCTCCAATAGAACAGAGCGCCCGCTGAACTCGCAATCCCCAAAATCACCATGCCCAGACTAAGGAGGATGCCCCTCTCGAGGGTTATCCGCTGAAACAACAAATCAGTCATGCGGTCCGGGAGACGCAAGCCGGCATTGACGCCAAAGGTATAGGTAAACAGGGAGAAAAACAATGCCTGCACGCCCAAAAGGATCAGGAATGAGGCATACACCAGGGTATTGATATCGAAGGTTATGCCGCCCACCTGACGCGGCCCGCCAAGCAAAAAAGAGGAAAGAAGGATGCCGATCATCGTAAGGAACATGCCTGGATAGAAAAACAACCAGCGGGGACTATAGAGCAACAAAAACCGCAAATGTCTCCAGCCGTCGGACCAGGTGCGAAGGTGGGGCGGGCGGGTACGTCCATCGGGGTAAAGGACGGTGGGCACTTCGGTGATCCGCAAGCCTTTCATGGTAGCCTTGACAACCATCTCGCTTGCAAATTCCATGCCTGTGGTCTGAAGTCCGAGTGACAGGATTGCATCCCGCCGAAAGGCGCGCAGGCCGCAATGGAAATCGCCGATGTCGCTTTTGAAGAACAGGCGCGCAATGCCGCTCAAAACCGGGTTGCCCAGATAACGATGCAAAAAGGGCATGGCCCCCGGCATGATACCGCCCTTGAAACGGTTTCCCATCACCAATTCGCAGCCCTCATCCAGCGCGGCAAGGAACCCGCCCAGATTCGAAAAATCATAACTATCATCGGCATCGCCCATGACAACATACTCTCCTTGCGCCGCTTCGATGCCCCCCATCAACGCGCTTCCATAGCCTTTTTCAGCGACCTCCACAACCCGCGCGCCCGCCGCCACGGCAATCTCCCTCGATCCGTCCAGACTGCCGTTATCCGCTACGACGATTTCACCGTCAATTCCGCCCGCTTCGAGAAAAGAACGGGCTTTGCGGATGCAGACTGCGAGGGTCTCGGCTTCATTAAGACAAGGCATGACAATCGATATTTTTTTCATGGCTATCGAATCCAGATCGATGTGGAACACTAATGAAAGATACTGTCGAAAAACCAAAGCAACTGTCTGAGCATTTGCGGGTTGAAGACTCTGATCTGTTCAAGATGGGCGGATATCGAAACGAGAAGGCTGACCAATGCGCCGTATGCAAACAAAAACAAACCAAGCGTAGCGTGGAAAAAGCGGGCGACAGGCGGGCTTCCCGACATTTCCAGCCACTGCCAAAACCCAAGCACGGCCAGCAAAGACAGGCTGGGGACAAAATCGAGCATATAACGCATGGAGGCAAAGAAGAAGAGCTGGGTCACGAAGAAACTCAGCAAGGTCGAGCCTGTCAGTGAAGCCAAAACCCAACGGTATTGCCTGTCTTTATTCAAACCGGAAAGCAGGGCAAAGAAAAGAAAGGGACTACCAAAGAGGACGCCTGTGATTTTCTCGGCGAACAGTTCATAATACAGAGGGTAATTACCCGCCTCAAGCGACGCTGGTCCCACCCAGCGGGTGGGGAAAACGTAAGGGAAGGACGGACGCAATTCAAGAGGGTTGAAAAGCGCCTTATAGGCATTGAATGGAACAAAGGCAAGCGAAAACATCCTGTCGGTCATCTGATTGTAGGCGGTAATCTGATAACGAAGACCGAATTCGGCGACCGAGCCAAAACGCGCATGGTTGTACCATGCATATCCGGCGGCACCCAGCATCAACGGGAGCGCCATCGCGCCGATAAAGGCCGGGATTTTGGCGCGATGAAATTTGACCGTCCATAGCAGCGCTGTCAGGGCAAGAAGAGCAACTGCCGGGAAAACCGCCGTACGCGAACCGACTGCGCAGGCAAGGAACAAACCAGATAATCCAAAGCGCGGCACGGAAGGTTTTCGAAAAGCGGAGAAAAGCCAATAGAAGCCCCCCATCAAAAAGAACTGCGCGGCGATAATCGAGGCTTCGTAAATGCGGGGCTCGAACAGTAAATAAGGCATCGGGTTGACCGTGCCGCTCATTGCCACCGCCAGCCATACCGCCCATTGCGGCGTTGCAGGATGGTAATTCTTTCGGAATTCGAGTATCAGCGCGGTCATGAAAAGAAATGTCCCGACGAGGAACGCGAACGTGACAATATTATCGCCCACCGGAGCCGAAAAAAGGACCTTGCCCCCCGCCAGCAGGATGGCAGGCACAGGCCCCCAGTACAGGTAATATTTGCCGTCGTAGAGGGTCGCATCCCACAAGATTGGAATACCCTTGCGGTTTTCCGGGACATATACGTCGAAACCTTCGAAGGCAAGCAGGGCGGGGTCAGGCTGCACTTCCAGCGCAATCTGTCCGTGATAAAAAGCGGTTGCCTGCAAATCATAATAGTCGGTTTCGTAGGGCCATTTCGCCCACAATCCGATGGTTACGCACCAGACATAGTAAATAATAACCCCAATGGATACCACCGCCGTTCCCAGATATAAATGTCCTTCCGGTGTTCCGAAGAACCGGCCGATGAAATTATCCCTGCGGCAAAAGAGGGAGAGGATCAGGAGCGATAGTCCCGCAAAAAAAAAGATATAACGTTTTGCGCCCCATTCCGGATTATTGTCCAAGCCAGCCTGATTAGCAAAAAGCGTCAAAAGCATCAACCCGGCGCCTGCAGCAATGCCTGCCGTCTTTTTCCAGTCGAGATTCATGTTTTCGATTTTACCATCAACGGAGTTGACGGAATTTTGGTGATGGTTAAGACATAAGTGATACGCTTGCGAGCGCCGAAGGCTTTTTAACGCGAATGGCGCAAATTGGGCGAATTTCACGAATGTCTTTTGGGCTTTTTCGCGTTATT
>DAOUAS010000230.1:0-7227 GCA_034433295.1 Anaerolineales bacterium | reverse complement strand
ACCGAGAGCAGTTCAAAACTCTGTTCGTCGCGCAGCAGGGTCAACACGTCCACGATCTGCTCAGGCTTGGCGAACAGATGAACTTCGCCGCGAAATTCTTCCAGCACCGCGCCGAACTTTTCCTGAATGGTTTTTACAATGGGTTCCAGTTTTGTATTCATAGCCTACACCTCGTCATTGCGAGTAGGGCGCATTCCCCGACGAAGCAATCCCCGCATATTTGATGGAGATTGCTTCGGGCTAACGCCCTCGCAATGACGCTAAGCCAAATCCTTGAACTTCTCACCCTTGACCTTTTCATAAAGGGTCACGATACCGTGAATCAAAGCCTCGGGGCGCGGCGGACAGCCTGCCACGTACACATCCACAGGGACGACTTCGTCCACGCCCTGAAAGATGGCATAGTTATTGAAGACGCCGCCGCACGAAGCACAGTCGCCCATGGCGATCACCCACTTCGGTTCGGGCATCTGGTCGTACAGTCGGCGGAGGACAGGACCCATCTTCTTCGAGACTCGTCCCGCCACGATCATCAAATCCGATTGGCGCGGGCTGGCGCGCATCAACTCCATGCCGAAGCGGCTCATGTCATAGTGCGAAGCCTGCGCCGCCATCATTTCAATCGCGCAACATGCCAGCCCAAACAACATGGGCCACATGGCATTCGTCCGCGACCAGTTGACCACGTTTTCAAGCGTGGTGGTGACCACGCCCATGTCACCAAGTTTTTGCTCTACTCCCATTCCAAGGCTCCTTTCTTCCAGGCGTACACATACCCAACCGTTAAAATCGCGAGGAAGACAACCATTTCAATCAGGCCGAAAAGTCCCAACTGGCGGAAGGCAATTGCCCAGGGCAAAAAGAAAACCACCTCAATGTCAAAGAGGATGAACAACACGGCAATTAGGTAAAAGCGGATCGGCATACGCCGCGTCCCTTCGCCGAATGGCGTGATACCCGATTCGTAGGGAATGGATTTTGCTTCCGTATTCTTTTTTGGACCAAATAATTCTCCCAGCCCTATTGCCGCAAAGGCAATGAATGTGGCAACCGCGATCATGACGCCAATGGCGATGTATTCCAGCAACATGGAAACCTCTTGATGTGTGAAATAAGACACATTTTGTCCAGTATATCACGACTGGCGCACAAAGGCTAGGGAAAGTACCTGGTTTCACAAGAACTCTCGCCCTGAGCGTAGTCGAAGGGCTTTTTAATGATGTATGCTTCGACTGCGCTCAGCACGAACCAAGGGTCAATCACCCAGATAATCCCGCAAGTCGCGGCTGCGGGCGGGATGACGCATCTTCCGCAGCGCCTTCGCCTCGATTTGGCGCACCCGCTCACGGGTCACGTCGAAGTAATGACTCACCTCTTCGAGCGTATGCTCCCTTCCGTCCCGCAGGCCGAAGCGTAATTCCAAGACCTCCCGCTCGCGTTCCGTCAGGGACGCCAGCGCATGCTGCACCTGTTCCCGGAGCATTTCCCGCGCGGCGGCATCCATCGGAGATGGGGCATCTTCATCTTCGATAAAATCGCCCAATGAACTGGAATCCTCATCGCCGACGGGACCTTCGAGCGAAATCGGCTCCTCGGCCGATCGCAGGATCCGTGACACCTTTTGTGTGGCGACTTCGAGACGGCGCTGCAACTCCACCTTGAGCGGCTTGTTTTCCGCTCTCGCGCGCATGATCATTTGGACGTCCGCCGCGGAGAGATAGCCAACTTCCAGAGCCAGTTCCGTCGGGTTCGGATCCCGTCCCAAGGACTGGGTCAACTGGCGTTGGGCGCGCAGGATCCGCGAAATGGATTCGAACAGATGGACCGGGATTCGAATCGTCCGCGCCTGCTCCGCAATCGAACGATTGATCGACTGGCGAATCCACCAGGTGGCATAGGTGCTGAACTTGAAGCCGCGTCTCGGGTCGAATTTGCCGATTGCACGCAGCAAACCCATATTCCCCTCCTGAATCAAATCGAGCAGCGACATGCCGCGACCGAGATAACGCTTGGCGACGCTTACCACCAGCCGCAGGTTGGAACGGATAAGCGTCTGGTTTGCTTCCACCGCCCGGACATGCACCGCGTCCATTTCGGCAAACAATTCTTCGTCGGGCGGCAGGTTGCGGTACAACGAACGCTGGACGGGGAAGCCGTGTTGTTCGCGGACAAATATCAGCAGCCACTCGGCATATTTGAACGGAAGCAGATACAGGTTCAGGTAAACTCCGTAGGCGTTTCGGGCAAGGCTGTCCCAAAGGTGATCCACACCCCAATGTCCGTTATCGAGATAGGCGCGGAAATACGACGGCGAATCGAACTGCCAGCCCGCATGGAGCGACTGGGCTTCGGCGATCATCAGGGCAAGGTTCGGGAGTTCATGATCCAACTGCGCCGCGTCCTCGATGAGCCGTTCCCATGAGGTGAGCATTTCCAGGACAAGGGCGCGGTAAATGGAGGAGGTCTGAGAAACGCCCTTGCGTTGTTTCAAGTTTCGCAACACGGCAACATGCCGGTCGGCTTCACTGAGCGTGGCAAGACGGAATTCACTGTCGGAGTCGAGCAGCTTCACCTGTCCAATCTCGCGCAGGTACAACCGCACAGGGTCTTCCGAAAGTTCCGCCGTAACCTCATGCAAACGCAGGAACGCCGCGTCATCGATATCCTCGTCCTGCTGAGTGAGCAGGACTTCGTCCGGCTCGGAAATCTCATCCACCGCCTGCTCATCCTCCATCAGCGGAAAAACCACGGCGGCGAGGTCTTGCCGCGGCGCCCTCGGTTTGCGGGCGGAAGATTTTGTTTTCGGTTTTTGTTTCGGCTTTACTTCGGGATTGGATTTTGACTTCGCAGGCACGGGATTCCCTTTCTTCCGTTTGAAAACAGGTTTAGATTCCAGCCGCCGCAAGCCTCACCGCCTACATGTGTCGCTTCGACAAGGACTTCCGTTTTGCCTGGTCCAGGCTATGGAGCAGTTTCGTAAATTGAACCGTCTGCTCCTGGTAGAGTTTCAGGTTCGCACCGCCCTGCTGTTCGTCCTCCTCCTGCATGAAGCGCAATTGGTTGATGTTCGACATGGCATACATGCGGCGCAAATCCATAAAGCGTGAGAGCAGTTCCTCGAACAATTTATCATCCACAGGGTCGAGTGATTCCGTCTGCGCCAGCAAGTCTTGCGTAGCGGACAGATCGCTGACCGCATCAGGCAGGTGACTCAAAACGTAGTGGTGGGGGTCATTCTCGTCCTGTTCCACCGCCATGCGGATGAGTCCGAACAGCAGTTGATGGTCAGTATACTCGAAATCCTCCGCCGCCAAAGGGCTTAGCCCAAACTCCTGCAACTTTCGATCCAGTCGATATAACAGCGCGGGCTTGCGGAGCAAAACCCCAAGGCAATGGGATTCGATTTTCAAGGTTGGATTGACAGCCACCACAGGCATTTTCTGACTCTGCGGACTTTGACTGCTCCCACGCAGGCGACGCTTCGTGGGCGACCCGTGGGGCTGGCTACTCGTCAACGAGCCTTCGTCCACCCGCAGCATTCTCGCCAGCGCCTGGCGGTAGGTATCCCGCTCGATGGGTGTTTGCAAATCCTCGATGAGCGGCAGCACCTGCGCCGCGATTTGATTCTTCACCTTGGCATCGTTCAGGTTCTGACCAGTCGCCAGCGCCTCCATTATATGGGTGACAATGGGCTTGGCGTTCTCAATGAGCCGTTTCCACTCGCCCCTGTCACGCGCCACAATCTCATCGGGATCGAGGTCATCGGGCATGGACGCCACGCGCAAGTCCGCTTGCAGGCGAGCTTCATTGCGGAGCAGTCCACGCGCATCGAATCCCAACTCGCCCTCCCTGTCCATCGCCGAACGCGCCGCATCGAGTCCGCGCAGGACGGCTTTTTGTCCCGCCACATCGGGGTCGAGCGCCAGCACAATCCTCCGTGTGGAGCGCTTCAACAGCCGCAACTGGTCTTCGGTGAGAGCCGTGCCCATCGGCGAGACAACATTTTCATACCCTGCCTGATGCAGGGCAATGACATCAAGGTAACCTTCCACAATCACCGCCTGATCCACCAAGCGGATGGGCTTGCGCGCGCGATCCAAGCCGTAGAGGATGCGTCCCTTGCTGAAGATGGGCGTTTCGGGCGAGTTCAAAAACTTGGGGATGTCGTTCGGGTCCACGATGCGCGCGCCAAAGCCCGCCATGCGTCCCTGCTCATCGCGGATGGGAATCATGATGCGGTTGCGGAAGCGGTCATAAACACGAGTTGCGTTGTCATCCTGCCCGCCTTCCCCCTCGCGGGCTGACAGCAAACCAGCGTCAATCAAATCCTGCTGTGGATATCCTTTGGCTGAAAAATGTTTGAGCAGGTTGTCATATCCGCGCAGGGCATAGCCCAAGCCAAAGGTCTCGATGGTGGCGTCGGTCAACTTGCGTTTTTCGCGCAGGTAGCCCAGCACGTCCTTGTTATTGAACAGATGCGTCCGATAATAGACGATTGCGGATTCGAGCAATTCGCGCAGGTGGTCATGCGCTTCCTTGATTTCGGGCTTCTCCGTCACGAAGGATTCGAGTTTCACGCCCGCGCGGTCCGCCAGTTTTTGCAGCGCCTCCTTGAACGGAATCCCCTCGCGCTTCATCACAAACTTGAAAATGTCGCCGCCCTCGTTGCATTGACCAAAACAGCGCCACGTCCCAGACTCGGGCCAGACCACAAAGGCAGGCGTGTGCTTATTATCGTGAAAGGGACAAAACCCTGTGTAGTTCCGTCCCGCATGACGCAATTTCACCCCCGCCTCGGACACAAGGTCAACGATGTCGATTTTGGCTTTGATCTCGTCAATCGTGGACATGGGCAAATTATAGACGGGTTTGGAAATTTGGCAAATTAAAAGACATCGCGGCCGGTAAGCAAAAACGGCGACCACTTTTGATGATCACCGTCTTGTCGTGGCTTATTATTTGCCGGCTTATTCTTTCACTTCGCCGTCGATCACATCGCCATTCTGTGGGCCCGAGGATGCCGGTCCGCCGGTTTCAGGTTGACCTTGTTGAGGTTGTCCCTGTGCATACAACTGCTGACTCAACGCGTGGAAGGCGTTTTGCAGGGTCTCGGTCTTGCTCTTGATGTTGGCGAGATCATCGCCCTGCGCGGCCTGCTTCAGGTCGTTGATCTGGCTTTCGATGTTGCCGCGCTCCGAAGAAGAAACCTTATCTCCAAGATCACGCAGCGCCTTTTCGGTCTGGTAGGCGAGGTTGTCTGCGGTGTTCTTGGCTTCGATCAACTCGCGGCGCTGTTTATCCGCTGCTTCGTTCTGGCGCGCCTCCTGCACCATGCGGTCAATGTCTCCTTTGTTCAGGTTGGTCGAGGCGGTGATGGCAACCTTCTGTTCCTTGCCCGTGGCTTTATCTTTCGCAGTCACATGCAGGATGCCGTTGGCGTCTATATCGAAGGTCACTTCCACCTGCGGAATTCCGCGCGGAGCCGGTGGAATTCCATCGAGACGGAAGCGCCCAAGGCTCATGTTGTCGTTCGCCATCGGGCGTTCGCCCTGCAGGACGTGGATGTCCACCGCGGTCTGGTTATCCGCCGCCGTCGAGTAAGTCTCGGTCTTGCGGACAGGGATGGTGGTGTTGCGTTCGATCATCACGGTCATCACGCTGCCCATGGTTTCCACGCCGAGGGAGAGCGGGGTCACATCGAGCAGGAGGATGTCTTTGACTTCGCCGCCCAGCACGCCGCCTTGAATTGCGGCGCCGATGGCGACCACTTCATCGGGATTCACACCCTTGTTCGGTTCCTTGCCGTTGGTCAGGCTGCGGACCAAATCCACAACCATGGGCATACGGGTCGAACCACCCACGAGAACGACTTCATCCAGTTTATCGGCGGAAAGTCCCGCATCTTTAAGCGCGGCTTCGAACGGTTTGCGGCAGCGGGTCAGCAGGTCGCTGGTCATCTGCTCGAACTTGGCGCGGGTCAGTTTCAGTTGCAGGTGTTTGGGCCCGCTGGCGTCGGCGGTGATGTAGGGCAGGTTGATCTCGGTTTCCATCATCGTGGAAAGTTCGATCTTGGCTTTTTCCGCCGCTTCACGCAGACGTTGTAAGGCCTGTTTGTCATTGCGAAGGTCAATGCCCTGATCCTTCTTGAACTCGTCCGCCGCCCAGTTGGTGATCTTCTGGTCCCAGTCGTCGCCGCCGAGGTGGGTATCGCCATTGGTGGATTTCACTTCGATCACGCCCTCACCCACTTCGAGGACAGATACGTCAAACGTACCGCCGCCGAGGTCGAAAACCAAAATGGTTTCGTTCTTCTTCTTGTCGAGACCATACGCCAAAGCGGAAGCTGTCGGCTCGTTGATGATACGCAGCACTTCCAAGCCTGCAATCTTGCCGGCATCCTTGGTCGCCTGGCGCTGACTGTCGTTGAAATATGCCGGGACGGTGATGACCGCCTGGGTGACGGATTGTCCCAAATAGGCTTCGGCGTCGGCTTTGAGTTTGCCCAACACCATGGCGCTGATCTCCTGCGGGGAATATTCCTTGCCGGTCACGGGGATTTTTACCCGCACGTCGCTGGAGGGACCTTCAACCACTTTGAACGGAACCATGCCGCGTTCGACACTGGTCTCGTCGAAGTGGCGTCCCATGAAACGCTTGATGGAATAAACGGTGTTGTCCGAATTAATAACAGCCTGCCGCTTGGCTGTCTGCCCGACCATGCGCTCGCCGTTCTTGTTGAATGCGACGACCGATGGGCAGAGTCGTCCACCTTCCGCGGTGGTGATGACGGTGGGAGTGCCGCCTTCCATCACGGAGACGACGCTGTTGGTTGTTCCGAGGTCAATGCCGATGATTTTTCCCATGAGGGTACTCCTTGCGAATGATTTTCGATGGACACATATTAAACGATATGTGCAAGAATTCTGTTAACGCTTTATAGAAATTGCAAAAGACCTCCCGCTTTGATTTCCTTCCGTGAAGCCCATGCCTTTAAAAACACATTCGATGCGAGCAATATAAAAACTGAACGGAGCAGGTTGAGGTTGCTCCGTTCAAATCCCCTATAACCAGACCTGTTGAAAGTCCGGTTTGTTTCGATGAATTTTCTAGGGTCTGTATGCAAATTAAGAATATGTCACTCTGAGCCGAAGCCCTGAACGAAGTGAAGGGTCAGCGAAGAGTCTCGTTTTCAGGGTGTTTTCGAGCAAAATCCGGGTTTCTTCGTCG
>DAOUAS010000229.1:0-18939 GCA_034433295.1 Anaerolineales bacterium | reverse complement strand
GGCGCGCCAAAGTTCGGGTCTAGTTTCAAGGCATCGTTATAGGCCTTTGCCGCTTTCTGTGAATCGCCCTTGAGACGATACGCCTCGCCGATCCAATAATGAATATCCGCCGCTTCGGGCTCGAGCCCGGCGACCAGTTCCATACTGGCAATATAGGCATCCCAATCGCCGGTTTTGAACGCGGCCTCCGCGCTGCGGTATTGGTCGCGCGACTGCGGCGCGCGCGGCGTGTTGACGTAAACCGCAGTGGGAGTGTACGTCTGCGGCAGGAACATCCACAACGGCGTGGGACCCGTAAAAGGCTTCGTCGGCAGGGCGGTTGCGCCAAAGACGGTCGGTGTGGCGGTGTAGGTTGGCGAGGGGCCGGGAGTAGACGACTCTGTAGGAGCGACGAACGTCTGGCGCGGCAGGACAAAGCCAAATATCACAGCAGAAAATAATCCGACGAGAATCAACGCCACAGCCACCAGCCGGGTGATGGGATGCCGCGCGACCGCCTTGAAGCCCTTCTCCTTTGGCTTTTCGTTGACCAGCAGGAGTTTTTCCTCCCATGCCCGTGGGCGGTTAATTTGAAACGGCTGGATGCTTTCATCGGGGGGCAAAGCCCCAAGCAGGATCAAGCCCCGTTTCGCAGTTCCGTTTTCGGGGTCGAGTTTGTAGGCGGTCTGCAGGCAGTAAATCCGCTCCTTGGTGTTGTCCACTGCGGCGCTGAGCCAGATCCAATATGTCGTGTTGGATTGATCCGCCTTGAGCAGGAGGGTCAGCAGTTCCTTCGCGCGCGATTTATCCCCGCGCCGCAGGGCAGTGATCGCATCCTGGAACATGGTATCGGTGACTTGGTCTTCGGTCATGGGCAATTCCAATCTTTGACGGATTTTAATCCATTTCGTGGAATTCTTCGACTTGATATACCTGAACCTGCAATTTTGTGTCCCGCCACAAGTTCGGGTTCGCTCCCATCTTGGCGCACAGGTGCTCGAGAAATTCTTCGGGGTCGGGGATTTTCTCCCAAACCTGAGGCAGGAAGGTGGCGCGTCTGAAACCGCTTTTGAGGATGACTCCATCCACATGCGGACGCAATCTGGCGATTAAGTCTTCGCTGTTGGAATATTCCAGCGGACGGGGCGTCGTGAGGCGCGAGACCTCGATCCTGATTCTGTCCAATTCGCTTTCGCCTACGGGACGGAATCTTGGGTCCTCGAGCGCGGCGGTAATGGCATGTTCGCGCACGTCATCCACCAGCGGCTGATATGCTTCCAGCGCGCCGATACAACCGCGCAAGTCGCCGTTGACGGTCAGCGTGACAAAGGATGCCCCCTGTTCGAGCAGATGCGGCGTGAGAGATGCTTTATCCAAAGGCCGTAGTTTTTTTCCAAGCACGCCGCACTCCATGGCTTCACGCGCCAGCCGCAAAAGGGTTTGCTTTTCGAAATCGGTCAATTGATCGGTCATCGTATCCTCCTCAGACCTGACAGGGTTTAGGAAACCTGTCAGGTCTTCATTCTAAACGGGACAATTTCCAATATTCGCGGTTGTGATAAATCAACGGTTTCCCGCCGCTGTTGACCTGCGTTGCCAGCGCTTTTGCAATGAACATGGTGCTGTGGACGGCGTCGAACGTTTCCACCATGCGGCAATCGAGCCACGCCAAGCCGCCAGCCAGCATGGGCGCGCCGGTGACAAGGGACCGGGTCTGCAAACCGGCAAAACGGTCTTCGACGTGCGTTTTCCCGGCAAACAATTCCGAGATGTCCGCTTGCTCCATCGAAAGAACGGTGATTCCCAAAATACGCGATTTCAAAATCAAGTCATGTGTTCTCGCGGACTTCTGCAACGTCACCACAATCAGGGCGGGGTCGAGGGAAATGGAGGTAAAAGAGTTGACTGTCGCGCCGTGTTTCCGCCCATCATGAGCAGAAGTGACCACCGCCACGCCCGCCGACCAGGCGCGCATCACGGCGCGTAATTCTTCCGGGTTGAGTTTTTGTTCCATATAAATTCATGATAATAGGCGGGGAAGGCAAAGTCAAGACAAATACGGAAAACAAGTTTATTCGACACCAGGACAACTCAGAGTTTGAAAATCCTTAAGGTCTTCAAATCCCTTATTGTTTGAAGGACTGCCCAAAAAATCAGACTGGAAACCTGGATTCGATATACAAAGCTGCCGTACCAAAAGACGAATCGTTCGTCAATGCCATAATATAAACGCAGCCACCAATCCGACGGCGGGGTGAACGTACGCCATAGAAATTTCCAGAGTCCAAAACGTTTCCACTGGCCGACTTTATAGTGAGGCCATCCGCCAGGATATTGATTGCAACCCACAGGCGGGGAAATTTGCCTGATGGGAATGACGTTGACATAATGCTCAGGCAGCGGCGTCAGACTATAGAAAACCTCAAGACGATTAAGCAAGCCGGGGTGATTCCGCCGTATGTTATCCCAATCCATTGTTCCAGCGTGGCGCTCGACCACACTGAGGATATCTGCCACCCATTTCAATTGCAACGGACGCTCGGACGTGACATCCAGCATGTGGCGCGCCAAATGCCGCGAGAGGTAGAGCAGAGTCTCCAATGGCGCAGGGGTATGGAAGGCGACCTCCCCCAATATGACAGGCATGGGCGGGGAATCAAAGCCTTTGAATTCGTCGTCATAAGAGCCGTCAGGGGCGCGACCATGTGGGTCGTAGTGATGCGCTTCGATGTTGATGCGGATGCCTTCGCGCGGAGGCGACGCGATGACGAGCGATTTGGGAATCCTTTTCGAAGTCGGGAAGGGAAATTCCACCTGAAAGCCCGCTTCTGCCAGCAAATGCAAGGCGGGCAATACTTCCTCCTGTTTGAAGAGCAAGTCAATATCGCCGACTGGACGCAGGGCAGGATCAGGGTAATATTTATATGCCAGCGCGAGACCCTTCAATACCCAGGGCTGGATTCCAGCCTGCCGCAGGATTTCCATAACTTCCATCAAAAGGCGGGCGTGGATTTTGTTGCGCAAGCGGTGACGAAGGTATAAGCCGCGCAGGGTACGCGCGGTTTCTTCAGGAACATCCGCACCCGAATTGCAGAGGTGGCGCCAGAGCAGGGGAGCCATACCATGCGCTTCCGCCTGAGCGGGCAGGTCTTTCCAGCCGGTGAACACGCGCGCTCGATCTTTCACCTGCTCGTAAAACGCGGAGTGTCCCTCCACTCGTGCGCAGAGAGCCAGCAAGCGGCAGGCGGGGTCTATCCTGCTTGAAACACGTTGCGAATCCATTCGCTGGCGCTTTCAAGGTTGGAATAAGCGAGGGTATAGGCGGTGACTTGCCGGGCGAGTTGAGCCGCCCCATCCATGCCGTGACGGGGAAGGTTGCGGGCATTGGTCAAATTTTGCAGGATGCGGAAGAGAGTTTCCGCTGTCGTCAATTTTTCGGCTCGAAGCGGGGAATCGGGCACGTAACATGGAAAGACCAGCAGGCGCGGCGTGGCGGTGGAAACAGGCGGGTTGGGATGAAAGAACTGCGGGTCAACCCATGCGGCGTCATCGGCAAAACGCAGGAATTGGAGCGAATCAATCGGGGGAAGGCAATTCCGCCAGATGAAGGACGAGCCGCGCTTGAGGAAGATGGAACGCGTCAAGCCATTGACGCGACCCTCTTGCCCGGCGAGTGGCATCTCAATGACTTCATCCGTCATGTATTGGAGACCGTCGGCCGTGAGCCGTGCGGCGAGAGACGATTTTCCACTGCTGGTCCGTCCGCTTAGAATGACAGCATCTCCATCATGGGCAAGCGCCGCGGCATGAATCACCAATCCTCTCTCGCAAACGGCGACCAACCGCGAGATGAGTTCGGTCATCAAAGTCTGCAACGTCAGGTCATAACCAAGATTGGGGGACAAATCACTACCATCCACAGAGGCGGTAAACATGGACGCATTGGAGGCAATGACGTGAAAAACGGCAATCAAATCCGCCTGCTCCCCCGGATGCTCCCGTGTGGAACAGTGGCGGAGGTGGTTTTGCATTGCGCTGGCGATTTGAGGAGAATCGGAAACGACCTTGAGAGTATGTCCGCCAAAGGAGACCAGCAGATCGCTGGCGTGGACAGTCATCATTCTCTATGGAGCGCGCCCTGCGCCGCCAGCAGTTCGACGGTCTGAGGCACGTCCACAGCGATTTCCTGCCGCGCTTCGGGGTAGGCTTCGCTGAGCAGGGTGATAATTTCATCGACCGAGCGGAAGCCGTTGCATAATTGCCAGATGAGCGCGCCGGTCTGATTGATGTGGATAATGGCTCTTTTTTCCGGATGAAGCAAGACAACCTCGCCATCAAGAGTTTGGGCTTGAAAACCAGGAATGGGTTTGGGAACAGTGATGGGCTTCATTCAGGAATGCTTTACATGGGGAGGGCGATTACGCAACTCGTCTTTGAAAATTATCTTGATAGAAACTTTGTTCTATCAAGATGCAACAGGTCGGAGTGACAGTCCGACCTGTTGCATCTTCAAGTAGTCCGCTGCCTCAAAAATTAACAGCCAAAAGACGAAATCGAAAAGATCTGACTGTCGCTGCCAGAGCCATCAGCAGGGTTATCAAAACTCCAGGTTACAGTAACGATGATAGGGGTATCGTAGGGCGTGTTCGAAACGTCGACATCCAGGGTTGCATTTCCCGCCGCATCTGTGACCACCGTTCCAGTGAGCGCTGCCGGCGCTGTGACTACCACATCGGAGCTGACTGTAATAGAGTAACGCAGGGGAATGTCGGCCGCGGGAAGCGTAATGGAAACCGCGCTGGTAACAGGAAAACAAAAGTTTGCATTAGAGTCATCGGGTCCGGCAAAAAGGGTACGACCTCCCGCCGACTGTCTGGCATGGACAGGGAGTTGACCTGATGCAAGCACAGGCTTGCTCCACTGTGGGGGAAGGGTGGAAAGCGCAGCGCTTCCAATTGCCGCACCCAAAAGTTTCATGGCATCCCGACGAGATAATTTTTTCGAGGGTTCGTTGTCCATTTTCTTCTCCAAAGGGGCTGGATTGTTTATTTTTTCACGATATTTTACCATATGACAATGCAGGCAATTCAACTTCCCACATTCCTCGATATGCGCAGGATCGTGTGCGGCAAACGCCTTCCAAGCATGTGCGATTTCACACCTTAATCCCCTTTCATAAACGCATGGTAGACTCACGCTCATGTCCAAAAGAATCAAGCGCATCTTCATCGCGCTGGCGGGGCTAATCCTGCTTGCCGTGTTGATTTACCAAATCCCGTACGTGAAATCAATTGTTTCCTGGCGGGTGGAAAAGTTTACGATCTATGCAAACAATGTGATAAATCCTCCGGGTCCGGTGCCAACGGCTTTACCCGTCACGCCCAAACCGGTCACACCAACTGCAATGGCGACAATTACTTCCACGCCTGCGATTGACCTCACGCCATCCGCCACGCCCACCGCAACGCCCGCTCCACTGCCGGCGCAGGCATCCATCAAACCGCCTTCTTTCGAGAAACAGGAGCCAAACAACTGCGGCCCCGCAACGCTTGCCATGGCTTTGCGCATCTATGGATGGGAGGGAAATCAACATGACATTGCCGGCGTCGTCAAACCGGTTTCGGCGGACCGCAATGTTAATCCCGAAGAACTGCGTTACTATGTCCGCACTCAGGCGGGATGGCTCAACATGGAATATCGCGTCAACGGAAACATCGAGATATTAAAGCGGCTGCTCGCCGCCAATTATCCCGTCATTGTGGAAAGCGTCACCTCGCTCGATCCCAACGATGCGCTTGGTCCCAATGACGACTTGTGGGCGGCGCATTATCTCCTGCTCACAGGTTATGACGACAACGCGCAATCCTTCACAATTCAGGATTCTTATCACGGCCCGGATTCGACGATTTCCTACTCGCAGCTCGAAGAGGAATGGAAACCCTTCAACAACCTGTACATTGTGATCTATTTCCCGCAATTCGAAGACGAGATCAAGTCCCTGCTCGGCGCGGAATGGAATCCGGTCCAGAATCGGCAGAGGGCTTTGGAGGCCGCGCAGGCGGATACTGTTCAAAATCCAAACGACGCCTTTGCCTGGTTCAACCTCGGCAGTGACCTGGTCTACTTCGACCGCTACGAAGAAGCCGCTCTCGCCTACGACAAGGCGCGGGAGATTGGTCTGCCCTTGCGGATGTTCCGCTACCAGTTTGGACCCTTCCTCGCCTACTTTCACTCCCACCGCAACGACGATCTGCTTGTCCTGACCGACTACGCAAGGGGCATCACCGAAATGTCCGAAGAAGCATGGTTATGGTACGGCTTCGGCTTATACCGCAAAGGTGACTACGACGGCGCGCGCAAGGCTTGGGAAAAGGCGGACAAGATCAACCCCAACTTTTTTGAAGACCAGGCAAGGAAGGCCATACAACTGGTGCAATAGAATTCCGTCGTTGCAAGGGCTGCCGGTCGAGTGGGGCGAGTGCGTTTCTCTCTCGCACACTTGCACCGTACGCAAGTGCGGTGTCGAGACTCAGCCCGAAGCAATCTCTTGTAAATCGGGCTTGCTTCGTCACAATAGACGCTCTTCGCAACGACAAATTAACATATATGAAAAAGCTCATCCCAACCCTCTTCATCCTTCTCCTCGCCGCTTGTCAAAGCGCCGTCACACCTTCCCCGTCGACAGCGACCCCTGTCCCTGAAAATACGCCGACGCCAGATTTAAACGTGCCTACGCTTGCCCCCATCGACACCCCTGATACATTCGATACCTATGACACCTCCCCCAAAATCTCCCCCCAAGACGGCATGACCCAACTCTTCGTCCCGGCGGGACTGGTCAAAATGGGCGGCATGGACATCCTGATGGAAAACGACGAACTCCCCGCGCATGATGTTACGCTCGATGCATTTTGGATCGACCAGGTGGAAGTTACCAACGGCATGTATGGTTTATGTGTGGACGCAGGCGCATGTCGCCCCCCAGTAAAGGTCAACTCCGATAACCGCGACTCATATTTTGGCAATCCTGAGTTCAGGGATTATCCTGTTGTGTATGTCACCTGGTACGATGCCAATGCCTATTGCGGATGGGCGGGGCGGCGCCTTCCCACCGAAGCAGAATGGGAACGCGCCGCGCGCAGTGACGACATGCGAAACTATCCCTGGGGCAACGAGCCGCCCAAAGCTGAAAACTCCAACTCGAACAATATCGTCGGGGACACAACCCGCGTGGGATCGTATGCTGTCGGAGCGAGTCCCTTCGGCGCGTTGGACATGGGCGGTAACGTGTGGGAATGGGTGGCGGATTTTTACCAGCCCAAATATTACGCAGAATCCCCCTTCGCAAACCCGACGGGACCAGATAACGGCGGATTGAATCACATGCGCGTCATCCGCGGCGGTTCTTTTCAGGATGGGCAATTCGAACTGCGAACCTCCAATCGCGGCTATGAGGCTGGTCCCGACTCCACGAAACTTCCCATTGACAGCGCCTACTATGGGCGCAGTTCGGTCAAGATCGGGTTCAGGTGCGCGATGGATGAGTAACCTTCCCTGAGCGCAGTCGAAGGATAAGTGATTCACGTTTCGACTGCGCTCAATGCGAATGAATAATTGTCTTTACTCAGTAATTCACCTATGGTATTATCGTGCAACAATTCAATAGCCCGAAGACGGCGCTCTTATCCAGAGAGGCGGAGGGACCGGCCCTGCGAAGCCTCGACAACCAGTCAACAAAAGTTGAATATGGTGCCAAATCCGACAGAAGAAAATTTCTGGGAGATGAGAGGGTAGTAACGCAATATGCACTTGCCCTTTCACGCCGAAAGGGCAAGTTTATTTTCAAGGAGAAACAAAAAACAATGACCACTACCTTTATGTCCCTGCCGAGCTTGATGTTCACATCCGAGTCCGTAACCGAAGGTCATCCCGACAAGATGTGCGATCAGATTTCGGATGCTGTATTGGACGCCTGTTTCGAACAGGACCCCTACTCCCGCGTTGCCTGCGAAACCGCCACGAAGACCGGTTACGTCATGCTGCTGGGTGAAATCACCACCAAAGCTTTCGTCAACTTCGACGAACTCGTCCGAAAAGTGGTGACCGATATTGGTTATGACCGCGCCAAGAAAGGTTTCGACGGCAACACCTGCGGTGTGCTTTCCGCGATTGCCAGCCAAAGCCCCGATATCGACATGGGCGTGAGCCAGTCGCTGGAAGCCAAAGGCGGCGATAAAGAAGACCTCGACAAGATTGGCGCAGGCGATCAGGGCATGATGTTCGGCTTTGCATGTAATGAAACCGCCACCTTCATGCCGATGCCCATCTATCTCGCGCATAAACTGTCCCACCGTTTGAGCGAAGTCCGCAAGAATAACACATTGGATTGGCTGCGCCCCGACGGCAAGAGCCAGGTGACAATCGAGTACGCCTTTGGCAAGCCAAAACGCATCGACACCGTGTTGATCTCCACTCAGCACGCGCCTGAAATTTCGCAGGCGGATATCCGCGCTGCGATCATCGAGCACGTCATCAACCCCGTCCTCCCCAAAGAAATGGTGGACAAGAATTTGAAGATCTATGTCAACCCAACCGGGCGTTTTGTGGTTGGCGGTCCGATGGGCGACGCCGGTTTGACCGGACGCAAGATTATCGTCGACACCTACGGTGGCATGGGACGTCACGGCGGCGGCGCCTTCTCCGGGAAAGACCCAACGAAGGTTGACCGCTCCGCAGCCTATGCGGCTCGCTATGTGGCCAAGAACATCGTTGCCGCCGGGCTGGCTGACCGTGTGGAAGTGCAGGTGGCATACGCCATCGGCGTGGCTCACCCGCTTTCGGTGAACGTCGAGACCTTCGGCACGGCGAAGATCGCAGACGAGAAGATCGCCGCTCTCGTCACCGAACACTTCGACCTGCGCCCCGGCGCCATCATCCGCGACCTCGACCTGCGCCGCCCGATCTACCGCAAGACCGCAGCATACGGTCATTTCGGCCGTGACGATATCGAATTCCCCTGGGAGAAGACCGACAAGGCTGCCGCTTTGAAGAAGGCGGCCGGAATATAGAAGTGCCACAAAGGGATTATGTTGTCGAAAGGATGAAACAAGCAAGACTTTCCTTTTCTTAAAGATCTGCATTTCGCCTAACAGGATGGTTGCTTCAGTCAGCGACTATCCTGTTTTCTTAGATAGATGTCACGCGTTGCGCATGACATCCGTTTGACGCGCTTCTTCATCCCTTTTGCGTGTCATCCGTCACTACGAGCCGATTTGCCAAGTGTTATACTCTCTGTTTGTGAAAACCATCACCTTCAATAAGGGTGAGCCCACAACAAAACAGAGGACTTAATATGACCCAAGAAGACCCCAGAATTTTGGAATTGAGAAAAGTCCGCGCCAAGGCGCTGGAAGGCGGCGGCGAAGAAAGAAACAAGAAGCGAAAAGCTCAAGGCAAATTGACTGCTCGTGAGCGCATTGAACTGTTGGTCGACCCCGGCACCTTCAATGAACTTGAACCCTTCATCACACATCAGGGCGATGAGCTTGGTTTGCTGAAGGAAAAATTCTACGGCGACGGCGTCATCACCGGCTACGGACAGATCAACGGGCGGACGGTCTATCTCTACTCACAAGATTTCACAATCTACGGCGGGGCGTTGAGCGAAATGCAATCGCGCAAAATCTGCCGCGTGATGGATTTGGCAGTCCGCAACGGTGTGCCTTTCATCTCGCTGATCGATTCCGGCGGTGCGCGCATTCAGGAAGGCGTGCGCTCGATGGGCGGCTACGCGGAAATCTTCCGCCGCAACGCCCAATATTCGGGTGTGGTGCCACAGATCAGCGTCATGCTCGGACCCTGCGCCGGCGGCGCCGCCTACTCCCCTGCCCTAACCGACCTCGTCATCATGGTCGAGAAATCCTCCTTCATGTTCCTCACGGGCCCCGATGTGATCAAAGCCGTGACCGGCGAAATCATAGATGCAGAATCCCTCGGCGGTTCGGGGGTGCATACCTCCGTCAGCGGTGTGGCGCACTTGAGTGTAGCCAGTGAACAGGCGGCGCTCGAGATGACACGCCATTTCCTTTCGTACCTGCCGTCGAATAATGTGGAGAACCCGCCCTACATCCCATCGGACGATGAAGCTGTGCGCATGGATGAAGAACTCAACAGCATTATTCCGCTTGCCGCCAACGAACCATATGTCATGCACGATGTAATCGAAAGAATCGTCGACCAAGGTTCCTTCCTCGAATTGCAGCCCGACTGGGCGCGCAATGCCATCATCGGTCTGGCACGCATCGGCGGACACAGCGTGGGCATCGTCGGTCAGGAGCCGTCCATCATGGCGGGCGTGATCGACATCGATGCCGCCGACAAAATGACCCGTTTTGTTCGCATGTGCGACTGCTTCAATATCCCGCTTGTGACTTTTGTCGATTCGCCCGGCTTCCTGCCCGGCATTGCACAGGAACATGGCGGCATCATCCGTCATGGCGCAAAACTTTTGTATGCCTATTCAGAAGCCACTGTGCCGAAGATTTGTCTCATCACCCGCAAGGCATACGGCGGCGCATACGTGGTCATGTCGAGCAAGTTCCTCGGCACCGATGTTACCTACGCCTGGCCCTCGGCCGAGATCGCCGTGCTGGGCGCGGAAGGAGCGGCAAACATCCTTTACAAGAAACAGATCGAAGCAGCCTCCGATCCTGCCGCTGAACGCAACCGCCTCGCCGCGGAATACCGCGAGAAATTCAACAACCCATATTATGCCGCCTCCACCGGTTACGTGGACGACATCATCGAGCCGCGCGAAAGCCGCCCAAAGATCATCGCATCATTGTCGGCCCTCCGCGACAAGTATGCTCCTGCTCCGGCGCGTAAGCATGGAAATATCCCTGTCTAATCTGTCATTGTGAGCCCGCGGGGCGAAGTAATTTCCCACAAAGAAGGAGATTGCTTCGTCGCTGACACTCCTCGCAATGACGCAAGGAATATGATGAACAACCTACTTCTCTCTCTTGAAATTACCGGTCTTGGCATGGGGCTTGTCTTTGGCGCGATCATCCTGCTTTGGGTGATGATGATCCTGTTGACCGCCTTCACAGGCAAAGCGGAAGCCGAGTCAGGTGAAGAAACCGAGCCGGATACCGTTCCCCAGGCTGGAGACAAAGCCCAGGCTGCCGCGCTTGCCGTAGCAATCGCCCTCGCCGAGCAGGGACAGTCCACAGCCCATCCGTTGTCCGTGCCGCCTACCGCGCTTGTTTCCGCCTGGCAATTGGGCATGCGGACAAGTCAGCGCACGCAAAAAGGAAGCATCGGAAGAAGATAACTGCATCTGCTCTTTCGGGGGCTAAGCCCCCAAAAGAGCAGGAGTCTTTGGAGCACTTATGAAATATAAAGTCACAGTCAACAACCAATTGTACGAAGTCGAAATCGAAAACATCAACGCCAGGCCCATCGTCGCAGTAGTGGATGGGGAGCGGTTCGAGGTCATGCCTGAAAGCGGTGTCCAGAAAGAGGCCGCAGGCAAACCCGTCGAGAAAAAAGCCTTCAATCCGAATCAGCCCTCCCTCGGATCGAAAACTCCCAATCAGGCATTAAGTGGCAACGAACAGACCGCCCCCCTGCCCGGCACGGTGGTCGAGATTTTCGTCAAGGCTGGCGACAAGGTCGAAGCAGGACAGGTGATTCTCGTCATCGAAGCCATGAAGATGAAGAACAGCATACGCTCATTGTTCGGCGGCACAATCGAGAAAGTGCTTGTGAGCACGGGTCAAAGCGTGGCGCACAAACAACCCTTGATCAAGTTTACCGATTTGAGCGAAACGGCGTGGATGTAGCCAAATTACGTGACGCGCAAGCGTATCGCGTAAAGGAAACTTATGGACTGGAATTCTATCTTACCTGAATTATTAAAAGGCTTTGCCCACTTCGACTGGCGCAACGGCGTGATGATTCTGGCCGCGCTGATATTGGTCTATCTGGCGGTCTTCAAGGAAATCGAACCCGTGCTGTTGCTGCCCATCGGCTTTGGGTGTCTGTTGGCAAATATCCCGCTGTCGGGCATGACCGCCGCCGAGGGCATGATGGGCGTTCTATACAACGCCGGAATCAAGACCGAGTTGTTCCCCCTGTTGATCTTCATCGGCGTTGGCGCGATGATCGACTTCTCGCCGCTGCTTGCCCAGCCCAGAATGGTGCTGCTCGGCGCAGCGGGACAGTTCGGCATCTTCGGCACGTTGATGCTGGCAATTGCGCTGGGCTTCCCGCTGAACCAGGCGGCATCCATCGGCGTCATCGGCGCGATCGACGGACCCACCTCCATTTTTGTGGCGACCAAACTCGCGCCCGAGTTACTCGCTCCCATTGCAGTCGCGGCTTACTCGTACATGAGTCTGATCCCCATCATCCAGCCGCCGTTGATGAAGCTGCTGACCACGAAAAAAGAGCGCATGATCCGGATGGATTACGCTCCCAAGCCCATCTCGAAGACAACGCTGATCTTCTTCCCCGTTGTGCTGACTCTCGTCGTCGGCCTGCTCGTCCCCGAAGCCACCCCGTTGATTTCCATGCTCATGCTGGGCAACCTGCTCAAGGTCACGGGTGTGGTGAACCGTTTAAGCAATGCCGCGCAAAACGAGATCATCAACATCTCCACCCTTTTCCTTGGTTTGGCAATCGGTTCCACCATGAGCGGACAGGCTTTCCTGAATTTAGACACAGGTAAGATCATGATCCTGGGCTTGTTCGCCTTTGCGCTGGACACGGTGGCGGGTTTGCTGTTCGGCAAATTCATGTCTTTCCTGAGCGGTGGGAAGATCAACCCGCTCATCGGTGCGGCGGGCATCTCCGCCTTCCCTATGGCGGGACGTTTGGTTGCCAAGACTGCCAGCGACGAAGACCCCGACAACTTCATCCTCATGCACGCCATGGGTTCCAACACAGCAGGACAATTGGGCTCGGTCATTGCGGGCGGTATTTTGTTATCGGTGGTGAGCAAGATATTGGGCATTGGATAATGGACCTCTTGCATAAGTCATTCATGCGCCCAATTATGGCGCATGAATGACTTATGCAATGCAAAAGGTCTATTCTTTTATCTGGGGATGTATACTTAACCCAAGATGGATTCTCAACCCTATATCCCAGGATTGAAACCCGCCGACCCTGGACCACTCTCCCGCTTTTTGCCCGCGCTGGAGGAAGGGGTGATCTCTGCCTGGCTTTCACAATTGAACAAACCCTCGGCCTGGCTTCTCGACCCGTTCGGATTCTCCCCACGGCTGGTCCTGGAAGCCGCGCGAAGCGGATACCGCGTGCTGGTCACAGCCAACAATCCCGTCACCCGTTTTCTACTGGAAATGTCTGCAAACCCGCCCACGCAAAATGAATTCACCGCCGCGCTGGCAGACCTGGGCGCGGTCAAAAAAGGGGAGGAAAGACTCGCGGCGCATCTCCAATCCCTGTACCTGACAATCTGCGAAAAATGTGAGAAGCAAATCCACGCCCAGTCGTTTTTGTGGCGCAAGGGAGAGCAAGCGCCCTACGCGAAAATCTATGAATGTCCGCATTGCGGCGATTCGGGAGAACATCCCGCCAGCGAAGAAGATGTGGAACGTGCAAGGAAAATCGCGGAAACCGATGCATTGCACCGTTCCCGCGCCTTCGAGAAGGTTGTGTCTCTGCGTGACGAAGACCGTTTTTATGCCGAGGAAGCCATCAGCCATTACCTGCCGCGTCCATTGTATATACTGACCACCATCATCAACCGCCTCGATAGTTTGAACCTATCTCCTGAACGCAAACGCGCCTTGACTGCTCTCATCCTCCTTGCCTGCGATGCGGGCAACACACTTTGGGCGCATCCGGCCGAACGTCCGCGGCCAAAGCAGTTGAGCACACCGAACCAGTTCCGCGAGCAAAACGTTTGGATGATGCTCGAGCAGGGAATAACCCTCTGGTCAGAGACAGGCTCACCCGTCGCATGCGAAGCGTGGCCCGCCAAAATCCCGGAGAGCGGCGGCATCCTCATCTATGAAGGACGATTGAAAGACCTGGCGCAAACCGTCAAAAAGGAAATTCCAATTGTGGCTGTGATCGGTTCCGTGCCGCGTCCCAACCAGGCTTTTTGGACTCTCTCCGCGCTGTGGGCAGGTTGGTTGTGGGGCAAGGAGGCAGTGGAACCATACAAGGTCGCTTTGCGCCGCAGACGTTACGATTGGGCATGGAACGCGACCGCTTTACAAGCCACGTTCAAACGCCTGCGTGAATTACTCCCCGACGGCGTACCGTTTTTTGCCATGTTGCCCGAACCTGAACCCGCCTATCTCACGTCCGCTTTTACGGCGGCTGAGGCGGCTGGGTTTTCTTTGCAAAGCGTGGCGCTGCGAACCGAGCATGACCCCGTGCAAATCATTTGGAAGAATACCGCGCCAACAACAAAACCCGGTATCGAACCAAGCGAGACTCATCTCCGCACCGCCATTCATGATTATTTGGTCGAACGCGGCGAGCCTGCCAGCTACCTGCACATCCACGCGGCGGGATTGATCGCACTCGCCGAAGCGGGCGCGTTAAAGAGCGCCGATGTCGAATTCGATGAAGCCTTGCGAAAGACCAACGCAACATTCGAATTGGCATTGAAGGGCGATGGAAGGTTTATTCACTACTCCACAGGTGAAAACGTGGATACGGGCATGTGGGGTTTGAATCACGAGACGGGCGAGTCGCTGTCAGACCGGGTGGAGGTGGCAATCGTCAGTTACCTGCAAAAGAATCCGAACGCGTTATACCTCGAAATCGAAGCAGATTTGAATCCGCGCTTTCCAGGATTGCTCACGCCGTCGAAAGGTTTGATCTATGCGGTGTTGAATTCCTACGCGGAAAAGGATTCGGGCAGTTGGAGATTGCGTTCTGAGGACCTGGCGTCCGCGCGGCGGGAGGAATTGAAAACGATGCACATGTTGATTGAAAACATCGGCGAACGGCTGGGATATGTCACCCGCAGGGAGGACAAGACCCTGCATTGGGAAGAGCAGGGTATTTCGGCGCGAACGTTTTATGTGCTGGCTTCCGCCCTGTTGACCCGCGCATTGCTCAATTCTGCACCCGCGCAGCGTACTGTCATCGTCATCCCCGGCGGACGCGCCGCTCTTGCCGCCTACAAGGAGGAACGCGACCCGTCACTCGCAGCACAGATGAAAAAACACAGGCTGGTCAAATACCGCCTGCTGCGAAGCCTGCCCGACCTGCCGATTTTGACCCGCGAGACTTTTGAAGAGCAAATTGCCAGCGACCCGGTGGAAAAGTCCGCCGGGCAGATGATGATGTTTTAGGAGGCAAGGTATTATTCAGGTTAACCGAAGTTGCGGGCAACCGCCCAGACCATCCCCGACCAGACCTTGTCGAGAGGGGGATGGTCTTTGTTGATTCCCCAACTTGAAATAACACCTTTCCCGGTCAATGCTTCGGATGGTTGGGTAAAGAGTTTTCCAAACCAATCAACATAGGATTCTGCAGCCGCAATGCAGGTTCATCCCAAGTCAAGCCAATATCGGGAGCGGTGACCAACAGCAATATGAATACGAAAATCGACAGCAAAACGGCAACCGCCAGCTTCCCAGTCTTGAAAGATTTCATCATGACTTGACATCCTTGACCTCAAGAGTTTTTGAACCGCCCGTGATTCTATCCCAGCGCCGAATTACACCAACCCTTTCATGGCATACCCGTTATAATTTTGCCCACCATGCAAACAAAACAATCCAAAACCACAGTTTTTCTCCTGACAGCAGGCTGCTTTCTTGCCTTCTTCGTCTTCGGCTTCACAGATAACCTCAAAGGTCCCACCCTGCCCGCCATGCTTGCGGAATTGAATTTCGATTATGGCGTGGGCGGGAATATTTTCTTTGGCGAATATCTGGGCTTCCTGATCGCAACCCTGGTCACCGGCATTCTTGCGGACAAATTCGGACTCAAAATCGTCATGTTGATGGCTGGGGCGGCGCTGGTCATCGGCGTCAGCGGCTACAGCGGATTTAACAGCGCCTTCCTGCTCTGGGTGTCCCTCTTCATCGTTGGGATGGGATTGGGCGCGCTGGAACTCGGTCCAAACGCCATCATCGTCAACCTGCATCATGAACGCAAGGGAATGTTCCTCAACTTGATGTCCGTCCTGCACGGACTCGGTTCGATGATCGCGCCGCTCTTTGCTAGCTGGCTTTTTGCGCTGGATGTCTCATGGCGAACCATCTATCGCTGGGACCTTCCATTGATCGCTTTCTTCATCCTAATCTTCCTCTTTCTGCGTTTCCCAAAATCGGAGGAAAAAGCCCGGCTGGACTTCCGCGAGATTCCGCGCGTGGCATTCAAAGGAAAACTGCCACTCTTTCACATTGCCATTGCGTCCTACGTTGCCGCTGAAATCGGCATGGCTTCCTGGCTGGTTACTTTCCTACAGCAGGCTCGCGGACAGGGAGTCGCCACCAGCAACCAGTCCCTCTCCCTCTTTTTTGCCCTTCTCATGCTCGGACGATTCATCGGCGGGTTTGTCGTCAGCCGTATTGGGTATCTGCGTTCCATCCTCATCGCCACAGTTGGGGCGATTGTCAGCGTTGTTGTCGGTTTGTTTGGAGCGGGCAATCTCGTATACTTCCTGCCGGCGACCGGCTTTTTCTTCTCGATCATCTTCCCTACCATCACCGCCGCCGCATCGGATTTGCGCACCGAAAAGATCAACACCGTCCTTGGCGTGCTTTTCACTTTTGCCGGGCTAGGCGGTTTGATCGGCCCCTGGCTGATTGCCTGGGTAAGCGAAATTCTCGACCTGCAAGCCGGGTTTGCAATTAACATTGTCCTGCTGGCAGTATTGTTGGTTTCCATTTTCCAATTAATGAAAGGAACAAAGAATGAAACAGCGGGTTTTGAAAAATAAATTCCTGAAATTGGAGTATCTGACAACCTCCCTGCGGGTTACGGGGCTTTTCATTCCCGGAAAGCCCAACCTGCTGGCGGATGTCACCGACATGCCGTCAGTGCCGACGCCGTACGGTGATTATCATTTCATCGGCGGACATCGCCTGTGGCACGCCCCTGAAGCCCTGCCGCGCAGTTACATCCCCGACGGCGAAGTTTCCATTACCGACCTGCCAGACGGGGTGATCCTGGAAAGCAAACCCGAACCCGGGACGGGAATCCGCAAGCGCATCGAAATCCGTCTCGCCGCAGACAAACCGTCGGTTACGCTGACCCATACCCTCGTCAACAATGGACTGTGGCCCGTCGAACTCGCGCCGTGGGCGATCACCCAATTCCGTCTGGGCGGCACTGCGATTCTTCCCATGCCCATTGGAAATACGGACCCGGCAGGGTTTCTTCACAATCGTCAAATATGTCTTTGGCCATACACGCGAATCAACGACCCGCGCGTCAGATGGGACGACAAGTTTGTCACCTTCAAAGCAGACGCCCGGCCGCCCTTCAAGATGGGATACTTCAACCCGCACGGATGGCTGGCATACTGGCTGGACGGCGTTCTTTTCCGCAAGACCTTTGAGGCGTATGCAAACCTGCCCTACCCTGACAACAACTGCAATGCGGAGATGTACTGCAATGAGCGCTTTGTGGAACTCGAAAGCCTGGCCCCGCTCCTGCCGCTAAATCCCGGCGATTCCACAAGCCATACCGAAAAATGGAATCTCTCCACCGGGCTGGATTCACTGCCAGAAGAAGCGCGGCAAGTTATAATCGCGTCATAACCCCAAAACTTAGAGAAAGGCTTTCAAATGGACAGAATACTCAACTGGGGACTGCTCTCGACCGCGCGTATCAACCGCGCCCTGATCAGACCGCTCCACGCCTCCAAACGCACCCGACTGCTGGCCGTTGCTTCGAGAAGCCTTTCCTCCGCTGAAAGTTACGCCCGCGAGTGGAGGATTCCGCGCGCTTACGGCAGTTACGAAGCCATGCTCGCCGACCCCGAAGTCGACGTGATCTACAATTCCCTGCCCAACCATATGCACGCCGAGTGGACGATCAAAGCCCTGCGGGCCGGCAAGCATGTATTGTGCGAAAAACCGTTTGCCCTCACCCTTGTCGAAGTGGACGCCATGATCCGGGCGGCGCTCGACACAGGGAAAGTGCTTGCCGAAGCCTTCATGTACCGTCATCATGCGCAAACCCTGAAAGTGAAGGAGCTTGTGGATGACGGCGCCCTGGGAAAAATCCAACTCATCAAAGGCGCATTCTCTTTCACGCTCGATGATGATGGCGATATCCGCCTGAAAAAGGACACGGGCGGCGGCAGCATTTGGGATATCGGTTGTTATCCGATTTCTTACGCAAGGATGATTGTCGGGGCGGACCCAGCCGAGGTGTTCGGCTGGCAGGTCGAGGCGCAGAGCGGGGTGGATGCCTGCTTCTACGGGCAAATGAGGTTCGGGAACGGAGTCCACGCCCAGTTCGACAGCAGTTTCAAATCCCCATCAAGAAGCATGATTGAGATCGTGGGCACAGAGGCGTCGCTGACTGTACCCCATCCATTCAAGCCCGAAAAAACAACCGAAATATACCTTTCACGCGATGGCAAACAGGAAAAGATAAAGGTCAAAGGCGGAATGTTATACATGGGTGAAGTGGACGACATGTGCGATGCGATCCTGCACAACAAAGCATCCCGGGTTTCCCTCGAAGACAGCCGCGGTAATATCTCCACAATTCTTGCCCTGCTCGAATCGGCGAAAATTGGAAAGCCGGTTTCGTTGACCCGCGGCTAGCATTGCCCATCCATAAAGAAACAAAAGCGGCCATTTTCGGTCGCTTTTGTTTTTTCTTCGGGACATGGTCGTTACAAAGTCCATTGACAGTCGCGTGTTTTTGTGGCGCTGTTTTAACGCGAATACCCCGAATGGGCGAATTACTTGAATTTTCCCGTTCTTATTCGTCCCATTCGACAATTCG
>DAOUAS010000228.1:0-7411 GCA_034433295.1 Anaerolineales bacterium | reverse complement strand
GGATTTGAATCCCGCGTTGTTCATCGCAGGTGAGCGGACAGGCGAAAAAGGAACAGAGTTGTATGGCGAAATCTGCCCTGAGAATCGCGGCGTGATGCGCTTCGACGTGATCGTGCGCGGCACAAAAGGTCATAGTGGGCTGGCTGGCTCCGCCGACCTGAGCGAGAGACTAATTGTCGCCCGCACTGCATTGAGCGAAATTTTTGCCAAACATCTCACGCTGAAATCATCTGATGGCTGGCAGTCACAGGCGAAGTTCCCGTTTATCAATGTGGGGACGGTTGGCGTGTACAACGTCACTGCCGCCGAAGGAATTTTGGGTGTGGAAATTCGTCCCATCCCGCAGGATGATACTTTCAAGATGAAGGATGAAGTCCTTGCCTATTGCGAGGCAAACGGTCTCGAACTCCGCATGAACGTGATGGAAAACGGCGTGGCATGTGACAAACAAAATCCCGCGCTGCTGGCATTGATTCAATCGGTGAAGAACGTCTCATTGGAAGAGCCAAGAATCGGGCGCAAACTTCCTGGCACCAGCGCAAGGTTTGCCCCAGGCGGTCAGGCTGTCGTTTGGGGGCAGACGGGCATTGGTCCGCACGCAAAGGAAGAACGGCACTACATTCCCAGTATCGAGCCGTATTACAAGTCGCTGAACGAATTGGCGAAGTGGAGGTAAAACGCGCTAAGTTATGATTCCCTGAGCGGAGTGAAGGGTCTCTGCCTTTGGAATCCGAGGTTGTTCGCTCACTGCGCCGCACTGCGTTTGTTGCAGTGCAGGTGTCGCTCAGAACGACACTTCATAACATTAGTTCTTAGAACTTGAAGTGGATGAAAATCCGCCCGAAGTTTTTGTCATCCTTTTCGACACGATGATACAGTTTTTTGATATGCCCCTGATTTAGAAACCGCAGGACTTTCTTCTTGAGTTGTCCGCCGCCCTTGCCGGGGATGATTTCCACCAGTTCGATTTTTCTATCAATCGCTTCTTCCACAATGCGGTTGAGCTCCTTATCTATCTCATAGCCGCGATTGTAGATTTCGTGCAGGTCAAGTTTGAGCTTTGCCATTATTTCTTCTTTTCTTTCGGTAAAAACTCAAACGGCGGACGTTCGTTCAATTTGACCAGATTTGACCCTGTCTCGCTGATGTACATTGCCGTCAGCGAGCCTGTGTCGCAGCCAAGGCGTTGGAAATGGTCGAGCGGCATCCCAAGAAAGTGCGCCACCGCCAGCTTGATCGGGTCGGAGTGAAAGACCACCGCCACAATGTCCTGCGGCTTGTTGTGCTTTTTTGCAATCCATTCCAATGCACCCGTGATGCGGGTCTGCATCTCAGGGAACGACTCGCCTTCTGGAAAGCGAAAGCGCGAAGGGGAATTCTGCACGATCTTCCAGACCTTCATCAAGCGCAATACTTTCAGCGACTTCCCCTGCCATTTGCCGACATTCACTTCCATCAAATCAGATTCAGGGATGATCTCCAACCTGCGAGCGGATGCAATGGGCATTGCGGTCTCCATCGCCCTGTCCAGCGGACTGGAGTAAATGGCTTTAAGCGGCACATCCTTGAGAGCCTCGCCCAACGCCTGAGCCTGTTTTTGTCCGTGCTCATTGAGATGGACGCCGGGCAGCCTGCCCGCGAGTTTATGCGTTTTGGTGTAATCGTTTTCGCCGTGACGGATAAGTAGTAATAGCGTCATAATTCGCGCAAGCATACAGGAAAATGTCTGCCTGTGCAAGGTTTTTTTAACTTTGGCAGGCATTCGCCACTCAACTGCAAGTTTAAAATTCCATGAGACTGTGTATAATGTAATCATATAAATTTAGATTTGTGCGCCGACATGGATTTTCAAAAATCCTTGTTGGCTGGCGGGTCGAATGAGCCCTCCCCACAGGTGTTATTCTGCAAAACAGGGGAACAGTTCTCTTTCAAGGTCAACCTTGTGCAGAGGCAGCCTTGGAATCGTTTTTGAACATTTATCAAAGTTCATAAGTTCGGAAAAGTCTCGACAGAAACTGCCAGGCGGATGTTCAATAAGTGGTCGGCGTATCGAACGCTTTTAAGGATGCGTTCAATGGAAAGACGACCTCCCTGCAGTTCCGATCCTGGGAAAGACAACTGACATGCAAAAGGAAAGAATATTCATCGTAGAGGATGAAAGCACTGCCCTTGGCATTGCCTCGAGTCTGGAGGAAATGGGTTATGTTGTTGTCGGACAGTCGGACAACGGCGAGATTGCCATCCTTCAGTTCGAAGACCTGCGCCCCGACCTTGTAATCATGGATGTCCGACTCAAAGGGCGGATGAACGGGATCGAAACCGCGAAACATATCCACGCCCAATTCGACATCCCCGTTGTTTTTGTCAGCGCCCATTCCGATACGATGACCCTGCAGGCGGCGGTGATGGCTCAGGCATACGGCTATCTGATCAAGCCCTTCGATGAACGCGACTTGAAATCGAGCATCACAATGGCCCTTTACAAGCACAATATGGAGCGCAAACTGCGTGAAAGCGAGGAGCGTTATGCCCTTGCCGTCCAGGCCGCCAATGATGGGATTTGGGATTGGAATCTCAAGACGAACGAAATCTACTTTTCCCCCCGCTGGAAGGATATCCTTGGATACAAGGAGAACGAGATCGGCAATGACCCGAATGAATGGTTCAAGCGCATACACCCCGATGACAGGGTCCGTGTCCAGAGTGAACTTGTTTCACACATCAAGGGACTCACCCCCCTCTTTGAATGTGAATATCGAATAAGGCACGCTGGCGGAAACTACCTGTGGAATCTCAGCCGCGGACTGGTCGTGAAGGATGCGAACGACAAGGCATATCGCATGGCAGGTTCTCAATCCGACATCACCGCCCGAAAACTTGCCGAGAAACGCCTGGCGCACGATGCCCTGCACGATGCGCTGACAGGTTTGCCGAACCGCGTGCTCTTCATGGACCGGCTGGAAAACCGCATCGAACGCACCAAACGCAATCCCAACGACCTGTTTGCCATCATGTTCATCGACCTCGACCGTTTCAAGGTGGTCAATGACAGTCTGGGACACGCAATTGGGGATCAGTTGTTAATCACGATTGCGAGCCGCCTGAAGTTATGTTTGCGGCCGGAGGATACGGTTTCCCGGTTGAGCGGGGACGAGTTTGCAATCCTGCTCGACGATGTAAGGGATGTCGGCGATGTTCACCGTGTGGCAGAGAGAATCCAGACCCAATTGATGACGACCACCCTGCTGGGCGCAGTGGAACGTTCCACCAGCGCCAGCATCGGGATCGTCCTGTATAAACCCGGCTATTCTTCGGCAGGGGACCTCCTGCGCGACGCGGATTTGGCCATGTATCGCGCAAAGGTATCGGGGGGAAACCGCCATCAATTGTTCGACGAAACCATGCATGTCAGCGCCATAGAACTCATTCAAATGGAGGGAGACCTGAAGCGCGCTGTCGAACGCAGGGAGTGGCTGATTCATTATCAACCCATCATATCCCTTGCTACCGGCGAAACGGTTGGGGTGGAGGCGCTGGTACGCTGGATGCACCCGCGGCGCGGCATCCTTGCGCCGCACGAATTCATTCACATTGCCGAGGATAGCGGTTACATCCTGCCCATCGGGGAATTCATTTTGCGGACGGTATGTTCCCAGATCAAGGTGTGGAGGGAGTCGGGGCGTCCCAAATTCTGGGGGGCCGTCAACATATCGCCTCGTCAATTCCAGGATAGAGGTCTGGTGGAAAAAGTCGCCCAAATCCTCTCCGAAACCGGGCTTGCCAGCGACGGCTTGCGCCTCGAAATTACGGAAACCCTTGCCGTTCGCGACATGGAATACACCATGAAGATCCTGCAGGAATTTCACGATATGGGCGTGCTTGCCTCGCTCGATGATTTTGGTACCGGGTATTCTTCCCTCAGTTATCTGAAACGCTTCCCGCTCAAAGTCCTGAAAATCGACCAGTCCTTTATCCAGGATATACGCCTCAACAAAAAGAACGAATCCCTTGTCACAGCCATCATCTCGATGGCGCGTTCACTCGGACTGGAAGTGGTGGCTGAAGGTGTGGAAAAAAACGAGCAACTTGAGTTTCTGCGTTCGCAATTATGCGACAATGTGCAGGGGTTTCTGTTGAGTCACCCCATGTCCGCCGTAGAATTGACCAGATTGCTCAAGTAGGGTGGGACCCTTGCTCTCGGTTTTTGGTGTTTGTCAACACCCGCAAGGGAAGGCTTTTCGTTTCATCACAATTGGCGTCCGGCGGTACAATGCCTCCATGTCGAATCAAAATTGGGATGTGGTCATCGTCGGCGGCGGCCCGGCGGGCTTCTTCGCGGCGATTCGCTGCTCCGAGTTGAATCCAAGCTTGCGGGTGTCGATCATCGAAAAAGCCAATCAAACATTGGGCAAGATTCTTGCCTCTGGCGGCGGACGGTGCAATGTGACCCATGCCTGTTTCGACCCTGCGCAACTGGTCAATTTTTATCCGCGAGGCGGAGCGGCATTGCGAGGAGCATTCACCCGCTTCCAACCCGAAGATACAGTCAAGTGGTTTGAGGCGCGCGGCGTGAAGTTGAAAACCGAAGCCGATGGGCGCATATTCCCTGTCACGGACAAATCGGAGACCATCGCAAACTGTCTGCGGGAGGCGGCAAAGCAAGCAGGTGTGACAGTGCGGACGGGCATGTCCCTGCTGAGGGTGGAGAAAAGCCCGATGAACGGATTCGGGCTTGAGGTCCGCAACACTTCGGCTAGTGAAGAGGTCCACGCTCGAAGGTTGGTCATCACCACAGGAAGTAATCCCAAAGTTTGGGAGATGCTCAAATCGCTCGGACATTCCATCGAAGAGCCTGTGCCTTCCCTGTTCACGTTTAACGTCAAAGACAAACGGCTCCACGGGTTGGCGGGCGTTTCGCTGGACGATGTCAGGTTGAAAATGGAAGGGCTAACCCAGCGTGGGGCGTTGCTGGTCACCCACTGGGGATTAAGCGGCCCCGCCGTGCTGAAACTTTCCGCCTGGGGCGCGCGGATTCTCTTCGAGAAAAAGTACCGCGCTTCACTCACCGTCAACTGGCTCGGCGACCATCGGTTGGATGCCACGCTGGAGGTTTTGCAGCGCAACAAAGACTGGCACGAAAACGTGCGCAAGAAAATCGGTGCTCACCCAGCCTTCTCGCAAATCCCGCTCCGCTTGTGGAAGCAGTTGACCCAGTTTGTCGGCGAGAAAAATTGGGCGGACATCTCGAAGGCTGAGTTGAGGAAGCTGGCTGAAGAATTGACCGTGGGGCGGTTCGAGATTTCAGGCAAGGGGCAATTCAAGGAAGAGTTCGTCACCTGCGGCGGCGTGAAGTTGAACGAGGTGGATTTCAGAACCATGCAAAGCCGTCTTGTGTCTGGCCTGTTCTTTGCGGGCGAAGTACTCGACATCGACGGGGTGACGGGCGGATTCAACTTTCAATCTGCGTGGACAACAGGCTGGCTGGCGGGAAGTGCTGTTTCGTCGTAAACACCACTTGACTCGGAAATAAAAGTCTTTATAATAATAGATGTATTGACATCTATATATCTATGAAAAACAGCCTTTTCAAGATAGACCTCCATAGCAAACTGCCCCTCTATGACCAGATCGAACGCAACCTGCGCGACCTGATTGTAAATGGACACCTCAAGCCCGGCGAGGCAATGCCTGGTGAGTGGGATTTGGCCGAGTTGTATGGCGTGAGCCGCCTGACGGTGCGGCGCGCGCTGGATGAACTTGTCCGCCAGAACTGGCTGGAGAAAAAACACGGGGTCGGCACCTTTGTCCGCCAGCCAACCATGGCGACCATAGCGGCGGGCAAGCTGAGTTTCACCGAACAGATGAGGTCGATTGGAAGGGAGCCAGGCAGCAGGTTTATCGGACAGAACTTGACCAATGCCACAGATAAGGTCGCGCGCGCTTTGAAGATTCAGGAGGGGGACCCAATCATCGAGATTACCCGTGTTCGCATGGCAGATGCTGTTCCAATCCTGCTCGAGACCGCCTGCCTGTCAACGGCGCGCTTCCCCGATTTGGAAAATCTCGACTGGTCGCAGGGGGAATCGTTGTACAAGATCTTGAGCGACAAGTACAACGTCAACATCACAGCATTGGATCACACCATCAAGCCGGTTACGTTGACCGCAACAGAGGCGCGTTACCTGAACGCCAGGGCTGGCATCCCCGCGCTTCTGAGCGAGATCATTGCATATACCCCGGGCGGCGAACCTGTGGAATATGCGTGGTCGGTTTCCAATGGCGATAGAAGTGAATTCTATTTTCACTTTCAACGCGTAGAGTAAAAAAACCTCAAAAGAGGCGCCGAAAAAAATCTTATTCCGTCTGCTGGAAAAAGTATATTCAAATTGATTCAAAAGGAGAAAAAGATGAAAGCATTCCGTTCGATGTTATTTGTGATCGTTGCCCTGATGCTGTTTGCCAGCGTGACCGGTTGTCAACCCAAGCAACCGGCTGGACCTGTGTCCATCCGCGTGTTGACCATGGAGCAGGCTGGTCCGACCGTCGACGAAATGAACGCCATCGTCGATGAGTTCAACGAAGCCAATCCCGATATCAAAGTCGAGATCGAATATGTCGCCTACGATGCCCTGCACGACAAGATCACGACCGCCATGGCATCCAATCCACCCGCGTATGATGTCTTCCTCGCCGACGACATTTGGTACGCGGAATTCGGCAAGGCTGGTTACACCCTGGATGTGACCAAACGCATCAACCAGGACATGAAGGATAAGATCTTCCCCGCCGCATGGGACATCACCACCGTCAACGGCGTGGTGTATGGCATGCCCTGGCTGCTTGATGAGAAATACTTCTTCTATAACGAAAACATGCTCAAGCAGGCTGGCTTTGACGCTCCGCCCGCCAACTGGGAGGAACTGCTCGCCCAGGCAAAGGTCTTGAAGGAAAAGGGCATTGTCGAATATCCCATCGTCTGGTCGTGGGGACAGTACGAAGCCGCCATCTGTGACTGGGTCATCCTGCTCTATGGCAACGGCGGTTCCCTCGTGGATGACAAGGGCGCTCCCGCCTTCAACAACGAAATCGGCGTGAAGACCCTGAACTGGATGATTCAAACCATCGATGATGGTTACACCAATCCCGCTTCTATCTCCTACGTGGAAGAGGATGTCCGCAACGTGTTCTCACAGGGCAAAGCCGCCTACGCCGTGAACTGGACCTACATGTATGACCTCGTCAATTTCAACAAAGACGAGTCCCAGGTCACAGGTAAGATCAAGATGTCGCTCATGCCCGCCTTCGAAGGCTCTGGCGCAACCAGCGCATCCATCAACGGCTCGATGGGCTTCTCTGTCGCCGCCACTTCCCCCAACGCGGATGCAGCATGGAAGTACGTGGAATTCCTCAC